>NZ_JBJKOP010000008.1:0-166405 GCF_046707225.1 Caproicibacter sp. | reverse complement strand
TTAGCACTGCCGTGTCTGTTTGACCGTTTATCTCGCAGAATTTTCAACAAAAATATCGAAATCGCTGACTTTTCAACAGAAAAAGGAGCTGCCCCAAAACTTTCGTTTTGCAACAGCCCCTTCTTTTTTTGGTCTTAGTTTCGGCAGTACGGCAATTATTCCCAACCATGAATTAGTTACGATTATGATACAATGGTTGAAACTGGAATCCTGTGTATGGTATACTTAATTGCAGATTAATCCGGGAGGGAAAAAAGGATGAAGTTACGACATTTGGCCGTTTCCGTCCTAATATGCGCAGTATTGCTGTCAGGGTGCGGAAGTAAGCAGACCATGGCGCCGGTTGCCTCCGCCTCGCCGTCTTCGACGACTGTTCATCAGGAGAGCTCCGGGCTCGTTTCCTCAGAAAGCGCGTCCTCGCCGGCCGTCACCAAATCAGTCAAGGAATCTTCAAGCGATTCCTCCGCGGTTTTAAGCCGGACGGCTTCTTCCGTTGCCTATACCCCACCGGTTTTGAACAGCGTCGCGGAAAGCGCGGAGGCAGACCCATCCTTTTTGGATCATGCGGTTTTTGTCGGAGACTCCGTCACACTGAAGCTGAAAAACTATGTTTTGAAAAAGAGAAAATCCGACGCGGGATTTTTCGGCACCGCCGCTTTTCTCGCCGCGGGCAGCATGGGCAGCGGAAACGCCCTGCAGCCGCTCGGCAAAGATTCCATCCATCCCTATTATAACGGCGAAAAATCGCTGTTGGAAGACAGCGCCGCAAAAATGGGAGCGGATAAAGTCTACCTGATGCTCGGCATCAACGACGTGGCTCCCTACGGTGTGGAGAGCGCGGCTGAAAATCTTGAAACGCTGACAAAACGATTCTGTGATAAAATCCCCGGTGTAAAAATCTATATTCAGTCCGCGACACCGATGCTTGCGGACAAGCAGAAGAAAACGCTGAACAATCCGAACCTGGAACGTTACAACAAACTGGTCTCCGAAATCTGTGAAAAGGACGGATGGTATTTTCTGGACATCGCCTCCGTTATGAGGGACGATACCGGCGCGTTGAAACGGAATTACTGCAGCGACCCGGATGATCTAGGGCTGCATTTCACAGACACGGCCTGCGAGGTCTGGATTCATTATATTTTGACACATACCGGAGGTTGAACCGCATGAAACGGACTTTTCTTTTCCTCCTGACGCTTGCCGCGGCCCTGTTTCTTTGGACCGGGTGCTCCAAAGCGGCCGCAAAAGAAGCGGACCTGACCATGGTAATGGAAAACATGAAGCAAAAAATTACAAACACTCAGATGATGGATCTTTCTTCCGAAGACCTGATGCCGAATTACGGCATCGACCCCAATGACGTGAAGCAGTTTGCGGCTTATGTGGACTCCACCGGAACCAAAGGCGATGAAATCCTGCTTTTTGAAGCTTCCGACGACAGCGCCGCCGGAAAGATTGAAGAAAAACTGAACGACCGCTATCATCAGAAGGAAATCGAAATGAAGGACTATCTGCCGGAGGAATACGCGATGCTGGAAAAATGCAAAGTGGAACGCGACGGTAATTTCGCGGCACTGATCGTATCCCCCCAGTACGAAGACCTGGAACAGATTTATCATAATTCGCTCAAATAAATCATAAGATCAACCGTAACGCCGAGGGACAAATTCCCCCGGCGTTTTTTGTGCCAAGGCCGAACCAGCCATGCCTGAAATTCAGGGCGCCGATTCGCTTCTCCCCTCGCGATATATCTGAAAGAAAAGAAAAGGCGCGCACAGAAACAGCGAAAAAACATAGCGGAATTCGCAGTAGGTCGGAGCCGCCAGCATGGTAGTCAGCCACAATCCAATGACGGGCGCCATCGAAAGCAATCGGCCGTACCGCCGCTTCAACAGCGCGTAAATTGCCAGAAACGCCGTCATCCAGACGGCCGCACCGATGTTATTGCCCATTCCCGTCGGCGCAAAATGCTCCAGGAACGCGGACCACTTTTCGAGATAGGGTTTCGAATTGATTCCGGTCAACGTTCCAAACAGATTATAGGGAACCACTCCGTAGGTATCGTCCCCCCACGAAGCCACGCCGGTCGCGGTAACCCAGTTTCCGGTCCCGACGTGCCAATACCCAAGGGTAAGCATCATGTGGGCAATCAGGCATTCCTTGGGATTCTTCACAAACAAATCCGCCCAGACTTTCAGAAACTCCGCTTTATTCCGCGCCAGATAAGTATAGTCAAATTTATGATTGAACTTAATCCGGTCCACGGTAAACGGATCATAGGTTTCCTTGATCGTTTTGATCGGCAGCACCCGATTCAGAAAATTTCTGTCCTCTTCCGACATTTTTCCGTCCTTTGCGGCAACGCGAGCCATTTGCTGAAGCGGAACGCCGACGGATTCGTCAAAGCGGTTTTTCGGAATTCCGGCCAGCCGGTAAACCGGGCCCTGAATCACCGCGGCGGCGGCCAAAACCGCAAGCAGAACGGGCGCAGCTTTTCTGATGTGAACCCGGCAAAAAAAGGCCAGCCACAAAAACGAAAACGCCAGAACATAGACACCGTTATTCCGAAGGAACGCAACGGCAAATGAAGTCAGCGCCAGATGCGCGATTCCGCCGACCGACCGCAAATTTGCGCCCCGGGTCGCCGCCGTATCGGCAAGGAGAAGCGTCAGCAAAAGCATCGCGCCGCCGAAGAGCACGTCTTTCCACATGGTAACCGCATACTTTCCGTAAATGGGGTTTAAGGCAAAAAAGAGCGCGGTTCCCCAAAGATACGGCAGTGGGCATCCGCGCATGCGGCACCAGTACAGCGCGTACCCCAGCACGGACGCCATCAGCAGAAGCTGTGTGAAAGAATAGAGCGCGACGCCTCGATTCATGCTGCCAAGCAAATTTCCCGCCAAATAAAAGATTCTCAGAAAAAGCTGGTAAACGACCGGCTGCTGGTTGTTGACCGGCGCCCACCCAGCGGCCCGAACCAGGCAGGCAAAGGAATCCCCCGTCATCAGTCCGGGATAATAAGTCAGAAAATACGGAAGCCAGCACGCGGCAAAAACCGAGGCCCACAGCGCCCAGGAAAAGAAACGGCTGCGCGGGCTTTCGGGTAACGCGCGGCGGGACTTTGGAAACGGATGGCGCTCCGACAGGCGGAACAGGGCAAGAGTCGCCGCCCAAAGCAGGAGCGCAAGGCCTGCAAACGGCAGAACGTCCTCCCTTCCGACCCCGGCGAAAGAAGGCGGTTGAATGGTGATCCGTTGCCCGACCAAGAACATGGCCGACATCGCCGCCCCGAAAACTCCGGAAGAAAGCAGCGTCCTGCGGTTCCCGTAACCCGCGGTATATCTAATACAGGCGGCAGCTCCCGCCGCGGCGAGCAGCCACGGCAGCCAATGCCGGTACCAGATGTTGAACACGCCGAAGGCCAGAGAAGTCAGAACAGCTCCCGCCGCGGCGCAAAACCAGATTTGACTTTTCAGTCGGTCAAGCCGGCGCATTCTTTTCCCCCTTCCGTATTCCGTCCATCCTCATCCGTTACAGCATTCCCGCCCCGAAAGCATTAACTCTCTTCCGATAAAATGAATTTCTCAATGGCCGATGCCACGCCGTCTTCTTCATTTGTGCCGGTTACATAATCGGCGTCCCGGAAAAGATCCGGTTCCGCGTTCCCCATCGCAACGCCCAGTCCCGCAAACTCCAGCATGCTCCTGTCGTTGTCGCCGTCCCCGAACGCCGCGACACGCTTTCGGTCGACCCCCAGGGTTTCACAGAGGTGCCGCAGGCCGTCGCCTTTGCTTGCCGAGCGATCATTGATCTCAAGATTGATCGTCCCGGAGGAGGTGACGGAATACGGACCCATTGCCAGAATTTCGCGGCGCAGACGGCCCCGCTCCGAGGCGGGGACATAAGGAAGATTGACCTTCTCCAGAGGGATTCCGTTCCGCTCCAAAAAACCCGGAAGGTCGCTGACAAAAGTCTGGGAAGCGTCGATATAGCGAAAAAACTCCTCCGGCAATCCAGCCTTGCGCAAAGGCGGCAGTTCTCCTTCGTTTGCATAGGAAACGCCGCCGCAGTATGCTTCCATAAAATAACCGTGGGACACAAAAAAGCGGACGATCCGCAGGGAGGCTTCCATCGTCATGGGATGGGAGTACAGCACGGACCGATCCGTCAAATCAACGACGCTTGCTCCGTTGGAGGTCAGCAGGTAGCGCACGCCCGGCAGGCGCAGCATCTCTTCCGGCACCGTCTTGGCGACCCGCCCCGTCGCGGGTACGATTTGAATCCCGCGGGCCGCCGCCTTTCCCAACGCTTCCATGGTTCGTTTCGATACGGTTTTATCGTCCTTTAAAACCGTGCCGTCCATATCGAGGGCGATCAACTGAAAATTCATGAAGGATTCCTTTCCTGATTTCCCGCCATCCTTCGGGCAAACGCCTCCAGCTTCTCTTTGGAAAGAGTTACATAATCCGTTTTCCCATCGGTGATTTTTCCCGCGCCTTTTGATTTCGAAATGCCGTTTAACAATATTTTTGATGCGTTTCGTTCCAAAAAATTCATTTTGGTAAAGTAAATGGCGCCGCCCGGCGTGCAGAAAGCGGTCAGCCGCCCAACAATTTCGGATGGAAATCCGTTTTCAAGGAACTGCCGGATTTCGTCCCGCTCCTCCGTAAGGCAGGTCAGGTAAATGCCAATCGGCTTTTGCAGGAGAATGCCAAGGTATTTTTTGCAAAAATCCTTTACTTCCTTTTGGATTTGCCCGCCGTAGACGGAGCTGCCCAGAATCACGGCATCAAAGCCGGCCGGATTCGCATCGCCCTTTTTCAGGTCGACGACATCGGTGTCCCCCAGAATTCCCGCAAGAAAACGGGCGCACTCGGCAGCCGATCCGTGCGTGCTGGAATATGCGATTAACGTTTTCATTCTAATCACGCCTTAAATTAAATATTCATAAAATTGGCAATGATAATACAGCGCAAGACTGGATACGCTAGTGACGGCAGAGAAAATATCATTTTGATTTTCAAAACATGCTTTATGCGTGGATATTTTTCCTGTTAGGGCGGGCTGAAAGCCCGCCCGGTCTTTTTATTTTGATTGTATCGCCTGAAAAGGACGCTGTCAAGGAGCATTCCCGGACAACATACGTTTACAGACTTTGCACACCGTGCTATACTGTTACGCAGTAGTTTTGAAATGCGAGGTCTGATCATTGAAAAAAGGTTATATTTACATCATCTTTGCAACATTCCTTTTCAGCACTATGGAAATCGCCTTAAAACTGAGCGCCGGAAGCTTCAACGCCATTCAGCTCACGTTTCTCCGCTTCCTGATCGGTTCCCTGATTCTGATGCCGCTGGCAGTGAAACAACTCCGGCGAAAGAATTTTTCTCCGCGTTTGGGCGATCTTGCATTTTTCGCGCTGACCGGGCTGATCTGTGTGAACGTCAGCATGATTCTGTACCAGATGGCTGTTCTGTATTCGCCGGCTTCCACCGTCGCCGTCCTGTTCAGCTGCAATTCCGTTTTTCTGGTTCTATTCGCGTTTTTCATGCTGGATGAAAAAATACGGCTCAATACAGCGGTCTCGATCGTTCTAAGCCTGTTCGGGATGGCGGTCATGATCAATCCGTTCCATTTTGCGGGCAGCGCGGCGGGAACCGTTCTTTCTCTGGCCGCCGCCGTGACCTTTGCCCTTTACAATGCGGTCGGCCGCACCCGGAGCGGCCGTTACGGCGGAGTGGCAATGACCTGCTTCAGCTTTCTGTTCGGGTGTGCCGAAATGCTGATTTTGATTCTTCTGGGTCATCTGCGTCCTGTCGCCGGCCTGCTGCGCGGCGCGGGCCTGGCACAGTTCGCGGAGGTTCCGATTTTTTCCGGTATCGGTCCGGGCGCTCTTCCCAGCCTTGTTTATGTGGGCGTATTTGTGACCGGCTGCGGCTTCGCCTTTTATTTTCTCGCGATTGAAACCGCCGGCGCGGCGAAAGCAGCCCTGGTTTTTTTCTGTAAGCCCGTGCTGGCCCCCCTGCTTTCCCTCGCGATCCTTGGGGAAGCAATTACGCCGTCAATGGCCGTTGGAATCGCGCTGATTGTCATCGGATCGTTTCTCACTTTCCTGCCGGAGCCTTCGTTTGGAAAACAGGCGGTTGCGGCGAGGACGTTGCCAACCGCCCCCCAGGAAGATGAGGATTGACCGTATTCTCACCGCGCGGCCTAAAAGGCTGTCCCTTTGGGGGACGGCTTTTTTTCCGGTCCGTTTTCATTCAGCTATAAATTTCTCACGGAATTTTCATGTTAAATTCGAAGAAAGACGAAATTTTGTAACATTTGATTTATAATTACATGGTTAAATAGTTCAATAAAGGATATGCTCCTGTAAAATGGAAGCACCGGTTTTGGGAGGCCTCCTTCTTGTCGTTTATATCCGTTTCTTTTCTGTTGTTCTTCCCTGTTGTCACCATTGTCTACTTTGCCCTTCCTCAAAAGCTCCGCTGGTTCTGGCTTTTGATTGCAAGTTATTTTTTTTACATGAGCTGGAGCCCCCAGTACGGCATTCTGCTGGCTGTTTCCACCGTGATTACGTATTTCAGCGGACTTCTGATTGAAAAAGCCGGCGCCCTGCCGGACGCTGCGCAAGCCGTAAAGAGGAAAAAGCTGTGGGTCGCCGTAAGCTTTGTCCTGAACCTCGGGATTCTGGTCGTTTTTAAATATCTGAATTTTTTTGATGAAATCTATACCGACGTTATTTCCTCCATGGGAATGTCCGCAGGAGTGATGAAATTCGATCTTCTGCTGCCGGTCGGCATATCTTTTTATACCTTTCAGGCACTCAGCTACACGGTGGACGTCTACCGGGGAGACCTGAAGCCGGAACGGCATTTCGGGAAATACGCCCTGTTCGTTTCATTCTTTCCCCAGCTTGTCGCCGGGCCGATCGAAAAATCCAAAGACCTTCTGCACCAGTTCAGCGAGATTCACCGGTTTGATTATGACCGTGCCCGCCGGGGCTTTCTCCTGATGCTGTGGGGGTATTTTCAGAAAATGGTCGTTGCCGACCGACTGGGACAGCTGGTTAATACGGTTTACGGCAGTCCCGGAAAATATTCCGGCGCGGAGGTCGCCGTCGCGAGCGTTTTCTTCGCGTTCCAGATTTACTGCGATTTCGGGGGATACTCCAATATTGCGATCGGCGCCGCACAGGTTCTGGGCTTTTCTCTGACGACAAATTTCAGCAGACCGTATTTTTCCCTGTCCATTAAGGAGTTCTGGCGAAGATGGCATATCACCCTCGGGGCCTGGTTCCGGGATTACCTCTACATCCCGCTGGGCGGGAACCGGTGTTCTCTCTTCAGACAATGCCTGAATCTTTTTCTTGTGTTTGCCGTCTGCGGCCTTTGGCACGGCGCGTCTTTCACCTTTGTCATTTGGGGCACACTGCACGGACTCTACCAGATTTTCGGCCTGCTGCTGAAGCCGGCCCGCCGGAAAGCCGCGACAGCCTTGAGAATTGACCCGGATTCCCGCCTGAATCGTTTTCTGCGGGCTTCTTTTACCTTCGTCCTTGTGGATTTCGCCTGGATCTTTTTCCGCGCCGGGACGGTACAGGACGCTTTTACGCTGATCGGCAGCCTGTTTCGCCCAGCGGACCTCTCGGGCGGTGCCCTTTTCCGTCTCGGGCTGACGGCGCCAGAATTTTTCGCCGGAATTCTTGGGATTGCCGTCGTTCTGGCCGTGGATGTGCTGAGCCGGAAAACCGACCTGCGCGCACTCCTGCTTAAAAAAAGGACTGCCGTCCGCTGGACCGCTTATTTTTCGGCTGCTCTGGTTATTTTGATTCTTGGAATTTACGGATCCCAGTACACGGCGCAGCAGTTTATCTATTTCCAATTTTAGAAAGGGACCGATTTTGAAAAAGCTGATTGGCAAAGGAATCCTGTTTCTGACCGTTTTGGCGCTGATCCTCGCCTCCATCTCCAGTGTGTTCATTTACAAGATCGACCACCGCGGCAAACTGCTCGAGGGTCTTTATCATTCGGACGACCCCTACGACGTCGTTTTCATGGGGTCGAGCCATATGAACGGCGGCATCGACCCAAACGTTCTATGGAAGCAGTACGGAATTACAAGCTTCAATTACGCCACCGGAGGCCAGCCGATCGACGTTACCTATTACCTGCTGCAGGAAGTTCTGAAAAAGCATACGCCGTCCGTCGTTGTCGTCGACCTATACTATCTCGGCATGACAACCCCCTACGGTGCGACCGGCTTTATCAGCAACGCGGTTGACAACATGCGTTTTTCCAAAAACAAGCTGGAAGCCATTCAAAACTGTACGCCGCCGGAAGAGTGGATCAACTTTCTACTTCCTGCGCTGAAATACCATTTCCGATGGTCCTCCCTGACCGCGGCCGATTTTACATATGACAGTTCTTCCATCTACTACTTAAAAGGCTTCGACGCCGGCACGCAAAGATATGGAAAAGCGGATGCTTCCTATGCGGCCACGGACAAAAAAGCCGATATTCCCGCAAAGACTCTTTCCTATTTTTATAAATTTATAGAGCTGTCAAAAGAAAAGGGATTTCAGCTGGTCTTCGTCAATATGCCCTGCGATTATACGGAGTCCAACCAGTCCGACGGCTGGGTCAACGACTGTGAAGCAATGTTCAACACAGTTGCGGACCTTTGCCAGCAGGAAAACGTTCCTTTTCTGGATTTTGACGACCGGATGGACGAAGTCGGACTTGATTTCGCACAGGACATGAACAACGCCGGCCACCTTAACGTCTGGGGGGCGTACAAGACCAGTTCCTATTTCGGCAATTATCTCAAACAGAATTACACCCTGCCCGACCGCAGGAGCGACGCGGAATTGGCGGAACGGTGGGATGAGGATTACAGTCACTCCCTTGCGGCCTCCGTTGAAAACGGAACGGCAGGGCAATAAAAAAAGCAGCTTGTATCGAACCATTTTAGATACAAGCTGTTATTTTATTTTTCAATATACTTTCCGTAAAATATTGCGCGGCTAGAACGCACTGATGAGAAGAGCCAGATTTAAAGCCGTCACGATTCCTCCGGTGATCCAGAGCAGGATACGGTCCAAAATAGAATTCGCGTATTTCCCCATCACCCGTTTGGACGAGGTCAGGTAAATCTGCGTGAAAATCGTAATCGGAAGCTGCACGCTCAAAAGCATCTGGGAATAAATCAGCCCCTGAAACGGGGAAGAAATCAGGAACACCACCGCGGCCGCGGGAACCATAGTCAGCAGCACTCCGGCTTTGGAATGGCTGTCCGAAATATCGTACGGCTCCGAAAACATCCCGGCGAAAATGCTTCCTCCCGCCATGCCCGCCGTAATGCTGGAGGAAATTCCGGCAAACAAAAGAGCCAGAGCGAATACGGCGGAGGCCGCATCCCCCAGAAGAGGGCGAAGCATTTCCTGCGCCTGATTAAGCTCGTCCACCTTCTTTGAATGCTGAAAAAAGGCCGCGGCCGCCGTCAGGATCATCGCGCTGTTGATCGCCCAGCCGATCAGCATGGAAAACAGCGTGTCGCCGAATTCATATTTCAGCTGCCTGCGGATGACGGTTTCGTCCTGCAGGTTCCACTGGCGGCTTTGGATCACCTCGGAATGAAGAAACAGGTTGTGCGGCATCACGACCGCACCCAGCACGCTCATAATGACCGGCAGAGCTCCCTTCGGAAAGACCGGGGTAACCCACCCTGCCCCGGCCGCGCCCCAATCGATTTGCACCATATGCAATTCGTAGAGAAAGGCAAGGCCGATCAGAGAAACAAACCCGATAATGATTTTTTCAATTTTCCGGTAGGAATTCGTAACCTGAAGCCAAAGAACAAGCAGGAGGACCAAAACGGTCCCTAATTTTATCGGCAATCCGAACAGCATTTGAAGCGCAATCGCCCCGCCCAGCAGTTCGGCCATTGCCGTAGAAACCGCGGCGCCCATCGCGCTGATCAGAATCACGTTTTTCAGCTTCGGCGGAAGGTATTCCGTCGCGGCCTCCGACAGGCATTTTCCGGTTACAATGCCGAGGTGCGCCGCATTGTGCTGCAGCAGAATCAGCATCAGGGTCGACAGCGTAACCATCCACAGCAGGGCGTATCCGTACCCCGACCCCGCCGCGATATTGGACGCCCAGTTTCCGGGATCGATAAAGCCGACCGTAACAAGCATTCCCGGCCCGATATACCGGATGAAATCGATTGCGGTCAGCCTTGGGCGGTGAATCCCGGAAAACCATTTGGAAAACAGTTCCATGATCTACCTCCTTTGCCCTATGATACACCGTTTTATTTTTTTCCACAAGCGCCGAATGGATACCAACCGACAAGCCGGCGGTACTTCCGCGGCGCCAAAGGCGCGACATTAAAAGGCAAATAGGTTTCTTCCATTGCAGGGCATATTCACCCCCTGCCCCTTCACCCAGGCAAGAACAGAAAACAATCCCAATGCGGAAGGGGAACCGAGGCGGGAGAAGGCTGCGCCCTCCCCTTCCCAAAGTTCCTCCCATTTATGGAAGCTGCTTTTTGCTTTTTCCCTTAGCTTTGCTCCCATCGGCACCGCCGGTGGTTCGTCCACAGCGGGAAACGGCCCCGTCTTTCAAGACGGGGCCGAAGATCTGCCGCGTTCAATGACTCTTGTTCAAACCGACCGCGTTCAGGACGATTGTCCCGATTCCGCAAATGGTAACCACAATTCCGATCACAAGCCCGGATATACTGAGTCCCTTCGACAATGCAATCACCTCTTGTTTATTTTACCGCGGAACAGGCTCCGGCGCAAGACTTTCCGTCAGTTCGTTTTTTTGCCTCCAAGAATCACCACGGAGGACAGGGTTTCTCCATCGGACTGATAGGTTACTTTTCATACGGTACCGTCCTGAATGTCAGACAGCGCCGCCGATGCTCCGCCCGATTCAGTCTGCTGCGATACAGTGTCCCCGGAAGAGGCCGACCGGGAAGCCTGCCCTCCCATCATCTGCTGCGTCGACAAAATACTCTCATCCGAAATCGTAATTGTTTTGGTTTCTCCCGTCAAAGTCAGTAAATCTCTTGCCTCCATTTTCCGGTCTGGAGCCGTTTCCTCCTCCGGAAGGTACACCGAAAGCGGCATTATTACAGCAAGAAACTCCTGCGTGACCGAAATCAGCAGGAGTTTTTTGTTTTCGTAACTTTATGCCAATGCAACGAGTCTGGCACTGACGCCGCCGGCCCTCGCGCCGTTTCTCACCGAGACGGCGGTGCACACGCTTTCGCCCCCCGTAATAGAAAAGGTAACGGTCGCGTTTCCGGCACTCTGGCCGGAAATTCGATAAAGGAACATGCTTCCGCTTTTTCCAACGTACTGAACCGAAACGCCGGACTGATCGGAAGACGCCCAGATTGAATTCGCTTCTACCCCTTTTGTGGTCACACCGATAACATATTTCCCGCCGGGTGCCATGGTATAAGACGAGGTATCGATCGTGATCCCGGAGGAAACCTTGGCAATCACTTTCTGTCCGTCAATCTCAATCGTTACCTGACCTTTGCCCGTTCCGGTAATTGGATAAATCCAGGCCGGATTTCCGCTGCTGTCCTTTACTGCTTTTCCTTCGCCGACGGTTGCGACGGCGGAGTTATAAGACATGGCATGCGGAGCAGCGGATGAGGATATCCGTGCGAGCACCCAATACCGGTCCCCCGTCAGAATGGAAACCGTGGAAGTGTCCAGCGTGCCGTTCCCGGAATCGCTGTTGCCGGGATCGCCGGAGTACCCGGTTGAAAGGACGCAGGAGTCCGACTTGTAATCATTGAGGCGGGTTCCATGCGAGTCCACCAGGTAGGCGATCAGCGTTCCTTTATACATTCCTTTGACCGAAGAAGAAACCGATACTTTACAGGACAGCCCGCCGGAATCTACCGATTTGGAAAACGCGGAGGTATCTCCATACAGTTCCCATACCAGTTTGGTGCCGGTCGCAAACTTGGAAAAGTCCGGCTTCACATGGGCCTTTACGGTCGCGGATTCCCCGGGATTTATCGAAAGGCTCTGGTTGCTGAGCGTAATTCCGTCCGAAACCGCATTGGTCAGCACGAACCTGTCCTCGGGGCCGCTGTCGTCCTTCGCTTCAACGCCGTAGTCATAAAGACGCACGTCGTCGTCGGAGACGGAGTCGCTGTCCGCGTAAAACGCCGTATCCCCTTTGCCGACATGGTCGCTGAAGATCAGCAGCGGTTTGCCCTCGATGGAGTCATGTACGGTCAGCTTTCCCGAATGGAAATACAGGGTGCCGGGCCCCGTCAGCTGATTCAGCTCCAGCGAAGAGCTGGTCGAAAATTCAGCGCCGTCCGTAATATAAAGCTCCCCCGCTTGAATCTTTTCATCCGCCGTTGCATTGGTCTTGTTTTTCACAACGATTTCCTTCATGTTTTCCAGCGGCGGCAGCGTTACCGTATATTGGTTGATACTCAGGGTCGCCGTATCGTCGCCGTCGAATCCTCTGGTTTTCAGTGTGCAATTGTTCAGGTTAAGATTGCTTTCGGCAGTCATCGTCCCTGCGACGTTTATCTTGGCCCCTGAAGATAAGGTGATTTCGTTTGCGTCCAAACTGCCGCCGATCTTTACGGTGCTGCTCAGGGACGCCTCTTCGTCGCAGCGCACGTCATGGCGGATGTTTCCCCCGGAAATCCTCAAATCTCCGCCCGCGTCAACGGATTTCATATCCCCGTCCTTAATCACGGCGGAGCCGTCGCAGGAAACTGAATCCATCACGCCGCCCTGAACCGTGAGCTTCGAGCTGCTTCCGCTTACGGTGATGTCGGCTACTTCGCCGCTTTTCACCGTCAGGCTTCCGTCATAGGTAACGTCTTCCCTTGTTACATCTTCAAAATTGTCCTTGTCCCATGTCTTACCCCAATCGGAAGCGAGGCCCAGATATGTCTTTGTGCCGTGCATATCGATGACTGCCGCCGATGACGACGCCTCCGCAAACGCGGGCGGCAAGGACATGATCAAAAGTGATAACGACAGCAGTGCGGCCGTCCATTTCTTCATCGTCTTCCCCCCTGATGATTTCGGGTCCGGTATATTCTGGAACTATGAATTCCATTTGTCCCCGTTTTCTAAATTATACCTTGGGCGGGAAATGATTTCAAGAAATATGGAAGAAAAGGTGGAACATTTTTCCGAATTTATGCGGTTTTTTTACTCTTTTTGTTTCAAAACAATGAGTGAGCAATTACTTTCTGCCCGGGCGCTGCATCGGCCGCCCAAAACAGCGCAGGTAATTTTCTTCCGCTGCCGCCCAGTTAATCAGACGCATAAATGCGTCCAGATACTCGCCCCTTCGGTTCTGGTATTGAAGATAATAGGCGTGCTCCCACACATCAACCAGCAGCACCGGGCAGAATCCGCGGGGCAGCGGGGTATCCTGATTCAGCGTATTCAAAACTTTCAGCCTCCCCCGGCAGTCCGCCACAAGCCATCCGTAGCCGGAGCCAAACTGGCTTAGCGCACAGGTTTTGAATTTTTGATAGAATTTGTCCATTGAGCCGAATACCGACTGAATGGCGGAGTTAAGTTTCCCCTCGGGTTCCTGATTGCCCGGGCGTTCCATCAAATTAAAGTACAGGTTGTGGTTATAAACGCCGCCCGCATTGTTCCATACCGCCGTCTGTACTTGAAACGGCAGTCGGTAATTTTCGCGGATCAGCCGCTCAAGGGTCCAGTTCTGATAAGCCGGCAGTTTTTCAAGCGCCTGATTCAGGTTGTCTACATATGCTTTGAAATGTTTGTCATGATGAAATTTCAGAGTTTCGGAATCGAGATATGGCTCCAGAGCATTGTACGAATAGGGGAGCGGAGGCAATTCAAACGGATAATGGTTGTTCATGGCAATCGCCCTTTCTTACTGTTCTTGTAAATCTATATTCAATTTTTCATGTGGATAGTCGGAGAAAAAGGCGTTTCTTTGAAATACTGGAAGAATTTGAGGGATTGTCTTTTTCTCAGGTGAGTGTTACGATATGGACAAGAAAAGTTACAAATTTGTAATACTTGACCGCCTTAATTACATATTTGTAACATTTTTAAATTTGTTTTCAAAGGAGTAGTTTATGAAAGGTAGATTATTAGCTCTGCTTTTAAGCCTGATCGTCAGCGGTACAGCCGGCCTTTATGCAAAAAATGCCGCGCAAACATCCGATCAATCAGCACCGGCCGCCAGTTCAGCGGTGACAGCGGTATCCCCGCAGAGCGAAGCAGCTTCTGCGCCCTCCTCTCAGGAATCGTCTGCTGTTCAGTCGGGCAGCACTATCGTTTCCACACAGAATTCTTCCTGCCCGACTTCCTACAGCCCGGCAACCAAAGCGGATACCTCTTCGAAGGCTTCTTCTTCCGCGGCTTCATCCCAGAAAAGCTCGACAGCTTCCGGCAGCACCTGCAACCAGAACACTTATTGCAACACAAACTCCACCTGTGCGTCCACGCAAAGCGGTTGTGTACAGAATTCCTGCGCCCCGGGTACTTACCAGTATTGCACACCGAACTACAACTGCGGTCAGACGGGTACAAACTACAGTAGCTATTTGAACGATGTGATCAGCCGTCTCACCGGCAAAAGCTGCAATCAGACCCCGTCCGGCAGCGCCTCCTCCAAGCCGGCAACGTCCGCTCCTTCCAAGAGCAGTTCTTCCGGCACCCCTGCATCTTCGGGAAGCACGGCAACCGGAACATACGCGGATTTTCAGAATCAGGTATTGCAGCTTGTAAACAAGGAACGCACCAGCCGCGGCCTGAACGCGCTTTCCATGGACAGCGCGCTGAACAAGACCGCCACGCTGAAGTCACAGGATATGGCAAAACTCGGCTATTTTGACCACACCTCTCCCACCTACGGTTCTCCGTTCGATATGATGAAACAGTTTGGAATCAGCTACCGTACCGCGGGTGAAAATATCGCCATGGGACAGACCTCCCCGACGCAGGTCATGAACGGCTGGATGAATTCCGAAGGCCACAGAGCCAACATTCTGAATTCTTCCTTTACAAAGATCGGCATCGGAGTCGCCCAGAACTCAAGCGGCCGCTATTACTGGACCCAGCAGTTTATCGGCTAATCTAATCCGTCACACTTTCAGCCCCCGGCCGCCGCCGGGGGCTTTGCCGAACCTTTGATGCTTTTTTCTTGCCGCGAATTCTTGCATTTTTTCTGATTTGAGGCTAAGATAAAAGAAAAGCGCGGGCTATTTATGGGGAGGGACGGTTTATGACAGACACGGAAAAGTTTCAGCGGATGATCGACGAAAGCAGCCGCATTGTTTTTTTCGGCGGCGCGGGTGTTTCCACGGAAAGCGGTATTCCCGATTTTCGAAGTGTGGACGGATTATACAATCAGCACTATTCGTATCCGCCCGAAGTCATGCTGAGCCACAGTTTTTACCGGTCCCACACAAAGGAGTTTTTTGAGTTCTACCGGAATAAAATGCTTTATCTGGTAGCGGAGCCAAATCCGGCGCACAAAAAGCTGGCGCAGTTGGAACAGGCGGGGCGGCTTTCCGCCGTGGTAACGCAGAACATCGACGGACTGCACCAAAAAGCCGGGAGTAAAACGGTTTATGAGCTTCACGGTTCCGTTCACCGCAATTACTGTCAGCGGTGCCACAAACAATACGATGCGGAATTTATCCGGCAAAGCACGGGGATTCCCATCTGCGAATGCGGAGGCGTTATCAAGCCCGATGTTGTTCTGTATGAGGAAGGGCTGAACCAGGACACGATTTACGGCGCGGTAAAAGCCATTCAAAACGCGGATATGCTGATCATCGGCGGAACGTCGCTCTCGGTCTACCCTGCCGCAGGACTGATCGACTACTACAGCGGCAATCGTCTGGTGCTGATTAACAAAACGACCACCCCGATGGATGCGAAAGCCGACCTCACTCTGAAAGGCAGCATTGGGGAGGTTCTGGAAAAAATTCGGATTCCTGAAAATGAATGCTCACCCCTGCCCCCCATCCTGCACACATAAAAGTGCACCGCCGATGGCTTCGGGACAAAATAAAAACGCAGCTGTTGATTCAAAATCAGCAGCTGCGTTTTATTCTTATTCAACCTGAAAACTTTTACAAATTCTCCACAAACTGAATTTTCAAGCCGTCCGGGTCAAGGACAAAGAAAAATCTGGTATGAGGATTCGGCTGAAACGGTCCGCTTTGAATCTTGATTCCTTTGCTTTTCACAAAATTCATCATTTCATCAACGGACGGAACCGTAAACCCCAGAGAAATATCCGCTCCCATGTTGATTTCGCGATTCTCCCGGTTGCAGATCAATTCGACCTTTGTTTCTCCCTCTCCCAAAAAGGCAAGCTCGGTATCCGGCCCGGCCTCGAACCTCCTGTTTTCCCGAAGTCCGACAATCTCCCGATAAAATTTCAAAGATTCCTCTAAATCCTTTACATGCAGTGAAGTCCAGCAAAAAGCCATTCCTGTTTCCTCCTGATTCTGTAAGTTTCGTGGGGATGCGCGCAAAATTTTCTGAAATTAGGATACCATAAAAAGAAAGGAATCAATCCATTTAAAATATTTCATATAAGGAAATGGGAATGTCATCTTTTTCAACTTATCACCGATTAACGGAAGTATATCAAAAAGCGACGGAGCTGCCGTTTGACCGGACTTCAAAAATCGTTCTGATCAGCGACTGCCATCGCGGCGACGGAAGCTGGGTTGACGACTTCAGCCACAACCAGAGCCTTTACTACTGCGCGATCAAATATTATTACCGGAACGGTTTTACCTATATTGATCTTGGGGACAGCGACGAATTGTGGAAAAACCGTCATTTTTCCGGCATCTGTACGATCTACGCGGATATTTTTGAACTGCTGCATCAGTTCTACTCCGAAAACCGGTACTACATGATTTACGGAAACCACGATATTGTGAAAAGGTATCCTGCCTTTCGCAAAAACAATCTGGACCGATACTACAACACGAACACGGACACCTTTGAAGGCCTTTTTGAAAATGCTGAAATTCACGAGGGCCTGATTTTAAAGGACATCGACAACCAGGTAAAGCTGTTTCTGGTCCACGGTCATCAGGGCGACATCGTCAGCGACATCTTTTGGCGAGTCGGGAGATTTCTTTCCCGATATGTTTGGAGACGTCTCGAATTCTTCGGTTTAAAGGACCCAACCAGCGCCGCGAAAAATTATGACAAGAAAAAGAAAGTGGAGAGGAAGATCATCGACTGGGCCGCCGACCGTCATCAGATTGTAATTGCGGGCCACACCCACAGGCCGACCTGCCCGGATGAGGACGAGGTTCCCTACTTCAACACGGGCAGCTGTATCCATCCGGACTGCATTACCTGCATCGAAATCGTTCACTCTGAAATTTCACTGATGAAATGGGGGCTGAAAACCAAGGACGACGGGTCCGTGTTTGTCGACCGGGAATTGATCGCCGCGCCGAGAAAAATCCGGAATCAATGAGCTTCTCCGTTGACCGGAATCGGGGAAGACCAGGCTTTTCTGCCCTGTGAATCGATCAGGATGACGCGCACGTATTTGTCGGTGGGTTTCATCCGGTAGGCCGCGCCGGTTACGCCCCCGGTAAAGACCCTGTCCTGACACCATACGGTATTGCTGTTAAAGATGATTGTATCCACACGGGAGGATTCGACGCTCACCGTGTCGCCGCTGAATCTTAAGGAATGAAACTCCGGGCCCTGGCTAGCATAGAAGTTTCCGTTTCTGATGGAGCTTTTTATGGAATCCGGCGTGAGCTCCCGCGCGTTCACCATAATGTAGGAACGGGTTTCCTCGCCCTGATAAAAATGGCTGTCGTCCGCGGCCATGCAGGGAAAGAACTTCCCCATGGAAGCCCAGATGTCGATATAAACGCCGGAGTCCGCGCGTTCGCCGTTCCATGGCAGGCCGGAGACGGAATTGTAGATTTCCACTCCGCCAAGACCGGTCAGGCCAAGGCAGTCCGCGGGATTGGTAACCGACCACGCGGGGTGCGCAAGAATCGCGATTCCGTTCGCCGCATTGATCGCATCAATGATTTTCTGCGGCGGAAGCGACCGTTCCAAAGAAACTTTAGAGTCCATTCCCACTCCGACAATATGAAACACCGGCGTTGTTACCATATCTCCCGTATCCCATTCGCACCCGTTTAAAAGCAGAAAGCGTTTCGTCGTTTCACATTCGTTTTGAATCCAGTGATCCGTCAGGGCGGCAAAATCATACCCGGCCTTTTGATAGCGTTTCACGGCCTGCTCCGGAGAAAGGTGCCCGTCGGAACGAAGCGTATGCATATGTAAATTTCCTTTGTACCAGTTGCCGTCCGTACAAAATGCTTCTTTCATTGCTCATCCTCCTAAATACAATCGCCGTATTTACCGTTTCCACCAGTAAGTATCACCCTGCTTAATCAGTTTGAATCCACAGCGGGTCAGGACTTTTTGGGACGGAAGGTTGCCGATTTCCGTCTCAGCCGTTACATGCTTTACCGCTTCCTGTTTGAAAGCCCATTCGCACATCGCCTGAACCGCTTCCGTCATATAGCCGTGGTGTTCGTATTTGTTTCCCAACCCGTACCCGATTTCCACTTCCCCATTTTGATCGGGGGGCGCTTTAAAATCGGCGGAACCTACCACAACGCGGTCTTCCCTGCGGACAAGAAGCCAAAAGCTGTGATAGGGATAATTCGGTTCGTCTTGTTCGGTAATCGGCAGCTGCCCTTTCACAATCTCATAAAGATGATCCTTCAGCGGTTCAGCATCATAAACACAGCCAAGTTCTTTTTCCAGCGCGGATAAATCCTCCAGCCAAAGCCTTAACCGGCGCGCCGATAAAGGAATTAAAATCAATCTTTCCGTTTCCACCGCCACGAGAAGCGCCTCCTTTTTCCCTGATATTTCTCCGTCATTATAGCACACAGGAAACAAAATAGATAGCCCCGGCCGCCGCGTGGAACTGGCCGTTCCGCGATGTGTTCCATATGAATCCATTCAAGGTCCTTGAGGTTGTCCTTCCGGCCAAACGCACGGTATCTTCCGGCCCCGATTCGACCGAAAAATACCGTGCGTCCGCAGAAGGCGCCGTGACCGGCGCCTTTTGCCTTTCGGCGGCTTTCTTGGAGGAAAACCCGTCTTCTGACTGCGGTGGTTTTCCCGTCCGAAACAAGCAATCAGGATGTCGAGTGGATAATCGACATCCTTTTGCCATTCAGGTACCGCGTGATTTACTTTCCGGAAAATGTCCGGCTTCACCGTCTCAAATTTTAAGCAATTTTCACGATGCAGTGCCGGACCGCATCCTCTCCGGGCATTTTTGTGTAGATTCCGGTCTCCTGCCCGGAGATTCCAATGGCTGTAATTTTAAAGTAATAATCCCTGCCGTTCTGTTTCACCATCTGCGTCTGAAATACCGAGCCGTTGCCTACCGAAAACTGCGGATTGGGGGCGCCCGCCGTCAGCACGGTGATCCGGAAGGTGTAGCCTGCGCCCTGCTTCAGTGAAAACGGCATTGTGGTATCCGCCCGGACCGAAGGTCCCGCCTTTGCGAGGAAGGCAAGGCTTTCAAAGTAGTCGACCGTCGTGGTAATCGCGGCGGTTCCCTGTGCCAGACGGTTGATACGGAAAATATATCCCCCGGACACCTTCTTTTCCAATTTCACGGATACGACGTCCGGGTCGCTGGAGCGCACCAGCGGCTCGTTGGGGGAGGCGGTCCGCACCATGTAGCAGTAGGTGCTTCGGTCACCGAAATTATAAGTCCCGGTGGTATCCAGTGTGAAATGTTTTAGGGGATGACCGACAACGCCGAGGGTGACGAACGGGAGTCCGTTGTTGTTGGCATAATATTGGGCCGCGGTGCCCTCGTATCCCTGAATGAAAAGGCCGCGGCCGAACTCACCCGGATTCGGGACAAAGGAAGCCAGGAACGCGGTGTCGGCGATCGAGGCAACGGTTTTTGGAATGGTGATGGTTCCCAAAGAATAGCACTCGCTGAACGCCATTTCACCGATGCTGGTCACGGTGTCCGGAATCGTTACGGAGGAAAGAGAATGGCAGCCGGCAAAGGTGGAATCCTCAATCCATGGCAGTCGGTTCGGGACATGAACGCTTTTCAGGCTCTCGCAGCCGAAGAAGGCAGAACCGCCGATTTTCATAATGCTGTCCGGAAGATTGATTTCGTCCAGTTTATGACACACACCGAACGCGCTATCGCCGATGCTTCTGATCCCGTCTGCAAGCGAAACCGCAGTTAAATTCTTGCAGTTTTCAAACGCCCCGTTCCCGAACTGCTCAAGGCTGGAGGGAATCGAGACCGTTTTGAGCGAATCGCAGAACGTAAACGCACCGTTCCCCAGGTCTGTGAAACCTTCGGGAAGCTGGACAATCGAAAGAGCGGTTCTCTCAAAGGCATTGTCTCCGATCTTTTTCAGGCTGGAGGGAAAATTGATGTTTGAGAGGTTTTCGCAGGAGCTGAAGGCCTCCCTCCCGATTTCCGTCAGCCCGTTCGGCAGAGTGACCCGCGAAAGTGACCGGTTGCAGTTGAAGGCCTGCGAGGCGATTTGCGTGACTCCGGTGGGAACGGTTACGGAAGAAGCGTTTCCGCGGTAAACCAGAAGAATATCGTTTACAATGACCATATCTCCGGAAAGATTCTGGTACCACGGGGTAAGATCAAAGAGGAATCTGCCCAGCCCCGAAACCCCGGGCTCGAAGGTGACGGAATTCAGCCCCCTGCAGGCGTAGAACGCGTAATCGCCGATTTCGCGCAGACTGCCCGGCAGGGTTACCGAACTCAGACCGGAACCAAAAAATGCGTTGTCCCCAATTTTTTTCAGATTCTTCGGAAGATGAATCTCCGTCAGAGGATCATCTAAAAACGCATAATCACCAATCTCTTCCAGACTGTCCGGCAGAGATATTTCCTTTAACGAATTGCAAGAAAAGGCGTAGGCCCCGATTCGCACAACGCCATCCGGAACCGTGCAGCCGGCAATCTTGGTGCCGTTGAAAGTGAAATCCGGAATTTCCGTCAGATGCTTAGGAAGCACCGCGGAGGTCAGGCTGGCGCAGCCTCGGAAAACCTGCGTGCCAAGGCTGGTGACGCCGTCCGGCAGAACAATTTCAGGCAGGGAGGTGCAGCCCTGGAAGGCCCCGTTCCCGATATCGGTCAGTCCGCTGCCGAGCGTTACGGAGGTCAGCTTGGAGCAGCCGCTGAAAGCCCGTTCGCCGATCTTGGTCACACAGTCGGGCACCGTGAGACTGGTCAGCGGGGTGCCGCTGAACGCATTGAAACCAATTTCCGTAACGTCGTCGGGGATGGTTACTGCGGCAAGCTTCGTGTTTTGAAACAGCCCGTTTCCAATCCGGGTGAGGTGTTTGGGCAGAACCGCCTCGGTCAGGTTCGAACAGGAATCGAACGCGCTGTCGCCCAGCTCCGTCACGCTGTCCGGTATAGAGACCGTCTGAAGCATATTTCCCTTCCATGCTTCGACGCCGATTTTCTCCACGCCGTCCGGAATCGAGATCTGAGTCAGGGCCGCGCCGAAAAAGGCATTGTCCGGGATTTCCCGGAGCTGCTTTGACAGAACCGCTTTGAAAAGGGATTTACAATCGGAAAACACTCCCTCGCCAAGGTCGGTTACACTATCTGGAAGATCGACGCTTTTTATTTGGGTGGAGTGGAACGCTTCGTCGCCGATTTTCCGCACTCCGTCCGGAATGACGATTTCCGTAATCGGGTCGCCGAAGAACATCTTGCTGCCGATTTCTTTGAGCTGATTCGGAAGAACGGCCTGCGAGAGTTTAGAGCAGCCGCTGAACGTGCCGTTCCCCAGGGAAGTTACAGTGCCCGGCAGAGAAACCGCGGTCAGCCCGGAGCCCGCGAAGGCATTGTCCCCAACAGACGTCAGGTGGCTTGGCAGCGTGACGGCGGTCAACGCGGTGCAGCCGTCGAACGCGTGTGCGCCGATTTTCGTGACGGATTCCGGAATGACAAGGTTTTTGACCCCGGAGTGGTAAAACACGTAATCCGAAATCTCGGTCATATTTTTGGGCAGCGTCACCTGGGTCAGGCTCTCGCTGCAAAGGGAGAATGGGCCGATGCTGGTTACGCTGTCCGGGATCGTGATGCTCTGGAGTTTGGTGTCAGCGAAAGCATGATCTTCAATCCGGGTGACTGTGGAAGGGATCACCACGCTGGTGACCGCCGTGCTTTCAAACGCTTCGCTGCCGATGGCTGTAACGCCCTTCGGTACAACAACGGCGTTGCTGAGACCTTTGTACTTTTTTAGGACCCCGTTGCCGTCAATGACAAATTCGTTTGTAGGGGCGACCGTGACGATGCAGGAAACGTTTTCTTCCCCGGGAAGGGATGCGTAAATCCGCGAGGAATCGCCGGTTCCGCCAATTGCCGTAATTTTGTAAAAGTAGTCACGGCCGCTTTTTCCGACGTACTGAGCTTTGAGAACGCTGCCGTTTTCCACCGAAAACCGCGGCGCGGCGGCGCTGGCGCCGAGCACGGTAAGCTTGAAAGTATAGGAAGCGCCTTCTTTCAGCGCAAATGGAATCGTCGTGTCTAAACGAACCGACGGACCGGCCACCGCCGTAAAGGAAGCCCCTTCGCTGCCGATTCGCGTTGTGATGACGGCGGTTCCCTGCTTTAGCCGCGTGATGCGGAACAGATAGCCGCCGGCGGTTTTCTGCGCATTGCTGACGGAAACTGCCGACGGATCGCTGGAATACGCGGTCGGCACCGTCGCGGAGGTTGTTCGTACCAGGTAGCAGTAGGTGCTTCCGCTGCCGAAATGATAGGTTCCGGTGGTGTCAAGGCTGAAGCTTGCCGCCGGGTTCAGCACCGGACCGAGAGAAATGAAGCGGAGATTACGCGCGGCGGAAAAGGACTGTGCCGCAGTGTTGTCATAGCCGGAAACAGTAAGCGCCAATCCGCTGTCAAACGCGTCGGCGTCAATGTAGGTAACGCTTGCCGGAATTGTGATGCTCTCCAGTCCGCTGTTCTGAAAAGCGCAGGATTCCAGCCGCTTCACACCGTTCGGGATCACAATCGTATGCAGGGCGATACAGTTTAAAAAGGTCCAGGTATTGATGGAAGTCAACCCGGAAGAAAGTGTCACGCTGTTCAGTTGGGAGCATTTGAGAAAAGCGTTTTGCCCCAGAGTGGTCACCGAATTCGGGAGGGTAATCTCCGTCAGGCTGCCGCAGGTGGAAAACGCATTTTCGCCCACGGTTTGCAGGCTGTCCGGCAGTGTTACCGTTTTTAGGGCGGCACAGGCTCCGAACGCGTAATTTCCTAGCCTTTCCACCCCTTTGGGAACCGTCACGGTTTGCAGGGCGGAGCAGCCGTTGAAAGCATTTTCTGGAATTTGCTTCAGACTTGCGGGAATGGATAAGGTTTCGACGGCGTCACAGTACTCAAAAGCATGGCTCCCAAGACTTGTGAGGCGATTCGGCAGCGTAACGGCGGTCAGGCCGCAGTCTGAAAAGGCGCTGCTATCGATTTTGGTCAGGCTTTCCGGGAAAGTAACCCCGGTGAGGTTGGGGTTGCGCTCAAATGCGTTGTTCCCGATTTCCGTTACCCCTTCGGAGAGAGTGACGTGCGTCAGACTGAGGTTGCTGGAAAACGTGTAAGCGCCGATCGTATGTATTTCGCCCGGGATGGTAACGTCTCCTCCGGTCCCCTTGTAAGCGACTAAAACTCCGTTTATGGCAACGAGCTCAGAGGGGTAATCCTGAAGCCATTTGGTACGGTCGAATACCTCCCGCCCAAAGTCCGTGAGCGTCGGGGGAAAAGTGAGGTCCGAAAGGGAGGCACAGTCGGTAAAGGCGTTGTCACCGATGCTCTTCAGCCCACTGCCGAGCGCGGCGCGGGTCAGATTGTTGCATTGCCGGAATGCGCCGGCCGCTATGGTGGTAACGCTGTCCGGCAGTGTTACGGAAGTCAAAGTGCGATTGTAAGCAAATGCGTTGGCCGCTATGGAGGTAACGCCGTCCGGAATGACGACGTCGAAGTCTGTTCCGGTGTATTTTACAAGTACGCCGCTGCCGTCAATGGTAAAATCTCCGGATGCAGCGAAAACCGGCATGCCGTTAAAGAGGTTCACAAGAATCAGAAGCGCCATCAGCAGAGAACCCAATTTTTTAATTCTTTTCATAATTCCGTCCTTCTATGTCTATTCGTTATTGCGCGTGGTGCGGCATTACCCCTGAGCGAATGCGGCAAGCAGTTCGATCTGCTCCTCGGAAATTCCGAATCCGGACAGCACCGCGGCAAGTTCCGGGTCCTTTTTCAGTGTTTGAGCCAGAAATTTAATTCCGTTTATGGGAAGCTCGTTCATTGCCTCACCGGATTCATCCTTGGCGGGGTCAATTACCTGATTCGGTTCCGGCCGGGTCTGTACGGATGCGCCGCCGGAAACTCCGCTCGTTTTTCCGGTCAGAGAGAACGACAGAAGGCCGGGCATGGAAAGCTGAACCGTACTGTTGAGTTTATCTCCATCCGGGACGCTTTCCAACGTCAGAGTTGACTGATCCAGTTGATTGAAGGCTTCCGGCAGACCCGCCTGCTGTATGTACTTCCCTATTTCGTGATCCGGGTCGTAAAGCGAAACGACTAATTTTCCGGCCATCGTATCGGAGCCCAGGAACGATACCGTTTTACAGCCGGAATAATTCACGGTAACACCGATGTTTTTCGGTTCCTGCTCGTTTTTGATCTTCAGTTGCATTTTCCCGGCCCCGTCGCCTGTTTGTGTATTTGTAAAAGCAAAGCCTTCTTTCTGATTCACAAGAAACTCAATTGCATATTTTTTGTCGCTAATCAGATAATTCAGCTGCGCTTTGTCTGTTGTCGTCTGGAATTCATAGGAATGGGCCAGGAGATCCCCGTTCTGGGAAAGATAGGCAACCGCCGAAAAAGCTGAGCCGTCCTTTTCCAGATCCAATTTTGACAAAAGCTCGTCAATCAGCTTGCCGTAACCATCTTTGGTTAGCTTTTGCGAAGGCTCCGGATTTCCGGCAACCGCCGAAAACAGGCTGTAATTATCGGATACAAAAGCATAAAGGTCACCGTCGTTTTTGGCCGCCTGAGCGATTGCCTTTGCCATCTTCGCTGTCTGTTCCGCCGTCAGGGAAGCCGTCAGCTTCTGTCCCTGAACCGTTACGCCGTCAACGGTGACGCTCTGATTGTTTTCCGCCTTCATTTTCGCCGCGGAAAGGGAATCCACATAGACGGCGGCAAGCTTTTCCAGACTAGCGCGCAGCTTTGCCGGGTCGTATTTTATCGTGGAGAAACTGTACGGACTGATGCCGGAGCCCTGCTGATTCCCGACCTGTATGTATTTTCCCAGAAGTTCCGGCATATGGAGATACATTTTCCCATCACTGTACGTCAGAGAATCCACGGTCAGTTTCAGCGCGGAGGGGTCGGTCACGGTGAAGCTGGTTTGCGTGCCCTTTTCATCGACAATGGTTCTCACGTTCACTTTTAGGCTGTTGAGATAGCTCAGTGCCTGTTGAACCGGTGCAAAATTTTTCTCCGGCAGATTCATACCTTTCAAAAGCTGATCTTCAGCTTTCATCTTAAGCTGTAAATCGGAATCCATTGTTTTTGGCTTGCTGTAGCTCTTAAACAGACCGACGCCTTTGTCCAGGCCGGAAACGATTTGCCCGACGCTTGACTTTGCCGTTGCCAGTTCAATGTTTTGGGCATATCTGGTCTTGCCTTGAATCAGTTCCATAACGTCGCGGGCAAAAAAGAATCTGCCGACCGCGGCAGCACCGATCAGAACAACAAAAACCGATGCGAGGGCAATGATCGCTGGCCTCCATTTAGGGCTTTTCCGATTTCTATTTTCCTTTTCCGCAGAACACTTTTCACATAGCGTCCTGTTGTTTTCCGTGGGGCCGCCGCATTTTATGCAAGCCATGGTAACGCTCCTTCAATAATTAGGCAGAATACCCATTTATTATAGTTGACCGGCTTGCATGAAAACAACCGGTAGATGTTGGCATTGCAGGATGACACAATGGAAGGAGCAGGATCTATCGCAAATTATTACCGGTGCTTATCTCCCCTGTTTTGTACTATGGAAAGCGGCTCCGGGGCTCGCCGGGCAGTGAAAAAGCAAAATCGAGTTTACAGAAAAATGGAAAAGGATTATAATAGCAATCGAAATAAAAAGGATGTTTGCGTGAATTTTGTTGGGAGATGATGGTGTGGGAATTCTGAACTTTATAAAGAGCCAGTTCATCGAGGTGATCGAGTGGGTCGACGACTCGGAAGACACAATGGTGTATCGGTTCCCAGTCCAAGGCAAAGAGATCAAGATGGGTGCGAAGCTGACAGTACGGGAATCTCAGACAGCCGTGTTCATCAACGAGGGAAAAGCCGCCGACGTGTTCGGCCCTGGTCTTTACACTCTTTCCACGGAAAATCTGCCGGTTCTTACGAAGCTGAGGTCTTGGCCTTACGGCTGCAATTCCCCGTTCAAAGCTGAGGTCTACTTTTTTAACGCAAAGCAGTTTACCGACCAGAAGTGGGGAACCGAAAACCCGATTATGCTTCGGGACGCGGAATTTGGGATGCTGCGCCTGCGGGCTTACGGGATCTATTCGTTTAAGGTAAGTGATCCGCTGAACTATATGAAGCAGGTGTCCGGCACCTCCGGGCTGGCAGAGACGCAGGGTATCACCGGACAGTTGAAGCGCCTGATCGTCTCGGGCCTAACGGATCTTCTGGGCGAGCTGAGGATCCCGGCGCTGGATCTCGCAGCGAACTACGACGAGATCAGCGAAAAAGCGCAGCAGAAGCTGGCCGACAAATTCAGTGAGTTTGGACTGACACTCGTCTCCTTCTACGTTGAAAACATCTCACTTCCACAGGAAGTGGAGGCTATGCTGGACAAGAGGACGGCGGTGAACATGTTCGGGAACGTACAGCAGTATGCCCAGTTTCAGGCTGCGGATTCCATCAAAGACGCCGCGAAAAATCCGGGTGGGCTCGCCGGCGCGGGAGTCGGCCTTGGCGCCGGCGCAGCGATGGGCTCCGTCTTCACGCAGGCCTTCGCCCAGCCGCAGCAGCAGGGCTCGGTGTGTCCTCACTGCGGCGCGCAGACTCCCGCAGGGTCTAAATTTTGCCCCGTGTGCGGAAAGCAGGCCCAGCCGACCGGGGGAAAATGCGTAAAATGCGGGGCGGCGATCGCCGCAAAGGCGAAGTTCTGCCCTGAGTGCGGTGCGCCCCAGGCGGCGGAGATATTTTGCAAGAACTGCGGCGCAAAGTTGGAAAGCGGAGCGAAATTCTGCCCGGCATGCGGGAATAAGGTGGAGTGATATCATATATGGACATAACGAACAACGGGGCTGATGTGAGCGGAGAGCACATCAAATGTCCCTCCTGCGGAGGAGAGATGGTCTTCAGCCCGGAGGATAATATGCTGGTGTGCCCCTACTGTGGCGCGCATCAGGAAATCGTGAGGAAAGCCGGCGCAACCGTTGAGGAGCGCATCTTTCTGGCTTCCCACAGCAGCGGAAAGGACTGGGGAGTCGCGACCAAGGTCATTCACTGCGGCAACTGCGGTTCCAGTATGGTCGCGGAGGCGAATGCCACTTCACAGGTCTGCGCTTACTGCGGCTCCCCGTTGGTGACGGAGAGCGAAAATCCCGACGAGGTGGCACCAGAAGCCGTGCTTCCGTTCAAAATCTCCTCGGATACCGCGAAGCAATATTTCAAAGATTGGGTGAAAAGCCGGTTCTACGCTCCTAAGGCACTGCGAGTTCAGAACCGCCTTCAGCGAATCTACGGCGTCTACGTCCCGCATTTTACATACGACTGTACGACAGGCTCAAACTACACCGCTGAGGCCGGGAAACATTATTTCGTGACGGAGATGGTTTCGGTCAACCGCGACGGGAAACAGGTGATGGAGGAGCGCCAGGTAATGAAGACGCGCTGGATCCCCGTCAGCGGGCATTATGACGACAGCTTCGATGACGTCCTGATTCCCGCCTCCAAAAACATCGACGATAAGCTGATCAAACTGAAGTACAATCTGACGGAGCTTGTCCCTTATCAAAAGGAATACCTCTACTCCTTTCTGGCGGAGAACAACAGCATCAGTAAGGAAGATTGCTGGAAAACCGCTCAGGGCGAGATCGACCGAGAACTGAGGACGAGGATTACGCGGTCGCTCCATGCGGACGAGGTGAGGAACCTCAGCTATCAGACGGCTTTCAGCAACGTGACATTTAAGAGCGTCTTGCTTCCGCCTGGGTCTCTTCCTATCAATTCAAAAACAAAACGTATAAGTTCATGATCAACGGCCAGTCGGGAGAGGTCAAGGGCCAGTCGCCGGTCAGTGCGCTCCGTGTGCTGAGCAGTATCTTAGTGGCGCTCCTCGTCACTTTCATCTGTTTCGCGCTGAATCCCATCTTCGGAGGCATCGTGATGGTCGCTTCCGGGATTCTTCTAATCCATCTGGCGGTCAGGAAGCCGAAGACGGATTCAAAGTTCAAAAATAAAACGGAGCGGAAGCAGAGCTCCGAAACCTAGATTGGAAAGAAAAACATACGAAAAACACGGCGGAAGGGAAGCTTCCGTTGAACGCACTTTTGGAACAGAGGGCCCCCTGGTATACTCTTCCATACTAGCTACGGGATGTCTAGAGACCGCTACAGTGACTATGCAACGCATAGCGGTATTGCATAGAAATAGCACAGATTCCAAACAAAGGAATCTGTGCTATTTATTTCTATGGTGGAGATGACGAGAGTCGAACTCGTGTCCGAGAATTGCTTGCCAGGGCCTTCTACGAGTGTAGCCGGTGATTTAACATTCCCTCAGCGCGGCGCCCAACGGCAGGCTTCGCGCTTTGGTAGCCTTTGAGCCGTGACCGGGGTAAAGGCGTTCCCCGGTTCACGTTCACCGCTAATCGACGCTCTTATCCGGGCCGCGGTGCTCCCGGTAAGAACGGCAGTCTAATTAGGCTGCGTACGCCATCCCATAATTGTAGTTATAGTTAGCGTTTTCAGTTTTGTCATTTATTATTGCTTTGCGAAAATAAAGCATTCCGCGTCGCTACTCGCTTACCCTGGTTGACAATCCCCGTCGAAGCCTTTACATCCCCATGTTATGAAGATTAACGGTTACGGTCCTTGATGGCGCGCTCCATATCGCGTTTGGCCGCTCTTGCCGCCATATCGGCACGTTTATCATACAGCTTTTTGCCCTTGCAAAGGCCAACCTGTACCTTGACCATCGAGCCCTTCAGATAGACGGACAAAGGAATCAGCGCGTATCCGTCCTGCTTGACCAGTCCGAACAGTCTCAGGATTTCCTTTTTATGCATCAGCAGACGGCGAACCCGCATCGGATCCTGGTTGAAGATATTTCCGTGTTCATACGGGCTGATATGCATTCCCCTGAGCTGCAGTTCCCCGTTGTCGACCGCGCACCAGGCATCCTTCAGATTCACCTGACCATTGCGCATGGATTTCACCTCTGTCCCGCAAAGCTCGATGCCGGCCTCCATGCTCTCCTCTACAAAGTAGTCATGATAGGCTTTTTTATTTTTCGCAATCGTTTTGAAAGAATCCTTCTGCATAAAAAGCCCCTTTTCCCCGGGAATTAGAGAATATCATATTTCCCGCCGGTTGTCAAGAGTTATGTAAACCGGCGGGATTCAGATTTCGCTTCGGCCCTCCAGCGCGCGGGTCAGCGTAAATTCGTCCGCGTATTCCAGGTCTCCCCCGACGGGAATTCCGTAGGCAAGGCGCGTAACCTTCACGCCGAGCGGCTTTAAAAGCCGTGAAATGTACATGGCGGTTGCCTCGCCTTCAACGGTCGGATTGGTCGCCATGATAACCTCTGTGACTTTCGGGTCTGTCTTCCCGATTCTGGCCAGCAGTTCTTTCACACACAACTGATCGGGTCCGATTCCGTTCAGCGGGGAGATGACGCCGTGAAGGACATGGTAGACCGCGTTAAACTCGTGGGTGCGCTCCAGAGCGATCACGTCGCGGGGATCCTCCACAACACAGATCACGGAATGATCGCGCGCGGGATTGCGGCAAATCGGGCAAAGCTCCTCATCCGTCAGATTGCAGCATACTTTACAGTAATGGATTTTTTTGTGCGCTTCCAGAATCGCGTCCGACAATTCCTTGACGCCGTCGTCGGAAAGGCCGAGCACATAGTAGGCAAGCCGCTGCGCGCTTTTGCCGCCGATGCCCGGCAGCCGCTCAAACTGGTCGATCAGACGTGACAGGGGCGGAATATGATAGGCCGGCATCGCTTAAAAGAACCCCGGAACATTCAGCCCGCCCGAGATTTTTTCCATTTGTTCCGTTTTGTCGTTCGCAGCGGAACGCAGCGCTTCGTTCACCGCGGCAAGAATCAGGTCGGAAAGCATTTCAACATCTTCCGGGTCCACAACCTCCGGTTTGATCTCAACCGATTTCACTTCCATCTTCCCCGTCACGGTCGCGCGCACCGCATCCCCGCCGGAAGAGGCCGTGTATTCCTTTTCTTCTAGTTCCTGGGTCGTCTGTGCCATTTGCTCCTGCAGCTTTTGCGCCTGACGCGCAATCTGCTGCAGATTGGACGCGCCGCCTCCGCCGTATCCCTGTGGCAATCTTGCTTTCATTGTGATCTCCTCCTGTTATTTCGTTTCAACCGGAATCCCCTGATTCTCCGCTTTCTGCGCCAGTTGTGCGAGCGGGTCGTCCTCCGGGCTGTCCTTCTTCGGCTTCCGGTATGGACCGAGATTGTAAGTCCGGCCTGTCACCTGCTGAATCGCCTTACGCATATTTTCGCGCTGTTCGGGTTTCCGAAGTAATTTAAATGCAATTTCATTCGGGGCGTCGATCAGAACGTACTCCCCGCTGAGATAAGCGGTGGAACCGGTGAACGCCGCCGCGACCGTGTGAGAATAGCTTTTCAGGGCCTGTACGATTTCCGGCCATTCGGCCAGCTGTTCCGCGCCCGCTTTCAGTTCACCGATAACCTGCTCCGGCTCCGCCGAAGAGACAGGCCGTTTTTGGGGCGTTTCCATGTCCCCCGGCACCGGTGCTTCAGGGCATCCGCTCGCGTCGGGCGGTTCCGGCTCTTCTCTTTGAGCTGCCGGTGCCGGTGCCGCCGCGCGCCGGGACGGCATCGCCGCTGTCCGCTGCGTGGGCACTCCATGCTCCAGCGCCTCAATCCGCCGCAGCAGCGCCTGCGCAGAAGTATCCAGCTGCGGCGAACAAAGACGCATCATCGCAAGCTCGAACTCAACCCGCCGGTCTCCGCCGTGAAACATTTTTTCAAGTGTCGCCTGCAGCGCGTCAATCGCGTGCAATGTCGTTTCAATCGAAATTGCCCTGGACTGCTCCGTCAGCTCACCGTATTCGGAATCAGTCACCGCGAGAAGCGACCGGGGCTCTCTCATCGTTTTAATCAGCATCAGGCTGCGAAAATGGGAGGACAGTTCCTCACACAATCTCGCCATATCCTTAGAAGAAGCGTGCAGGCGGTCGATCATCTCAAGCGCGGCGGCGGAATCCTGACGGCGCACCGCGTCGGCCAGCTCAAACAGATGATTCCGGCCGACGAGTCCGGCCGTTTCCACCACAACGTCCTCTGTCACCGTTTTGGCGCGGCCGAAGCACTGATCCAAAATTGAAAGCGCATCGCGAAGCGCGCCGTCGGCCAGACGGGCAATCAGAAGCGCCGCCTGCGGTTCAATGGAAGCTTCCTCGTGCTCCGCGACATAGGTAAGCCGTTCGGCAATCTCCTGCGGCGGTATTCTGTGAAAATCAAACCGCTGACACCTTGACAGAATCGTCGCCGGCAGCTTGTGAACCTCGGTGGTGGCGAGGATAAAAATCACATGTGCCGGCGGTTCCTCCAGCGTTTTGAGCAACGCGTTAAACGCGCCGACGGAGAGCATGTGCACCTCGTCAATAATATAAACCCGGTATTTCGCCGCGGCAGGCGTAAAATTTGCTTCTTCGCGCAGGGTGCGGATGCTGTCGACTCCGTTATTGGAAGCCGCGTCGATTTCGACGATATCCATGACCGACCCGTCGTCGATCCCGCGGCAGATTTCACATTCCCCGCAGGGATCCCCGTCCTTCGGGTCCAGGCAGTTGACTGCCTTTGCCAGAATTTTCGCGCAGGTGGTTTTACCGGTTCCGCGGGAACCGGTAAAAAGATACGCGTGAGCGACACGGCCGGACGTCAGTTCGTTTTTCAGCGTCTCAGTGACCTGCGGCTGGCCGACTACGTCGGAAAAGGACTTCGGCCTCCATTTTCTGTAAAGCACCTGATACATGCCAAATCACCGCCCTCCAAAACGGAAAGCAAGACAGGCCGCGATGCCGCGGCGCTCATGCGATTGGATATGCGGACGAACAGACTTAACTGCGTCGCACGGAGCAACTCCGCTTAATGCTGCTCGGTTCCCCGTCTGACATGGTTCACGGCGCCCCGCCGCACAGAGCCCGCCCGGCCGCATATCCCATCGCACGCATTTCTGCCTTGCTTTCTCCTGCGTGTGTTAAAGATCACGTTGCTATTATACCCTATCCTTCCTGAAAAGACAACCCGTATTTTATGTTTTCAAGTCTGTCGAAGCTCCGGCCACAATCCGCTTCAAGGAGCTTTTCCTAGGTTCCCGCAGTGATTCGTACTGCTTTCCGCTGTCATACCACATTGAAATCCAACCGGCAAGTCCGCGCGGAAGGTCGTGAAATCATGGCAGTATATGAACCTTGACAAGCTGATAAGTACATGGTATTGTTTCATTTAGATGAGCATCTAAACGAGAGGAAGTGACCGCTTGGCTCTTGCAAACACCTTCAAAGCACTTTCAGATCCAACGCGGCGCGAAATTCTGAATCTTTTGCGGGCGCGGCCGCTGTCCGCCGGGGAAATCGGCGCTCATTTCTCCATGACGGGGGCAACGGTTTCCCATCACCTGGCAATTTTGAAAGACGCGGGACTTGTTTTCGACCGGCACGAGGGAAAGTATATTTTTTATGAGCTGAACCTCTCCGTCTTTGAAGAAGTCTTGAACTGGTTTCAAACATTTTTGGATCAAAAAGGAGATTCCCATGAAGAAGCTGAAAAAAAGTGATTTGTTTTACTGGTTTTTCGCCGTTCTGCCATTTTTGATTTCAGCTGCGTTTTACTCCCGTGTTCCGGATCAAATCGCGGTCCACTGGAACAGCGCCGGCGCTGCGGACGGCTATGCCTCCAAAGCATTCGGGCTGTTCGCCCTTCCGGCGATCATTCTCGCGGCTGCCGTGCTTGTCAAAATCATGCTGAAGATTGACCCGCGAAGCCAAAATATTGATCGCTCTCCGCAAATGAGAGGCATCTCCCTGTGGTTCGTCGTCATCCTCGCAAACGCAATGGATATTTTTGTTATCCTAAGTGCTCTGGACGTTCGCTTTAACATGAACATGATCGTCACTGCCCTGGTTGGAATCGGCATCGCCGTCATCGGAAATTACCTTCCGAAATGCAAGTTCAATTATACGATGGGGATCCGGGTCCCGTGGACGCTTGCCAGCGAAAGCAACTGGGAAAAAACGCACCGCATGGCGGGGCCCATCTGGGTGGCGGGCGGTGTACTGATTGCGCTTTCCGGTATTTTCAGTCGGATGTGGCTGTCTTATCTCTCACTCATTATCATGGTTGTTGTGCCGATGATTTATTCCTACGCGATTTTCAGGCGCGGAAACTGAGAGGATTGAAAATTTTAAAGAACCAGAGATGATATTCATGATTTCTTTGTCCGTTTTATTGGCGTTTGCCTTTGCGGCGGTCTGCACGCTGATTGTTCCCGCAATCCTGCTTTTCGTGCTCTGCCTGAAGCGCAAAATCAGCCAAAAGCCCATGTGGATCGGCGCTGCGGCGTTTTTTGTCTCTCAAATCTGCCTGCGCCTGCCGATTCTGTCCGCACTGGGCAAACAGGGGTGGTTTCAAGCCTTTGCGAAAAACAATTTTATCCCCTATGTGATTGCGCTCGCATTCACCGCCGGGCTGTTTGAAGAGGGCGCGCGTTATCTCGGCGCTCGTTATCTTTTGAAAAAGCAGCGGGCCTTCCGGGACGCGGTCGCGTTCGGGTTGGGCCATGGTCTGTGCGAAACCGTGCTGCTGGTCGGTCTGACGGAAGTTTCCAACCTGATTTTCTGTCTGATGCTGAACAACGGCACTCTTCCCGCATCCGCCCCGGCTCTAAAGCCGGCTGCCGACGCGCTTTTGGCCGTTGCGCCGTACACCGCTTACATGGCTGTCTGGGAACGTATCTTTACCGTCCTGTTTCATGTTTTCGCATCCGTCCTGGTGTTTCTCGGCGTCAGAGAAGGAAAATTCCGCTTCTGGCTGTATGCGCTCGCCGCTCATACCCTGACGGATTCGGTCATCCCGCTTCTCATGAAATACGGAACTGCATGGGCCGGCGAATTTGCCGTCGGCATTGTCGGCGCGGCCGGCCTGTGGCTTGTATTTCAAATGCGTCCGGCGTTTCAGAAGAAAGAATTGACAGACGAAAGCGCATGATCTGCCCTTTTCCAAGGCCTTTTCGTATGTTATAATAGAGACAGGAAACGACAAAAAGGGCGGCGATTACAGTTGTATCAAACATGGGAAGAACTGGAGCACGCGTGTCTGAACTGCACCAAATGCGGGCTGTGCGAAGGGCGTACCAACGTCGTATTCGGAATGGGAAACCGGGAAGCGAAAGTCCTGTTTGTCGGCGAGGGACCGGGCGAGCAGGAGGACCTGCAGGGCAGGCCGTTCGTCGGGCGCAGCGGACAGCTTCTTGACAAAATGCTGGACGCGGTGGACCTCAGCCGTGACAAAAACATTTATATCGGCAACATCGTCAAATGCAGGCCGCCGAAAAACCGCGACCCGCTGCCGGAGGAGCAGGAGCAGTGCATCGGCTGGCTCCGGAACCAGGTTGCGCTGATGAGGCCGAAAATCATCGTCTGTCTGGGGCGTATCGCCGCGATGAAGCTGATTCGTCCGGATTTTAAAATCACGAAGGAGCACGGACTGTTCACCGAAAAAAACGGAGTCTTGATGACCGCGACGCTCCACCCCGCGGCGCTTTTGCGTAACCCTAACAACAAGCCGGGCACCTTCGAGGATTTTCTAAAGCTGCGGGATAAAATGAACGAGCTTGGAATTGAGTAATGTTTTCGTGAACCCGACAACAGAAAAGGGACAGGCATTTAGCCCGTCCCTTTTCTGTTCAGCTTTCCGTAATCACGCCGCCGTTCACGTGAATGACCTGACCGGTTACGCAGGCTGAGTCTTCGCAGGCCAGATAGACGTAAGCCGGCGCAAGCTCAAACGGCTGCGCCGCCCGACCGAGCGGCACATCCTTGCCAAAGGCTGAAACCCTCTGCTCATCGAAGCTGGATGGAATCAGCGGAGTCCATACCGGCCCCGGCGCCACGGCATTGACGCGGATGCCTTTGGACGCAATTGACTGGGACAGCGACCTTGTAAATGAAACGATCGCGCCTTTGGTCGCGGAGTAGTCAATCAGAGACGGGCTTCCCTGATACGCGGTGACGGAAGCGGTGCTGATGATGGAACCGCCCTGGTTCATATGAGGCAAGGCGGCCTTCGTCATATAAAAGCAGCTGAACACATTTGTTTCAAAGGTGTTGTAGAGCTGTTCGCAGGGAATCTGCTCTATGCCGTTCTGCGGAAACTGCACCGCAATGTTATTGACAAGAACATCTATTTTTCCAAAAACAGCCATGGCTTTTTCAATGACCTGATTCGCGCCGGATTCCTTGCGAAGATCGCATTTCACCGCGGTGCATTGTCTTCCCGCCGCCTTTACCATTTGGAAAGTCTTGTCCGCGTCCTCCTGCTCGTCCAGAAAGGCGAATACAATGTCCGCGCCCTCCTTTGCAAAGGCGACCGCCACCGCCTGCCCGATTCCGCTGTCTCCGCCCGTAATGACGGCGACGCGGTTCTGCAGCTTCTGGCAGCCCCGGTAGGCGGGGTTATCGGTGACCGGCTGCGGATTCATCTGCTGCTGGCAGCCCGGCTGTTTGCCCTGATGCTGGGCCGGAAAATCCGTCGGCGTCGCCGCCGGGGCATTCTGATAGGTGCTTTTGATCTCTGCCAAAATCATCAATCCTTTCACTTGTTTTTCCGGACAGATTCTGCCGGCTTAACCTCTCATAGTTTAGCCTTTTTGGCAAGCCCTATCCCCAAAAATAATACCGCCCCTTTCGGGGCGGCAAATGGAGAGGAAGTATTATGAAAAAAATTGGTTCATCCCCTTCGCGGGGAAACTTATAATCCGTATCGGTCTTATGTTCTCTTCCCTTTCGGAATAATTTTAGTATAAGGCCCCAATATGTCCGTGAAGTGAATCGAATATAAATGAAATAAGAAATATCTGTGAAGAAAGTAAGAATGAATGACTGATGAAACATTTGAATGCTCCCGTTTTTCGGGAAATGGTATCGCGAATTGGAGGTTGCACATGGACAGAATTGCAGTATTGATCCCCTGTTACAACGAAGTACGGACCGTGGCGAAGGTGATCTCGGATTTCCGGCGCACACTGCCGCAGGCCGTTATTTACGTTTACGACAACAACTCGACGGACGGAACGGACCTTGCCGCCAGAGAGGCGGGCGCGGTCGTGCGGTACGAATATCGCCAGGGAAAGGGCCAGGTGATCCGCAGCATGTTCCGCGACATCGACGCCGAGTGTTATATTATCGCCGACGGGGACGACACCTATCCTGCCGAATGTGCCCGGCAGATGGCAAACATCATTTTAAATGAAAAAGCGGATATGGTAATCGGGGACCGGCTCTCCGCTACCTACTTTGAGGAAAATTCAAGGCCGTTCCACAGTATTGGCAATACGATGGTGAAAAAAACCATTAATTTCCTGTTCCACACGGACATCAGCGACATTTTGACCGGGTACCGCGCCTTCGGTTATGAGTTCGTCAAAACGTTTCCGGTTTTGTCTAAGGGATTCGAGATCGAAACGGAAATGACCATTCACGCTCTGGATAAAAATTTGGGAATTGAAAATGTCGTCGTGCCCTACCGGGACCGTCCGGCGGGCAGCGAATCCAAGCTGAACACGTATTCCGACGGGATCAAAGTGCTGCGAACCGTGGTGCGGCTGTATAAAAACTGCCGTCCGTTTCAATTCTTCGGATTCCTCGGCGGCCTGATGTTTCTGCTCGGCGTCATTCTGATCACGCCCGTTTTCATCGAATATGTCAGAACAAGCCTGGTCCCGCGGATTCCCACCCTGATTGTCAGCGGTTTTCTGACGCTGGGGGCGCTGCTTTCCATTTTCTGCGGGGCGATACTGGACGTTCTGGCCCAGCAAAACCGCCAGGACTTTGAACTCCGATTGAATGAATTTCACGAAATCCGCCGTATGAAGCACCTCAAAACGAATCATGAAAATCGCTCCTGACGGCCCGAAAACGTCAAAAAAGCCGTCTCCCGAAGGAGGCGGCTTTTTTGATGTTCGGTCTTACTCGATCACCTGGACATTAGCAGCGCGCAGCTTGCCGTTACGGGAATCCGTTTCAGTGTCATAGGAAACCTTCTGACCTTCGGAAAGAGTTTTATATCCGTCAGCCTGGATAGCGGAAAAATGTACAAACACATCTTCGCCGCCGTCGTCGTTGGAAATAAATCCATAGCCCTTTTCCGCATTAAACCATTTTACTGTGCCTTTATTCATTTCGAAAAGCACCTCCGATATTAGTATGTCCTAATGTGAAACTAAAAACTCACATCCGGCGCAAATCATTAAACGTTCAATGACTTACATAAAGATGTGAGTTCCATTGGCACATTTAGAAGACGGTAATTATTTTAACATAGAACCCGTTCTTTGTCAAACTGAATCTTAATTAAAAATTCCGTTTAATGTGCCGCAAGCCGGAGAAACTAACGAAAAAGAAAGGAGTATGAAATGGAACAGAATAAATTGACCAAAGAAAACGAAGAACCAAGGCTGAAGCTGGAAGACGATGTTTCTTTCATGAATGAACAGCCGGTTGCCTCCTCCATGGAGTGTACCGGCCTGATGCCGTCTCTTCCCGCGACGGAAGACGAAGCCGAAAACTATTCCAATATCTATTCAGTCCCCACGCCAAGGCAAATAGACGACCCGGAAATCAGAAAGAAGCCTCTTCGCCACCATAAAATCGGCGGAAATAAAACCTAAGTCGAAATTTCCAAGCCGGTCCCGCCAAAAACGGAACCGGCTTTTAAAAATCCATAAAAAGAAGCCGCCTCGCCATAGCCTTACCAGCTATTTTGAGACGGCCCTTGAAAATTACAACGTCAGCCCCAATGGGTGACGATCAAAGTACGGGATGAAGAATTGCGAAAAGTTATTTCATGCTTTCCTCGTATTTCTTGATCATGTTCTTAACCATCTGGCCGCCGACAGAACCGGCTTCCTTCGTGGAAAGATCTCCGTTGTAACCCTGTTTCAGGTTCACACCGACTTCGGACGCAGCTTCCATCTTAAACTTATCCAAAGCTTCACGAGCTTCCGGAACAACATTTTTGTTACTGGACATAAAAGCAACACTCCTTCATTCAAATCTTATTTCATTTCCCTTGCGTTTGCTTTACTATTTTGCGTTGTGATGTCTTTTTTATGAATGTAAATTTTTTCAATATTTAAAGTTTGTATTCCTTGAATGAATCCACGCCCGCAATCAGCAAAGCGGCGCACACCATAAGCAGCTGATGGGGACTGATGAGCGTATTGAATTTTGCGTTAAAATCGTGCGGTTCCAGCACCTGCCCGTCCAGTGTGTTCAGTGTTCTCTGAAGACTCAGAGTCGCTGTGCCGTCTTCCAGCCCCGCAATGCTGAGGGTGTCCTTTGGGCTTGTGCCGCACGTAACCGCGGTAGCTTCGGATCCTTTCAGCAGTGTGGCCGCATTGACGTTTTTTGATTCTAAAACATAAAGGAAGCCCGGAGGACACGGAAGCGGTTTTTGGGGTGGAAATCCATTTTTGAAAAGTACCATCCCTCTTTTCAGGCCGATTTCAGGTAATTTTTCATATTCATATAAAAAATATTCCGGGGAAGAACCGTATTCTGAAACACGGTTCGGGCCGGAATATCTTACACCTCCGTACTGTGGAAGTGCAGAAATCAGCGCCTGTGATACGGACGTGTCGTTCAGGTCCCCGCATAAAAAAATGTTTACCATGAATCATACGCCCCTGTTTTCAAAATTCTGAAAACAGTATTTACCTGCTCCGCTGAAATATGTAAGGTAATTGCCCCCATATGTTCTTGGAAGTATTTATTTTTTTGACGGTGAATTTGGAATCTGCATTCCGGCCGAATCAATCGTGTAATGATCCTTTGCAATTAACTGAGAAACCGGAACAATGGTATATCCCTCCGACTGCAGCGTTTTTAAAACAGTCGGCAGCGCCGCGGGCGTGTTTTTTGCTCCGTTATGAAACAGGACAATGGAACCGGGTTTTACTTTTTTTGTTACGCGGTCAATAATCTGCTGCGGAGTGGGATTTTTCCAATCAAGAGAATCAGCAAAAGATATAAAAGTAACATTTGGGCTCTTTGATTTTGTGCGAATCCGCAGACACGGCTGTCATTGTCCTGTCCCTGTTTTCCAGAATTCAACGTCCTGCGTTTTAACCTATTGCTTTTCCTGCTGTTCCGCCACCTTGCGGGCCGCCTCCCTTTCGTGAAACTCCTTGTAAATTTCGCAGATCCGCCGGTACGCGATCCGGTCGTCTTCCGGCGTTCGGTTCGGATTATGTACAACCTCACATTTCAGCGGCAATCCTATCACCCCCGAATTATTTTTATGCCTATCTGGTTGTACATCTTTCCAATAAATTTAATCCGGCTTTGCTTTGGCACAGTTCGACGCCATGATTGATGCCGAAGAGTACTGCCATTAAAAAATTAATTAAAAAAATCGCAAAATATTCTCGTTTACCCATGCCGTTAATGATAAGATAAAAGCCATTAAAAGTCTGTGCGAAATCGCAGCTTTTGTTAGAGTTGATTCCCTGTGAGAAAATGAGCAAAAAAGAGCCCGTCACAGATCGTGACAGGCTGTTGAAAGATAACATAGAGATTTTTAAAAAGTTGCCGATGGACAGAAAAAGCAGGTGCCCGACTCCATTCGCTATCTGGTCGAGCATCAAGGGAAACCTTCCGAAACAGCGTCTTAAACCGTTACTATGTATAAACCAGGGCCCCACCCTTTAGCGGCCGCCTGAGAGGGCGATAAAAAACCCGCGCCGCAAACCCGGCGCGGTGGATTACTGCTCAGATTATTTGCTCTTCTTGAACAACGGAACAATTTGAATGCTGGCATCATCGGCCCATTCAATCAGGTTATTTACCGCGTTGCGGGTAACTTTCGTGTCTACTTCCACGCTGGAAAGGCGATCGTCTATGGAACCCAACTGTTTTTCCATGGAGTCCAAACGTGTTCCCATCGAATCCAAACGATTCCCCATAAAATCGAAACGTTTTCCCATAGAATCCAGTTGCCCATTAATAGGCTGCAATTTCAAGTCCATCAATTGGGCAATTGCCTGCAAATCATTTTTGTCCAGCATTATAACACCGCCTTGTTCGTAAAGTATATCATTCACTCCTGCAAATTTCAAGATAAAAAAGGATTGAGATTGCTTATGATCGCCATTTACGCCCGCCAGTCCGTTGACAAAAAAGATTCGCTGAGCATTGACGGCCAGATCGAGCTATGCCGCAAAGAATGCAGTGAAGAGCCGAAGGTTTTCGCCGACCGCGGATATTCCGGCAAGAACACGGACAGACCGGCGTTCCAAAAAATGATGAAAGCCGTCAAGCGGGGAGAAGTTGACAAAATCATCGTTTACCGCCTGGACCGGATCAGCCGTTCCATCACCGACTTTGGGGCAGTATGGGATATGCTGAAAGAACACGGAACGGAATTTGTGTCGGTTAACGAAAAATTCGATACTTCCACCCCCGTCGGCCGGGCAATGGTTTATATCATCATGGTATTCGCCCAGCTTGAGCGTGAAACGATCGCGGAGCGAATCAAGGATAATTACTACCAGCGCGCAAAACGCGGTGTATACCCCGGAGGACCGGCTCCGTTTGGATTCTCTGTAAAACGCACCGTATTGGATGAAAAGGCTGCCTCTGTCCTCGTTCCCGACGAACACATTGAAACGGTGAAAGAAGTCTTTGAACGTTACGCCTATTCCGGGGTTTCGCTTGGCAGCATCGCCGCCTGGCTGGTCAAGCAGAGAATCACCGGAATCGGACGAAAAGCATGGGACAATGTGTCCATCAGCAGGATTCTTCACAATCCCGTTTACGTCAAGGCTGACGCCGACGTGTATTACTTTTACCGTGAAAAGGGCCTTGTCCTCTTTAATGAAATCGACGAATTCACTGGTGAGAAGGCCCTGTTCCTATGGGGCAAACGGAGCCGCGGCGCTAACAAGTACGCAAATCTGAACGAGCAGCTCATTGCCCTAACCGCGCATGACGGAATCATTGATTCCCAAACCTTCCTCGCCTGCCAGCAGAAGCTGGACAGCAATCGGCAGCTGAAACGAACCGGAAGCGGGAAATACACCTGGCTTTCCGGTCTGGTCAAATGCGACCAATGCGGCTATTCGCTCAGGGTGATCCATGCGCGCGGATATTTATATTTTTATTGCTCCGGCAAATCCAATTTGCACATATGCGATGCAAAGCACACGGAGAGCGTCCGGGAAGTCGAAAATGAAGCCGCTGCACAAATTCAGGCGGAACTGGACCGCCTTGCAGACGCACCGGAAAAGGATGAGCCGCTCGACCGCCACAACGCTGAAAAAATAGAAGTCGCCAAAATCGACAGCCAGATTGAAAGCCTGATCGACCGTTTGGAAGAGTCAAATAAAATTACCATGCATTATCTGAACCAGCGTATCGCGACTCTGGACTCCCGGAGAAGCGAGCTGCTGAGCATCATCAATTCCGCCCCGAACCGTCCCCGTCCGAATGTTCCGGATGTGCCGTTCGCGGAGCTGGACTTTGACGCGAAAAAGGCTATTGCGCACATGCTTGTCTCCCGTGTAGAGGCGGGACCTGAGCATGTGAAAGTTGTATTTAAATAGTAAGTACAACCATTTTCTCCCTAAAAACAGGCGCGAAAAAGGCACCCGTTCAAAACGGATGCCCTATAATTTTTTGTCCCGTGTTACGCCCGGGTTATCGACTGCTATCCTTGCTTTTGTTGTTTAGTCCTTAAAACAGTTTAAAATGACTCCAACGCCGAAATTAAAGCCTTCGGTTTGGCATGAAAAGTTAGGCTTGTTGAATATTTCCAACTTTTGTAGTGTAGCACGATTCATTGCTTTTGTCAAATAAAAAAAGAAACGGACGAAGGCTGTCCACATGATATTGATCCATTTCAATCTTTGAATGCTATATGTTGATAACTCGGTTGAAATTGTGGATAGGAAAGAGTGGCATTAAAATTTGCATTTTAACAAAAATCAACTTAAAATTTACATAACCTTGCTTGCACTTGCACGTGTTTCAGCATATGATGGACTACAGAAAGGAGAAAAACCATGGGCGTTATCTATGAAGTTATGAAACTTCCGGAAAAAGATAAGAAAAAATTTCTTGAAGGGATCATCAATCAGGAGGCATTTAAAAAATTTAATCCTGAAAAAATCAAGAGTCCAAAAGTAGGGGCCGGCAAATAACACAAGAAACCGTGACGATAACGTTACGGGTATTTTTTTGCTCTTTTTCCTTTTATAACACACCGCCTCCATCCGGTTCTGGCCCGGGCGGGCACTCAGCTGCCCAACAAAAGCTTATTATTTCCATATAATGTCATTGATTTTTTTACAAAGCTGTGGTATACTCTATGAGTATTCTAAAATGTACGAAATGTCTCACATTTTTTGTAAGTCATTCACATTGTGAAGATTTACACAAAATGTGAGTTTTTTTTACGCGGCGGATACAAATTAATTTAATGGAGGTACCTGTTTATGAATAACGGTACAGTAAAATGGTTTAACGCAGATAAAGGCTATGGCTTTATTTCCAACGATGATGGCGGCGAGGATGTTTTCGTTCATTTCTCTGCTATCCAGTCTGACGGTTATAAATCATTAGAAGAAGGCCAGAAAGTAGTTTACGATACTGAAACAGATTCCCGCAACGGAAAACTGCGCGCGTCAAATGTACGTATCGCGTAAACCTTCGTTCCGCCCTATATGGGCGGTTCTTTTCTTATTTTAGGTCGTTTAATTTTCACCAAACTGTTTGCTGTTTTACTAGGATGTAAACAGAGAATCTTAACGGAGGTCGAACATGGATCGAAACAATATAGTGGTTCTTAAAAGCAAACTTACCGTGTATACGGTCTGTTATCAAGAAGCTAAAAGAACCAAAGACCTAAAACGTATGATTCTTCTTGCCCCTATCATAAGCGACCTCCAAAATGAGATTGGAATTTTGGAAGAGTAAACCTTCGGCTTCTACTGTTGCAGTAGGAGCCTTGTTTATTTATGCTTTAGCTTTAGCTGAAAGGGAAATATCTCCGTGAAAATCAAAAGTTATAAAAAGGACACGCCTGACTTTAAAAAAATTCAGGAAGCGCTCGCTGCTGAATGGCAAGAGCAACTCAAAAATGACTCACCGGAAAGTGAAACTACAGAATGTATCGATTCCGACTGATCAGCCGCCCTAACGGGCGGCTGATGTTATATTTTAGGGCAGCACGGCAATGCATAAGCCACATTAATTTAACATCTTATGTTTCAACGTCCCATTGAATCGGATACATATTTAAATCCTGGGTGGATTTTACCACTGCATTATTGTAATCGCCGTATGGAGGCCTGAAAAGAATCGGGCTGACGCCTGTAACCGCTTTAATTTTATCGTTACAGGAAACAATCTGATTTTTCATATCGGTTTCCGACAGCTTCGGCATATGGGGATGCGTATTGGAGTGGTTGCAGACTTCATGCCCCGCCGCCGCCAGAGCTTTTACAGAGTCCGGATATTTATCGACCCATGCACCGACAACAAAAAAGGTCGTTTTCACATTGTATTCCTTTAAAATATCAATCAGGGTCTGTGTTTCCTCATTTCCCCACGCCGCGTCAAAAGAAATGGCGATTTTCTTTTCCTCCGTCTTTACATTGTAAATCGGAAGCAGCCGCTTGGTAGACGAGGCCTGTACGGCCTGCACGCTGCGAACTCCTACGGCGGCTGCCACTACTACGGCCAAAGCGCAGAACAGAACGGTGAGAATCCTTTTACGGGTTACGGTAATGACACGCATAGTCTATTTCCCCTTTCTGTTTCAAAATATATGCGAAAGGAGATCACATAAAACCGGTTTATTAAAAAACTGATGGGCGTAACCCCGCCGAGACATCCGAACGCAAAGAAAAAGAGGTTAACGACGGCTCCTGCCGTAATTCTGCGGAAACTGAAACCGAAACTCGGTTCCTTTCCTCTGTTCGCTTTCGACAAAAACCTGAATGCCGTGTCTGTCCGCAATCTGTTTGGCAATCGCAAGCCCAAGGCCCGAACCGCTTTTATTTTCTTCCGACCTTGTCTTGTAGAAACGGTCGAAGATATAAGGAAGATCTTCCGGCGCAATTCCGATTCCGCAGTCGCGGATGGAAACGGACTGATCCTCTGATTTTACCGTCACGGCACTGCCGTTGGGAGAAAATTTGACCGCATTATCCAAAATGATCAAAAGCATCTGACGCAGCCGGCCGTAATCACCCGTCACGGTACAGATCGGCGAGCTTTCCTGCAAAATAATTTCAATATTTTTCGGCTCCGCCAAATGCTGCACGCTTCGCACCACATCATTGAGAACATCGCATAAATTTACCGACTGCATTTCAATCTGAAAATCCGTATTCTGCAGGCGCGACAGATCCAGAAGGTCGTTTACAAGCCTTTGCAGAAACATGCTTTCGCTGAGCATTTGACGGTGATAGCTGCCGATCTGTTCCGGGTCCGTCACCACACCGTCGCAAAGAGCTTCCAGCGATCCCCGGATCACGGTAACGGGAGTTCGCAGCTCGTGGGAAATATTCGCCGTGAAATCCTGCCTGAGGCGATACAGTTTCTGGCTTTCCCGTCTGGCCGCCTCAAGCCGTTCGCTCAGCACGTCGATCACGCCCGCCAGCTCGCCGATTTCGTCTTTCTGGCGCACTTCCGTTTTGGCGCTGTAATCCCCGTTTGCAAGGCTCAGAGCCGTATCCTTCATTTTTCTGAGCGGCTTTGTAAAACTTACCGCGAGGATTCCCGACAGCAGCAGGGACAGCAGCAGCGCGGTGAGTATGCTGGCAGCAAGAATCAGAAATCCCTGTGAAACCGCTTCGTTAATCCCCTCCACCGGAGAATGGAGCAGAAGCGCGCCGACTACCCTGCCCCCGGAACGAATCGGAGTCCCCACCGTAAGAGTCGGTTTGTTCAGAAGGCCGCTGAAGCCCTCGCTGAAGGTTATCCGGTTTTGGAATACTTCTTTTACCACGGCCTCGGCGTCGGGCGGCAGATCGGAATACTGATAGTTTCCTTCTCCCATCGTTCCGCTGGTCAGCAAATTCAGATTTTCATCGACAACCCAGACATCGGTCATGGCAATATCGTCGAGAAAATGCAGGTAAGCGCCGTACCCCATCTGCCCTCCCCCCATCATTCCTCCGCCTGCTCCACCGGAACCGCTCAAATACTTAGAAATCGTCCCCGCCATTGTTTCAGCACGTTTCTGCAATTCCGACTTTTGCAGCGTCATCGTGTGATTCTGAAACAGTATAAAAAAAACGCTGCCGATAATCACGGAGAACAGGAGCAAAACCGACGAAAAATAAAGAGTCAGCTTGCGTGTAATTTTATTCTTCATGATTTTCCCTCAAACTTATAACCAACGCCCCAGATCGTTTTAATTTCCCAGTTTTCATGAGCAAATGCGTCCAATTTGGCACGGAGCCGTTTGATGTGGGAATCGACCGTCCTGCTGTCACCGTAGTAGTCATACCCCCAAAGACTGTTCAGGAGGTTATCCCGTGAAAACACTTTTCCCGGATTGGTTGCAAGAGTCCAAAGCAATTCTGTTTCCTTTTTCGTCAGCGAAACATCCTGCCCGCCGATTGTAACGGCATATTGCTCCAGATTGACACTCAGGTTATCAAAAACAAAAACCGCCTGCTGTTTTTGCCCGTCGGCATTTGAAATCCGCCGCATCACTGCCCGCACTCTGGCCATTACCTCCGCTGGGGAAAACGGCTTTACAATATAATCGTCCGCGCCGATATCCAAACCCATGATCTTCTCAAAGTCCTCACCTCTCGCGGTGATCATGATGACCGGGATGTTCGAGGTCTTCCGAATCTCCCTGCATACTTCAAACCCGTCGATTTTCGGCATCATTACGTCGAGAAGTACAAGGTCAGGCTGCAGCTTGTGAAATAATTCCAGCGCCTGCTGTCCGTCCAGAGCAACCGAAGGCAAAAAGCCTTCTTTTTTTGCGTATTCTTCCAAAATAGACGTAATTTGGCGGTTGTCGTCTGCAATTAACAGGGTCTGCAAAAGAATCACCCTTTTTACAATTTCATTGTTAATTGATTTTATAATATCTGATCGTGTTTGTAAAATTCAAATTGAAAATGTTCGACAAATAAAAAAGAAAAAACATATTTTCGCCACAGAGCAGCGGTATCATGTCAATGCAGTAAAAATTGAAATGCAGAAAGGAAGACTTCAATGAAAAGTTGGAAGAAAGCTGTTGTGATTGGCGTGACGGCACTTATGGCGGGTACCGTTTCGATTTCCGCGTACGCCGCGTCGAATCACCAATCTCCTGCCGAGACCGTTGCAGCATTAACCGGAAGAACCTCTGGGAGCGTAACCGAGGAAAGACTGAATACCGGCAAAACCTATGGAGCGATTGCAAGCGAAGCGGGGGTTTTGGATGAATTCAAGGACGACCGGCTGCATAATAGAAAAGATATTCTCGACCAGCAGGTTGAAAACGGAACCATCACGCAGGAAAGAGCCGACGAAATTCTGAATGAAATGGAAGAGCGGCAGGAATCCTGCGGCGGCACGGGGACAGGTTTCGGCGGCGGCTACGCCGGCGGACGGGGATGCTTCGGCGCAGGTTACGGCCGAAATGACAACTCCTGATCAAAAAAACAGAGGCTCCGTTTGGGTTTTCCCAAACGGAGCCTCTGCCTGCTTATTCCGTATTTTTAATTTCTTCCCGGAGGTCTTCAATATATGGCTCCAGCTTGTCCTTGCGTTCCTGATCATTTTCTTTTTCGGCCGTATGGTAATAAGCCAGGAACACCCTTAACTTGCTTTGCAGCGCAATCTTAGAGTTCACTTTCATTTTAGACCTCCCGTAATTCAATTTCATCTTAAAGTATTGTTTACATAATAACATAAAATTATGAATTTTTTATGAACATTTGAAGAGCTAACCGCCCAGCGTTACATCACAGCTCTGATACCACCGCAGCGCCTCATAAAAATGTGAAGGTTTGAAATCAGGCCAGAAGTCGTCTATGATGTAAAAATCCGCATAAACCGACTGGGCAGGCAAAAAACCGCTTAAACGCCTGCACCCGCCCCACCTGATGATCAGATCCATTCTTGGAATTCCGGACGATTTGATCCGCCCGTTCTGTGCAAGGCCGTTTATATCCCACTCCCAGTCATAATTCACCAGAAAATTCAAATTGATTGTTCCCTTGCCAAAGCAAACCCTTCGGTTTGCATATTTTTTCAGTTCCGTTGGGAAAGCAGGCGATTCCGCATTTCCCACGACCAGCAAATTGGCGTCTTTGCCGCTTAATAGTTCGACAGCATCCACACAGGCCTTCGTAAATGAGTCGCGCTGCTCTTTTGCCCTTTTATTATTGTCTTTGGTGAAGCCGTAAAAAGTCGCTTCTTTCACACCGCATTCCAGCAGCTGACGATAAAGCTCAAACCCCGGCTGAATGCCGTACCGATACCCGTCTTCTTTCTTAAATCCGTTTCTTTGGGCCCATCTTCTGTTTCCGTCGGGAATGATACCGATGTGAGCGGGTATTCTTTTAAATTGTTCCATAAAAATCCCTTTAATTAAAAGTCAGGAAATTATTACCATTCCGATTAATTCCTTATAATTCCTTTCAACTGATAACATTTTCCATTAAATGATAAAATAGTTTAAAAAGGGGATGGACTTGTGATTAAGCTTCTGGACCATGAAAAAATAGATTTAAAGGCATTGGAAATCACAGATATTGTGGATCTTGTCCTGTTGCAAAAATTTCAGGATAATTTTGCCAAAGGAATGAATTGCGCGAGCGTCACGGTTGACCGCAACGGGAATCCGGTCACCCAGCCCAGCTCTTACACAAAGTTCTGCACCGAATTTATACATAAATCCACAATCGGAGACAGCCGGTGTGCGGAATCGCATCATCGAATGGGCTTAGAAGCCGCCAGAACCGGACGGCCCTTTATCGGCAACTGCCACGCCGGACTGATTGATTTCGCGGCTCCCATCATGGTGGGCGGCGAGCTTGTCGGCACCGTGCTCGGAGGGCAGTGCCTTGCCGGCAGCCCGGAGGAAGAAATATACCGAAAGACCGCCCAGGAAATCGGAGTTAGCGAATCCGGGCTGGTGGAAGCCGTTCATGAAATTGAAGCAACCAAATCCGAACGCATCTCGGCGGCGGCAGAAGTTCTCTTTATTGTCGTAAATTCCCTCGCGCAAAGCGGATACGCAAGACTGCAGTTGGAAGCGATCGCAAAAAGGCTTGCCGGCAAATTTGTTGAAATCTCCGCCACTTTGGAAGAACTCGCGTCGTCTTCACAGAGTATTATGGGCGAGCAGGAAGATTTAAATCAGGAAATTACACAGATTGGGAAATTTAATACCGAAATCGGAAATATTCTTGCGCTGATCAATAAAATAGCGATGAATACGAAAATCCTCGGCATTAACTCTTCCATCGAGGCGGCCCACGCGGGCGAATCGGGCGTAGGCTTTGCGGTCGTAGCCAGAGAGATTAAAAACCTTTCGGATAATTCCAAAGAAACAGCCAATGAAATTTCTCTGCTGACGGAAAAAATTAAAAAATCCATCAGCGAGACGGTAACCCACTCCGAAGTGACCCTGAGCACATCTCACGAGCAGGCAAAAGCACTTGAGGACGTCTCCAACGCGGTTCAGCAGATCGTCCATCTAGCGGATGAGCTGGACAACATGCTGAAAAACAGGGACGAACTCTAAATTTCCATATAACAAGGAGGCGCCGCGCGGCTACAGCCGCGCGGCGTTCTCTTCGTCAGCCTTCTTTTACGATTTTCTCAAGGCAGTGAATCAGGTCCTGAAGGCTGCGGATCTGAACATTCTGCTTCATGATCTCCGATTTCAAACCCTCAGACAGAGAATTAAATCGATCTTTCATTTTTGGGTCAATTTCAGTCATAAACACGATCACCCCGTCGATTAGCATTTCCCTTTCTTCAGAGAAAAACCATAAATCGGAGCAATCGCCCTCCTAAAATGAAAGTATTACATGCCGTGCTTGACGCGATCCCGCTCCTCAGCGCGTTTTGCGTTGTTCCAGCGGTCCATTGTTCCGACCAGATACCCTGTGATCCGGCGGATCCTCTCAAACGGAACCGGCTCCAGCTCATAGGACAGGTTCACATACTCGCCGTCCGGCTCAATCTGTAGAGATTTGATGACTCTGCCCGGATTCTTCTGATTGACATACTGAATATAGTTATTGACCTCTGATTCTGCCAATCCATTTCCGGTAACCGTTACATTCGTCTGCATCTTCAAACAGCCTTCTTTCTTAATCTGTTTTCATATCATACAATATATTGACTGAATCGTCAATAGTAAATCTATATATAGTTTGACATTCTGCCGTATAAGCCCAAGGGCTCCGGTCCATCCTGCCGGCCCTTTGCCTAAAATCTGCGAAAACTTAACGCTGTGAAACAAAATTTATGGTATGATATCATCTAAGATTGCGAATATGGACATGTTCCTCCCCCGCCGACGGCGGGGAGGAACATAAGTAACTGACGCAAACTGTAACGACGACCCAATGATCAACATCATCGTGAATTACATCCGGCCAAATGAGAAAGCCTCGCGAGGTTTTAATCTCGTCGTCAAGACGGACAGCCAAAACTTGCTGATAACAACCGAAACGGTCAATTTTACTGAGGAGGGATTTGGTGGTCAAAAGAGCCCTGAAATCCGCCATCGGCGTCAGCCTTGGGGTAGCGATTGGCGGCACCGTTCTGCCCAGGCTTTTGCGCCCATGGTTTTACAACAACACCTATCCGCCCCTGTGGATTCATGCATTATTAAATTTCAGTTTCGCTTACGCCGCATGTTTTTTGATATATCTTTTCGCTGAGTGGATTAAATCAAAGAGGAAAAGCTAAGGTTAAGGCTGCAAAAGGAGGGCCGTATCCGTTTATGCGGATACGGCCCTCTCGCTGCATTATTCTGGAAATCAGTCTTTTGCTTTTGTCGCAACTTCTTCTGAAGCCTTTTTCACGAATTCCGAGAGGCTCATGGCGCCCAGGTCGCCGCCCTTGCGGCTGCGAACGGAAATTTCCCCGTTCTGAGCTTCCTTTTCACCGATTACGAGCATGTAAGGAATCTTTTGAAGCTGCGCCTCGCGAATCTTGTAGCCGATTTTTTCATTGCGCGTGTCAAGTTCCATCCGCAGGCCCGCCGCGGCCAGCTCATCGGCCACCTTCCGGGCATATTCCTGCGTGCCGTCCGAAATCGGAAGCACCTTGACCTGAACCGGAGCCAGCCACAGCGGGAACGCTCCTGCGTAATGCTCCGTCAAAATTCCGATAAACCGCTCGATACTTCCGAAAATAACGCGGTGAATCATAACCGGGCGGTGCTTTTCGCCGTCGGCGCCGGTATAGGTCAGGTCGAACCGCTCTGGCATCTGAAAATCAAGCTGAATCGTACCGCACTGCCAGGTTCTTCCGATGGAGTCACGCAGATGGAAATCGATCTTCGGGCCGTAAAACGCGCCGTCGCCCTCGTTGACAACATAGGGCTTTCCGTTCGCTTTCAAGGCGTGAATCAGCGCGTCCGTCGCCATATTCCACTGTTCGTCGGTTCCCATGGAATCTTTCGGGCGCGTGGAAAGTTCCAGATTGTATTCAAAACCGAACACTTTGTAAAAGCTGTCGATCAGGTCCATCACGCCGAGGATTTCACTTTCAATCTGTTCCGGCGTCATAAAGATGTGAGCGTCGTCCTGGGTAAAGCAGCGAACGCGCATCAGGCCGTGCAAAGCGCCGGAAAGCTCGTGCCGATGCACCAGCCCCAGCTCCGCCACGCGCTCCGGAAGGTCGCGGTAGGAATGCAGCTTGCGCTTATAAACCAGCATTCCGCCGGGGCAGTTCATCGGCTTAATGCAGTAATCCCCGTCGTCGATCTTTGTCGTGTACATGTTGTCCTTATAATGATCCCAGTGCCCGGAGCGAAGCCAGAGGTCTTTGCTCAGGATGATCGGGGTGCGAATCTCCTGATAGCCGTGCTTCGCGTGCTCCTCGCGCCAGAAGTTTTCAAGCAGATTGCGCAGGACCATGCCCTTCGGCAGAAAGAACGGGAAGCCGGGGCCCTCGTCGTAAATGTCGAACAGATCAAGGTCGCGGCCCAGCTTGCGGTGGTCACGCTTTTTTGCTTCCTCCATCATCGTCAGGTATGCATCGAGTTCGGAGGCTTTCGGGAATGAAATGCCGTAAACCCTTTGCAGCATCTTATTGTTTTTGTCCGCGCGCCAGTAGGCGCCGGTGCAGTTGGTCAGTTTGACCGCCTTGACCTGGCCGGTTGTCATCAGGTGCGGGCCGGCGCACAGGTCGACGTAATCGCCCTGCCGGTAAAAACTGATTTTTTCTCCCTTGCCGGAATGTTCCCTGATCAGCTCCACCTTGTAAATCTGGTTTTCCTTTTCCATCAGTTCAATCGCTTCATCCGGGTCCAGCTCAAACCTCTCAAGCGGCAAATTCTGCTTGATGATTTTTTTCATTTCAGCCTCAATGGCGGTGAGATCCTCCGGGGTCAGCGTGCGGGGCAGGTCGAAATCATAGTAAAAGCCGTTTTCAATCGCGGGGCCGATGGCAAAGCCCGCCTCCGGAAACAGGTGTTTCACCGCCTGCGCCATGATGTGGGACGTGGTGTGCCAGTAAGCGCGTTTTCCCTCGGCGTCTTCAAACGTCAGAATTTCCAGACTGCAGTCGCTGTAGAGCGGCGTGCGCAGATCAACCGTTTTTCCGTCGATTTTTCCGGCGCACGCAGCCTTATAAAGCCCGGCGCCGATGGATTTTGCAACCTCTGCAACGGTTGTTCCGCTTTCATAGTCGCGAAGGTCGCCTTTTAAACAGACATGAATCATCCTGTTACACTCCTTTGAAAAATAAAAAAGCCCTGCCCCAAATCCTGGGGCAGGGTATTGATCCTGCGGTTCCACCCAATTCGACAAAAGCCATGCTTTTGCCCTCCTTGCGGCCCGATAACGGCGGCGGCCGGCACACCTTTTGCTCTCGCTTCGGTGTACACTCGGAGGCGGTAGCCTTCCTCCGTCCTGCTGCATGCGCTTTCAGCTCATAACGCACGCTCTCTGAAGCAGGGTCCCGGGCGAGGCTTCCTCGTCAACATTTTCAGCTTTTTCAGTTTTCATGAATCCCTGAATATAAAGATCTTTTATAATGATTATTATAGTAGCACCTTATGCATAAAATGTCAACGTGGCAACCGGATTTCCAAACAATGCGGCAATCATTTTGCAGCATGTCCTAAATTATGAAAACTCAGGAAGCATTTCTAAGCAAATTTCTTGACAGACCGGCATGGAAAGTAATACAATTATTTTTATGATGCAATATTTTGCATTTTATGGGATAACGCACCCATGATACCCAATTTTTATGATTTATTAAATTTTTATTATGAAGAAAAGGAAAAGGAGGTGCCAAAATTTGACTGTTACTCTCATTACCTGTATTATCGCTGTCGTCGCAGCCGCCGCCGTGGCCGCGGTTATATCCTTCCTCGGGGGGGTCGCTCACCGCAAAAAGATTGCCGAGTATACCATCGGTTCGGCGGAGCAGGAAGCAAAGCGGATTGTAAGCGATGCGATCAAGACGGCGGAAGCGAAGAAAAAGGAAGCAATTCTGGAGGGAAAAGATGAAATCCACCGCCAAAGGACGGAATCCGAGCGCGAACTGAATGAGCGCCGGAAAGAAATACAGCGGCAGGAACGCCGCATTCAGCAAAAGGAAGAGACGCTTGACAAAAAGACGGAAAGTCTGGAAGCCAAGGATGAAATCCTGAACAATAAGCTGAAACATGTGGAAGAACGCCTTGGCGAAGCGGAAGCTTTGAAAAAGAGTCAGTTTGAAATGCTGGAACGGATTTCGGGTTTCACCAAGGATCAGGCAAAGGATTATCTTCTGAACAATCTTGAAAATGAGTTAACTCATGAAAAAGCTGTCAAATTGATGGAATTCGATCAGCAGACGAGGGAAGAATCAGAAAAAGCCGCGCGGGAGATTATTTCGACCGCAATTCAGCGCTGCGCCGCGGACCATGTCGCGGAAGCCACCATCTCCGTCGTGCCGCTGCCGAATGATGAAATGAAGGGCAGGATTATCGGCCGCGAGGGAAGAAATATCCGCGCGATTGAGACCATGACCGGCGTCGACCTGATTATCGACGACACGCCGGAAGCGATTACTTTGTCCTGTTTCGAACCGGTCCGCCGCGAAGTGGCTCGCATCGCCCTGGAACACCTGATTGCAGACGGAAGAATTCATCCCGCACGGATTGAAGAAACAATCGAAAAGGCTCGTCGAGAGGTGGACGCCACCATTAAGCAGGAAGGCGAGCACGCCGTGATTGAAGCCGGCGTCAACGGCGTACACCCTGAACTTGTGAAGCTGCTGGGACGGCTGCGTTACCGCACCAGCTACGGCCAGAATGTTTTGAACCATTCCCTTGAAGTCGCCTATCTTGCCGGCATGATGGCAAGCGAACTCGGGTTGGACCCAACCGTTGCGCGCAGAGCCGGTCTGCTGCATGATATCGGCAAAGCGCTGGATCATGAAATCGAAGGTTCCCATGTCGACATCGGCGTCGATATGGCTCGCAAATATAAGGAAAGCGACGCGGTGGTACACGCGATACAGGCCCATCACGGAGACGTTGAAGCCAAAACGATCGTCGCCTGTCTGGTTCAGGCCGCAGACGCAATCAGCGCGGCGCGGCCGGGGGCAAGGCGGGAAAACCTGGAGAACTACATTAAGCGTCTGGAAAAGCTGGAGGCCGTTGCCTCCTCGTTTGACGGAGTCGACCGAAGCTATGCCATTCAGGCGGGCCGCGAAATCAGGATCATGGTAAAACCGGAATCCGTCGGCGATGACAAAATGGTGCTTCTGGCACGGGATATCTGTAAAAAAATCGAAAGTGATTTGGAATATCCGGGCCAGATCAAGGTTACCATAATCCGTGAAAGCAGAGCGATTGAATACGCAAAATGAAATTTCATCCGTCAGCTGAAGCTGCGGTGCAGGCTGTGGCACAGGAGGAACTTCTCTCCTGTGCAAACATTTTGGAACGACAGGGGAACAGAGTGCTGTTCCCTTTTTTTATCCGGAGTTTTCATCTTTGGGGGTAATCAAGTGAATATATTGGCAATCGGAGACGTGGTCGGCAGCATCGGCTGCAATTTTCTGCGCAGTCACCTGCCGGCCGTCAAAAAAATGAAAGGGATCGATCTGGTCATCGCGAACGGGGAAAACTCCGCCGACGGCAACGGACTGACCCCCGCGTCCGTTCATCATCTGTTCGACAGCGGCGTGGATGTTATTACATCAGGCAACCACAGCTTTCGCCGCAGGGAGAGCTACGATCTTTACGATTCCTGCCCGGCTCTGCTCCGCCCCGCGAATTTTCCTTCCTCCGCGCCCGGAAAGGGTTTTGAAGTCATCGATCTCGGGCGGATTCAGGTAGGCGTTCTGAATCTGATCGGAGTTGTTTACATGGAAAGCATGGAATCTCCTTTCGACGCTGCCGACCGGATTCTCTCGGCGGGCGTACCGAAAATCACACTGGTTGACTTTCATGCCGAGGCGACCGGAGAAAAGCGTTCTCTGGCCTACTACCTCGACGGCCGTGTTACGGCGGTTTTCGGCACGCATACCCATGTGCAAACCGCAGATGAAACAATTCTTCCCGGTGGCACGGGGTATCTTTCGGACCTGGGAATGACCGGCCCGGTTCAATCCGTGCTGGGGGTCAAACCGGAACTTACTATTCAGAAAATGAGGACAAAAATGCCGGTCCGCTTTGAGCTGGCGGACGGCGACTGCCGGATTGACGGCGCTGTTTTTTCCATCGATGAAAAGACGGGAAAGACGATTTCCATCGAAAGGCTACAAATCTCATGATAAAGTTTGGTAATATCGCTGTCTAAATTTTGATAATATAATTATTTTTTATAAAATATCTTGCAAAAACTTTTTTTTCGATTTATGATATTACTATTAAAAAAAGTTGGAGGATAGCTTATGGAAATCTTAAAAGTGTCGTCAAAATCGGCGCCTAATTCCGTTGCCGGCGCGGTTGCGGGGGTCATCCGGGAATCCGGCGCGGTGGAAATCCAGGCCGTCGGCGCCGGCGCCACCAATCAGGCTATCAAAGCCATAGCTATCGCGCGCGGTTATCTGGCGCCATCGGGAATTGACGCAATATGTACCCCGGCTTTTGCAAGCGTCACAATCGACGGCGAGGAACGCACCGCAATCAAGCTCATCGTAGAACCCCGGTAATACATGCCGATATCCTCACTTTACGTGGGGATATTTTTATTTTCCGCTTTCATTCCGGCAAATTATTAAAGATTGAATCCAATGGAAGTGTATGGTATAATAGTCGATATGAAACCGGACCGAACCGGGTTTTAACCGCTGTTAGAATTGAGGGAGTGCTGACAAAGTGATAAACGGGATTGATTTGAAAAACGCTATCATATCCGGTGCAAATAATATAATCCGCTATAAAACATCGGTCGATGAACTTAACATTTTCCCTGTCCCGGATGGAGATACGGGAACCAATATGTCCATGACGATGGGCTCCGCCGCCGCAGAGCTGGCTAAAACAACGTCAAGTTCCGCCGGGGAAGTCGCAAAGATCGCCTCCGGCGCCCTTCTGCGCGGCGCGAGGGGAAATTCGGGCGTTATTCTTTCTCTGCTGTTCCGCGGATTCGCGAAAGGCGTGGAGGGGATGGAGGAAGTCGGCGGCTCCGACCTTGCCTCGGCTCTCGGCGTTGGCGTGGAGGCCGCATATAAGGCGGTTATGAAACCGACCGAAGGCACGATTCTGACCGTTTCACGGATCGCATGCGAAGCAGGAAAGGCCGCCGCGCTTGACGATGACGACCCCGTAGCGGTATGGGAAGCCATTTGCAGAGGAGCACAGGAAGCGCTTGCCAAAACTCCGGAGCTCCTCCCCGTTCTGAAACGCGCCGGCGTTGTCGACGCCGGGGGCAAAGGCTTGTGCCATATTTTTGACGGTATGCTGAGCGTATTCCGTGACCACACCGTGATTTCAAACGAAATGCCGGAGGCGGAAGGCGATCAGCCCGGCAAGAGCAGGACATTGGACAGCGACTTTTTCCGCAACGCGGCCGCCGAATTCGACGAAGTGATTAACTTCACCTACTGCACCGAGTTCATCATCGGGCGGAATTCCGAATGCGCGAAAGACCCACAGGACCTTCGAACCTACCTTGAAAGCATGGGCGACTGCGTCCTCGTTGTGGACGATGACGAAATCATCAAGGTTCACGTACACACGGAGGATCCGGGCAACGCATTGGAAGCGGGCCTTGCCTACGGGCAGCTGCTGACGGTAAAAATTGATAATATGAAAGAGCAGCACCGGAAAAACGCCGAGGAAAACGAAGCCGCCAAAGCAAGATCAGCGGCTCCGGAACCGGCGGAGCCGGTGGAAGAAGTCGGTTTTGTGGCGGTCGCCGCGGGCGAAGGTCTGCAAACGCTTTTTTCCGACCTGGGCTGCGCGCAGGTGGTCAGCGGCGGGCAGACCATGAATCCAAGCACCGAGGAACTGATGGCCGCGGTCCTTGCGACTCCGGCGAAGACCGTCATCATTCTGCCGAATAACAAAAACATCATTCTGGCTGCTGAGCAGACCATTCCTCTGATTCAGGACCGAAAGGTGATTGTACTGCCGACCCGGACGATTCCGCAGGGCCTTTCCGCGCTGCTGGCCTATAATCCGGACGGAAGCGTCGAAGTTAACACCGTCGGCATGATGGAAGCAGCGTCCGGCGTTGAGACCGGCACCGTGACGTTCGCGGCCCGCGACTCCGAATTCGGGGGAAAAAGAATTCACGAAGGGGACACGCTGGGACTGGTGAACGGCAAATTAAGCCTGATTGAGAAGAGCAAGGACGTGGTTCACGCCTGTTCCAAGCTGACACGCTCCATGGTGGGACGCGGAACCTCGTTTATCACGCTGATATACGGCGCGGATGTGACCGATGAAATGGCGAACGACGCATATAACCGCATCAAGGCCAAAGTCAGCGGCGATATTGAAATCACCCTTGTCAACGGCGGACAGCCGGTCTACTACTTTGTTGTTTCGGTTGAATGAAAGCCATGCCCGCCTGAGTTGCCAAAAAATGTTTTGCAGGTGGTAAAATGGCCAGCCTATACGGACAGGAAATACAAACACTGAAAGGCGTCGGCAAACGGCGCGCGGAGCTTTTTCGAAAGCTCGGCGCGCCGTCGGTCGGCGCTTTGCTGCGTCTGTACCCCCGAGCCTATGAGGACCTGAGCCACCCCTTAACCATCCGTACCGCTCCGCTGGGAACGCCCTGCGCCGTCCGGGCAACCGTGATTCAGGCGCCCCGTGAAACTCGAATCCGCGGGGGAATGACGCTCTACAAGGCCCGTGCGGACGACGGGGAAAGCACCCTGGAACTGACTTTCTTCAACAACCGTTTCGTCATGAACCTGCTGAGGGAAAACGAAACCTATCTTTTTTACGGCAAAGTAACCGCTAATTTCCTCAAACGGGAGATGGCTTCGCCGGAGTTTTATCCGGCTGAATCCTGTCCCCCGGTCCTGCCTGTGTACCGCCAAACAAACGGCCTTTCCAGCCGGATGATCGGAAACGCGGTCCGCGAGGCGCTCCGTCTGCTGCCGGACCCGGTCCGCGACCCGATTCCGCCGATGCTGCGAAAAGAGCATTCCCTTCCCCGCCTGGATTTTGCTCTGAAAAACATTCATTTCCCCGCAACGATGGAATCACTCGCGCTGGCAAGAAGGCGGCTGATTTTCGAAGAGCTTTTGGTTTTGCAGCTCGGTCTTTTGAAAATCGGGGGCCGTTCCCGCTCCAGAAGCCGGTTTCAGCTTCAAAAAGACTTCACAGGGGAATTTTACAGTTTGCTGCCTTTTTCGCCCACGGACGCCCAGAAAAGGGCCGTTCGGGAAGCAATGGCTGACCTGCTCGGCGGTTTCCCGATGAACCGCCTGATTCAGGGAGACGTCGGTTCCGGCAAAACGGCCGTGGCCGCCGCCCTGTGTTACTCCGCGATTCGCAACGGCATGCAGGCGGCGCTGATGGCTCCGACGGAAATTCTCGCACGGCAGCACGCGCAAACGCTTTCAGCGCTGCTGTCCCCCGCGGGAATACGGGTCGGCCTTCTGACCGGCTCTCTCCCCGCCGCCGAAAAGAAGAAGCTGCGCGCCGCGCTTGCCTGCGGTGAAATCGACCTGTTGATCGGCACGCACGCGCTGATTTCGTCCGAGGTAAAATTCCTCCGGCTGGGTCTTGTAGTCACGGACGAACAGCACCGGTTCGGGGTCACCCAGCGGGCGGCACTCGCCGCGAAAGGCGGCCGCCCCCATATGCTGATTATGAGCGCGACGCCGATTCCCCGAACGCTCGCCCTGATGATTTACGGCGATCTGGACCTTTCCGTACTGGACGAGCTGCCGCCGGGCAGGCAGAAAACAGAGACCTACGCCGTAACGCCGGATTACCGCACGCGCGTTTTCAACTTTGTTAAAAAGCAGATACAAAAGAACAGGCAGTGCTACATCATCTGCCCCACGATTGAAGAGGGCGGCAGCGATCTGGCAAGCGTGACGGCTTACGCGGAGCTTCTGAAGAACAAATGGCTGCCGGACTGCAGAATCGCCATGCTGCACGGAAAGATGAAGTCAAAGGAAAAAGAAGCGGTGATGGATCGGTTTTCCCGGGGGAAAACCGACGTTCTGGTTTCCACTACGGTCGTGGAAGTTGGGGTCGACGTGCCGAACGCCACGGTCATGCTGGTCGAGAACGCGGAACGCTACGGCCTTTCCCAGCTGCATCAGCTGCGGGGACGCATTGGGCGCGGGACTCACGCGTCAACCTGCATCCTGATTTCCGCGGCACAGAACGACGAAGCCCTCGCACGGCTGAAAATTATGTGCTCCACCTCCGACGGGTTCCGTATCGCGGAGGAGGACCTGAAACTCCGCGGGCCCGGCGACTTTTTCGGAAACCGGCAGCACGGACTTCCCGATTTGAGAATCGCGGATATGATGACGGACATGGACCCCCTGCGGGAAGCTCAGTCGGTCGCGAAAGAAATATCCGGTTCGGACCCGGAGCTCTCTCTGCCGGAGCACCGGGGACTGCGGGCAGAGGTAAGGCAGCTCTTTGAAAACTGGACGGATTGAAAATTTTTAGGCTGCGTTTGAAAAAACGCGGCCTTTTTTGATAGATTTCATTGAACGCGTGCGAATTGTAAAGATGAGCGCGCCAATTTTGCAGGGAACGGCAGAAAAGGAGAAAACATGTTTGATGCAAAAAAGATAACTCGTGAAAACTTCGTGGACCGGCTGACCGCACGGGACGAACGGGCACTGGATTATGTAATTGATTCCTACGGCGGCATGATCCGGTCCATTGTGCGAAAACGCCTGTCGTCTTTGCCGAACCAGTGGGAAGAGTGTGAAAACGACATCCTTCTCGCGGTGTGGAACGAGATCGGTCATTTTGACAGTACAAAAAACAACTTTACGGGCTGGCTGGCGGCGGTCTGCCGGTACAAAGCAATCGACTGTCTGCGCAGAAGCATCAAATACCGGAACGAGCTTCCTCTGAATTACGAGGAACTGGATTGCTCCGCCGCACCGCAGCCGGAATTCGGCAGCGAGGTACGCGAAGCGGTTCTGGATTTGCTCCGGGAGCTTCCGGAAGAGGACCGCAGGCTGTTCTGGGACTGCTATGTCCGCGAAAAGCCGGCCGACCAGCTCGCGCGGGAGCGAAACATCAAGGTATCCGCCTTATACAACCGTCTGTCCCGAGGAAGAAAAAAACTGAAACAAATCAGGGAGGTAAAACCATGAAAAACATTTACGACCTGCTCAACGATGTGCAGGAGGAAACAGAAAAACAGGAAAACCCGAGGCTGAGCCGTTTTGAGAAAAATAAAATGAAGAACGGGTTCCGCCGCGCGGCGGGGTTCTCCGCTTCGCGATCGGCAACCAGATGGACGGCCGCGGCGGCATGCCTTGTCTGCCTGATCGGATTTTCCCAGACGGCTTTTGCGAAAACCGCGATTAACGGAATTCTTCAGACCATCAATCTGGGACACAACATCGTCTACCAGGAAGACCCGAACGCGGAACCCTCGAAGCCGGAAATCTATGATAAGAACGGGAACCTGATCACCAGCATGCCGGAGGGCAAAAGCGTTGACATCTACGATAAAAACGGCAAGAGGCTCGGATCGGTTACTGTAGGCAACGGTAATTCATCGGAGCAGGACGGCTGCGTCACCGAAAAGGACGCGAATAAAGCTTCAAAAAGCCTGTCCTTTAAACCTCTGCTGCCCTCTGCGATTCCATCCGGATACGCGTTCGACCACGCGGGACTTTATAAAGACGACAAAGGGAAAATCGACGGCGACTATGTCGATTTCTATTACACCAGCGGAGACAAGAAAATATTTGTTCAGGAAAGGCGGATCACACCGGAAACCACCACTGAAACCGGCGGCACAGACGTAAAAACGCTGACCGTCAACGGGAACAAAGCCGCAATAATCGATGGCGACACGCTCGAATGGGAAGAAAACGGGGTCGATATCTATATCACCACTCAAAAAAATATCTCCGAGCAGGATTTAATTTCGTTTGCGGAATCCTATCAGCAATCAAAGTAGCTTTCATGGAGAGACTGCACCCTTCTGTTGACAAAACGCTCCGGTTTCTGCAATTCTCAGAAACCGGAGCGTTTTTTACTTTTTGAAACGATGCTTGCGGGGATTTTCCCACGCCGGAAGGACCTGCTGAAACACCGCGTAATTCTTGTAGGTGACCTTTCGGTCCATATGTAAGGAGCCGAAAAACCACTTTTCGTAGCCGACCTGTTTTGTAATCTGCTCAAAAAACGCTTCGAGCTGGTTTTTTCCGCCCGCTCCGGGTTCGGCGGGAGCGGCGCCCATTCTGGGCGGCGGCGTGTGCGTCACAATATAATCCACCTTTTTTCCGGCGGCCTTCAGGTTTTCCGCACCCTCGCGCATCTCCTCCATGGTCGGCATTTCCCTGGCCCACCATTTGCCCGCTTCCATGCGGTACTGCTTCTCGGTGCTCTCGCCGCCGCCGAAAGCAAAAACCTTTTTTCCCTCAATTTCATAGACCTGGCCGCGGAGAAGGTGGTACAGATTCCCGCTGATCTGCCGGACTTTTCCTCCGTTCCACTCGGAAACCGGGTAACTTTCGAGCAAGTCGAAGTTCTCATGCGCTCCGTCCAAAAACAGGATGCGGTATTTCTTTTTGCCAAGCTTTTTCAGGACCTTTTCCTCCGCAGCTCCCCCGTCCCACAGAAATCCGAAGTCCCCACAGACGATCAGCGTATCTCCCGCCCTTAATCTGCGCATCTGCGGGGAATCGAAGCGGCTCATTTCCCCGTGCGTATCGGCGGTTAAATAGATCATACCGGTCTCCTCCATTATTTTATTCCCAAAGGGAAAGCAGCAAAAACAATTTTTATATGGCTTAGTTCTTTATCTTTTCGGAATTGGCTGTTATACTAACTATAAGATCAACTGAAGACCCGCTCAGTCGGCTTTATTATCATATCACATCGGAGGCAAAATTTCCATGGAAAAAAAGCTAGCATCCCTGTTTTCCGTTCTGCTCGTCTGCTGCGTTCTGTTCACCGCCGCTCCCACTCAAGCCGCGAGTTTTCCCGTCGACTTCAACACCTCCTGCGCGGCGATTGCCCTTGTGAATCTTGATACGGGAACCACCGTTTACCAGAAAAACGCGGACGCCCGCAGGGAGCCGGCTTCCCTGACTAAAATTATGACCTACATCATTGTCAGCGAACATGTGAAAGACCTGCAGGGGACTCGGGTAACGGTATCCAAAGAAGTGGTTGACCGGCTGCTGGGAACGGGAAGCTCGATGTCGAACATCAGAGTGGGCAATGTGCTGACGGTTTATCAGCTGCTCAACTGCATGATGGTTCCCTCCGGAAACGACGCGGCTCTGGTCCTGGCCGATTATGTCGGAAACGGGAACGTTGATAAATTCGTCGAACTGATGAACGAAAAAGCCAAAGCTCTGGGCTGTAAGGGTACGCATTTTGCAAACCCGCACGGGCTGCATAACGACCAGCACTACACAACCGCCAACGATCTGGTGAAAATTGCCCGCTACGCGATGAGCCAGCCCTACTTTATGCAGATCTGCTCCCAGACACGCTACACCTACAAACCTGTCGGAGGACCGGGCGCAGGGAAACAGATGCCGACGCTTTCCACGACTAACCTCCTGATCGACAAGAACGCCCTCGGTGGGAAATATTTCTACACCTACGCAAAAGGCATCAAAACCGGACATACGGACGAGGCGGGCTACTGCCTGATTTCGACCGCTTCCGCCTATGGCTACACCTATCTCTGCGTAGCACTCGGGGCGCCTTCTGTCGACGCCAACGGCAAAGCGGTCACGGCGCGCGGCGAAATGCTCGACAGCGCGGCCCTCTACCGTTGGGCGCTGACAAAGCTGGAACTGAAAAAAATCGTCGGAACCGACCAGTCCCTGGGGGAAGTCAAGCTGAACTACGCCTGGCAAAAGGACAGCCTGCTGCTTTCAGCGGAAAAAAGCTTTTCCGCGATTCTGCCGAAGGACGTCTCTTCGAGCAGCATTATCATCAATAAAACCATCCCGGACCATGTGGACGCGCCGGTGAAGAAAGGACAGGTCATCGGCAAGGCGACGCTCAAATATGCCGACCAGACGCTTGCCACCGTCAACCTGGTCGCGTCCGAATCCGTCGAGCGAAGCGAACTGCTGCACATGACCGACGTGGTGAAGTCGATTTTCACCTCCATCTGGTTCCTGATTATCGCCGCGCTGATTATTCTCCTTGTGGTCATTTATATTATCCTGACACTGATTTATAACCGGAAAAAGAAAAACATGCGCAAAGTGAAGAAATACAGAAAAATGTAACCCGCCGCGTCGGCACCCAAAAGAACCGGACGCCGAAACGCCTATTCAGGCGTCTCTGTGTCCGGTTCTTTTTCCGCTTGTGCTACAGGCAGAACAAGGGAAATTCGCGTTCCGATTTTTTCACGGCTCAGGACCTCCATGTATCCGCCGTGACGCTCGACGATCCACTTTGCGATGGAAAGCCCAAGCCCCGCGCCGCCGGTGGCACGGGCTCTGGATTCGTCGGTGCGGAAAAATCGGTCGAAAACCCTTGGAACCGCGTCCGGTTCAATGCCGATTCCGTCGTCCTGAACCGTCAGGCGGACCTCCCGGTCCCGGCTTGTGACGGAAATTCGGATTGCGCCCCCGGCGGGCGTATACTTCACCGCATTGTCCACTAAAATCCGCATTGCCTGCTTGATCAGCGCCTCGTCCGCTTCGATCAGCGCGGGCTCCGCCTGAAGCAGGTAATCGTGCCCTTTGTCAATCATCTTCGTTTCGCGAAATACCCGCTGTGCAAGGACGGAAACGTCAAACCGCTCTTTCTGCAAAAGCATCGTATTGTTGTCTCCACGGGCCAGAAAGAGCAGCTGCTCCACCAGCTGCTTCATATTGTCCGTTTCGCTTTTGATCGCCTCAATGGACTCCTGAAGGGCTTTTTCGTCGTTCTTCCCCCAGCGGTCCAGCAGGCTGACGTAACCCTGAATCACGGCGATCGGAGTACGAAGCTCATGGGAGGCGTCCGAGACAAAGCGTACCTGAGCGCGGTAGGATTCGTTGATCCGGTCCAGCATCGAGTTGATGGCACCCGCTAGGTTTTTGAGTTCATCCTGCGTGCTACTTACCGCAATGCGGGTATCCAGGCGCGACGCGTTGATTCCGTTGATTTTTCCGGCGAGCGTCTCAATCTCCTCAGGCGTAAACGGCCGGGACTGGTTCAGTCTGCGGGCCGTTTCGGCAAGCTCGGCAATCGGACGCAGTGTTTTTCGGATTCTTCCCGCGCGCGACCTCAGGCCGAAAAAAAGCAGCAGCAGCTCGGCGGCCAGAAGGACCGTCAAAACCGTTTTTCCCCGATGAACCTCGCCGTTCAAATCAACCGTAACAACGCAGTCCCGCCCGTTTTTCCGAAGAACAAGGGCGTAAGCCATTCCGTCAAGCCGGTGAAGCAGGGAAGCGCCGCTGTTTTCCGGAAAGGTTAAATATCGCTCTCCCGACAGCGACGGGGCAAAAAACAGCCTGCCGAGCAATGCTGGAATCGCCGTGCCGCCCGGCTTTGTCCCGCCTTCCCTCACCGTCACTCCGCCGCCCTGGAAAACGTCCGTTTCACTGCGTTCAAAGGCAGAAACCGCGAGGACGGCGGCGCGCTCCGCCTGACCGGCCGAAACAAGGAACAGGGAAGCGGTAAACAACAGATCGAGCGCCAGAAAAATTCCGATCATTTCGAAGAAAAAAACCGTGTTCAGCCGAAATACGATCGACCGTCTGGCACGGTCCTCGGGAGGTGATTTTCCGGTTTTCGTCGTCTCATTCTTCATCTTGAATCACATAACCGACGCCGCGTACCGTGGAAATCAGCCTGATTCCGTATACGTCGTCGATTTTGGAACGTAAAAAACGGACAAAAACGTCCACGGCGTTGGTCTCACCTTCATACTCATAGCCCCAGACATTTTCAAGCAGAACTTCCCGCGACAAAACCACGCCTTTGTTTTTCATCAGGTAACAAAGCAGATCAAATTCCCGCTTGGTCAGCGGCACAGCATTCCCGTTCACGGTCACTTTCCGGCGTGCCGGATCCAGTACAACGCCGAAAGCGGAAAGCTGTTCGCTTTCCGCCGGTGAACTTTTTCGCAGTGCGCTGCGAATTCTGGCAAGGAGCTCTTCTGTTGCGAACGGCTTCGTAATGTAATCATCCGCACCGCCGTCGAGTCCGGAAACTTTATCCATTGTGCTGTCCCTTGCGGTCAGCACAATCACCGGAACATCGGAAGAGCGGCGGATCCTTCGCAGGACCTCCATACCGCTCATTCCGGGAAGCATCAGATCCAGCAGGATCAAGTCAAAGCCGCCTGTCTCGGCAAGCTCCAGCCCGATTCGTCCATCCGCCGCCTTTTCAGTCGCATAACCCTCGTAATTCAGCTCCATTTCGATAAACCGCGCGATCTTCTGCTCGTCTTCCACAATCAGAATTTTCTTGCCCAACCAAATCACCACCCGGCACTCATTATTTTTTGTCCTCGCAGATCGATTTTTTCAAATCGTCCGTCGCGTTCGCCACGCTGTCCATCGCGTGATTGACGGAATCCTTGCCAAGGTCCGGCCCCTGAAAACGATAGCGCAGACCGAAGAACAACCCGACTATCATCAGCGGAAGGGAAACCCAGAATGCAAAAACAAGCAGCAGCACAAGAACCGTTACCGGGATGGAGGCCTTGCACTCATTCCCCTTTAAAACCTCAAACGTGTTGCTGTTTCCCTTTTGGATCAATTTGAGGCAAAACCTGCCGATCCGTTTCAGCAGCCCGGAAAAGCTTTCTCCCCTGTCCGCTCCACGGAATTCACCCCGCACCTGTTTTTCGCTGTCGTGCGGAATATCTTCCGCGCTGCTGTAAAACCCATTTCCCCGGGGAGTTTTCACTTTGCCCTGCTTCTCCAGGTAAATAAGCGCTTCCAAAAGATCGCCGTCGGTAGCTTCCAGCGCCGCCTTCGCCTCATCATAGCTTACATTCGCCCGTTCCTTCAATTTTTCAACCTGTTCCAAAGTAACCATTTGATTTGTTCCTCCTTCGTTTCTGTATCTCTAGATTAACAGGAACGACTTTAAGGACAATTTGAGGATCATTAAAATAGGATTAAAAACATTGTACGAAAACTTTTATTATTTTGCAAGACCAAACAGAAAAAGGCCGCCCCAAACAATCCACAGGATTGCCGGGGCGGTTCTTTTTTCCCGTTTTATGGTACAGGAGAACAACAGATGAACGAAACTTACTTTACTTCTACTTCTGCGCCTGCGCCTGTAAGTTTTTCCTTCATTGCTTCCGCGTCGTCTTTGGAAACGCCTTCCTTGACAGCTTTCGGAGCGCCGTCAACGAGTTCTTTCGCTTCCTTCAGGCCAAGGCCCGTAATCTCACGAACAGCCTTGATAACCTGAATCTTCTGCGCACCGGCGGACTTCAGGATAACATCAAATTCGGTCTTCTCTTCTGCGGCAGCAGCGGCAGCAGCCGGAGCAGCGGCAACAGCAACCGGAGCAGCGGCGGATACGCCGAACTCCTCTTCAAGAGCTTTGACGAGCTCGGAGAGCTCAAGAACCGTAAGGGATTTTACATCTTCAATCAGCTTTGCAACTTTATCAGACATAAGATAGAAACCTCCAAATTAATATATTTTTTTAAGCGGATGCCTGTTGTTTTTCGGCGATTGCGTTCAGAGCAACCACCAGTCCCTTGATCGTACCGTTGAGAACGGTGACCAAACCGGTAATCGGTGCGTTCAAGCCGCGAAGAGCCTGAGCAACCAGTTCCTCTTTCGAGGGCAGGGAAGCGAGGGTTTTGATCTCGTCCGCGGTCGCGGCCTTCCCGTCAATAAAACCGGCCTTGATTTTAAAAGTGTCGCTCTTATCGGCGTAGCCCGCAAGGATCTTGGCCGGCGCGACATAATCTTCCGAATGTACGGCAATAGCGGTTGTCCCTTCCAGAACACCTTCAAGACCGGAAATACCGGAATCCTGCAGCGCCAGACGCAGAAGAGTATTCTTGACGACCTTGTACTGGCAGCCTGCTTCACGCAGTTCCTTGCGAAGCTTGGTGTCAGCTTCCACCGTAATCCCTTTATAGTTTACGATAACGCCCGTATGGGCTGCTTTCAGGCTTTCGGACAGCTGGGAGACAGCCTGCTTTTTCCCTTCCAAAATCTTTTCACTTGGCAAATAGATTCACCTCCGTTGTTTCAGATCAACACGCAACGTAAAAGGCCTTTCCCGCTGCCGCAGAAAAGGCCTTCAACACACAAATGCATATCGAACCTTATTCTCGGCAGGCCGGAAAATCCATTAAGCATACAGCGCCTGCTGTCTTTGAATAAAGAAAAAACTATTGTTTTCAATTATTATAACAGAGAAAACAGTGAATGTCAATAAAAATCAAACGCCGAATTTGTTCGGGTTAATTTTCACGCCGGGGCCCATCGTGGACGCGACAACGCAGGACTTAATATACTGGCCCTTTGCGGCCGCCGGCTTCGCCTTGACAATCGCGCCGAGCAGGGCGTCGAAATTCTCGCGGAGCTTCTCGCTGCCGAAAGAAACCTTGCCGATTACGCAGTGAATAATATTGGACTTGTCGAGACGGTACTCAATCTTACCGGCTTTCGCTTCGGTAATCGCCTTTCCAATCTCGCGGGTAACGGTTCCGGCCTTCGGGTTCGGCATCAGTCCGCGGGGACCGAGAATTTTACCCAAGCGCCCGACCTGGCCCATCATGTCGGGCGTGGTGATCAGGACGTCAAAATCCATCCAGTTCTCGCTCTGAATCTTCTGAACCATTTCCTCGGCTCCGACGTACTCAGCTCCGGCCGCTTCGGCTTCATTTGCCGCGTCGCCTTTGCAGAGCGCGAGCACGCGCACGGTTTTGCCGGTTCCGTTCGGAAGAACGATGGCGCCGCGCACCTGCTGGTCCGCATGGCGGCTGTCAACGCCGAGCTTTACGTGAATTTCGACACTCTCGTCAAATTTTGCCGTGCCGGTCTTTACGCAAAGATCAAGGGCCTCATTCGCGTCATAAAGGCTGGAACGGTCAATCAGCTTTGCGCTGTTGTTGTATTTTTTTCCGTGTTTCATTGGTTATCCTCCCTGTGAAGTGGTAAAATCGGATTCATACTTCCTCCCACCTGGGCCTTTGATCAGTCCGCGACTTCAACACCCATGCTGCGCGCGGTTCCGGCGACCATGCTCATGGCCGATTCAATGGAAGACGCGTTCAGATCGGGCATCTTGGTCTCGGCGATCTTACGGATCTGCTCACGGGTAATTTTAGCCACCTTGGTTTTGTTCGGCTGACCGGAAGCCGTTTCGATTCCGCATGCCTTTTTGATCAGGACCGCGGCGGGCGGCGTCTTGGTAATAAACGTAAACGAGCGGTCGGCGTATACCGTGATGACAACCGGGATGATCATTCCCGCTTCGCCTTTTGTGCGCTCGTTGAATTCTTTTGTAAACGCCATAATGTTAACGCCGTGCTGACCAAGCGCAGGTCCTACCGGCGGTGCCGGCGTAGCTTTGCCGGCAGGTATCTGGAGCTTAATAAAGCCCGTAACCTTCTGAGCCATTTTACTGCACCTCCAAAATTCGTGGTTGATGGCGGAACGGCTGCGCCGTCCCTCCCACTGGGGCGATGCCCCTCATAACAGGCGGGGAATCCGCCGTATTACCGAAAAATAAAATCATTCCATCGCCTGAGCCTGGTTCAGCTCAAGCTCAACCGGCGTTTCGCGCCCAAACATGGACACCGTAACGTGAACCCGGTTCTTTTCCTTGTCGACTTCTTCCACAACACCGACAAACCCTTCGAGCGGGCCGTCGATAATCTGGACCGAATCGCCAACATCGTAGGAAACCTCAATCTCTCTTTTCTCAACGCCAAGCCTTGCCACTTCCTCATCCGTTAAGGGAATCGGTTTTGAGGATGGGCCTACGAATCCGGTGCAGCCGCGGATATTCCGCACAACATACCAGGACTCGTCGGTTAAAATCATTTTTACAAGGACATAGCCGGGGAAGATCTTCCGCTCCACATCGCGTTTTTTGTCATCTTTGATTTCGGTGACGGTTTCGGTCGGAACCAGAATCTGCTGGATCAGGTCGTGAAGCTGGCGGTTTTCCACCGTTTTTTCAAGATTGGAGGCTACCTTGTTTTCATAGCCGGAATAGGTGTGGACCACATACCATCTTGCTTCCTCTGGCAAAGAAAACCCTCCGCTTCTTCAGATTATTTTGCGACATTCATAATCAGCCCGAGCAGGTTGACCAGCAGCGTGTCCAGTCCGAAAACAAACAATCCGATTACGATAATGGTTGCCAGAACGACGCCGGTGTTTTTGAATACCGACTGCGGGGTAGGCCAAACCATTTTCTTGGCTTCGCTTTTGGTTTCGCGAAAGAATTTAGAAATACTTTTGCCAGCTTTGGTAAAGAAGTTTTCTTTCTTTCCACTTTTATCGGCCATAATTTCTTTTGTCCCTCCGTCCGGATTACTTCGTTTCTCTGTGAAGCGTATGTTTCCTGCAGAACCTGCAGTACTTGGTCATCTCAAGCCTGTCCGGATCATTCTTTTTGTTCTTCATCGTGTCATAGTTGCGCTGTTTGCATTCTGTGCAGGCTAATGTTACCTTGGTTCTCATGACGGCACCTCCCGCTGTACGGAAAAAATTTTTAAGCCCCTGAAAGAAGCTTCGGCCTCCCTCAAAATAAACGGGCACAAAAAAATAACCCCTTTATCGAGGTATAGACATCATAGCACAATCGTTTTTTTCTGTCAAGTTTTTTTAGTAATCATTTTATATTTTTTACACATTTTCCCATTTTGGACCGATTCTAAAAAAGCCGCACAGCCGCAAAACGTTGAATCGTCTTTACGGCTGTGCTCTTTTCGTTTCGGTGTCATAGGAATTGTCAACGGTTGAGCAGGGACTCCGCCGTGAATTTTTTCGGCTTCTTTTTCTTTTCCGGCTTTACTTTTTTGCCCTTCATCTTCAGGGCGGATTTGTAACTTTTCAGCACGTCCTCGTTCATCTGGGCACGAACGTTCTCGACGGCCTTTTCTCCTTCAATCCCGTTGAGGACGACAATCGTGATGATGGACCTTACGTCCATATCGCCCGCGATATAGAGGTCGTTCAAGAGCTGGGAACAGCGCGCAATGCGATCTTTTTCCGCCGGGTTGTTCACCAGAGCGTTGATTTTCGGAAGAAGCCGTTCCCTTGCAAACGTAACCGACCGGACGTCGCCGTAAACGGCCCTCTCTTCATTCAGTTCATCCTTCAGTTCGGGAAACAACCCGACAAACCGATTAAAGAAGAACAGCGGATCGACGTTGCTGTCGTCGTCCTTTTTGCGTTTTTTCCTCGCTTTCACCGCCGCCGTCTGCTTTGGGCCGGTGAGGGTTTCCGTAAAATCCTCCACAATGCTCTGTGCCTGGGCCGGCGTGTCGGTATCCGGGTCGTAAAGCCACATGGAAAGGGTTTTCCACTGGCCGTTCGGCTCCTCGCCGTCCATGTCGCAGGTACGCAGCGTAAAGCGTTTGCCGTTCTCCTGATACAGAACGCTGTAGGCGGCTCCTTCCCCGAGGAACAGGACTTCGCGCCCTTCTTCCTTTTTCACTTCGCCTTCTGTTCTGCGGAACCCCTGACCGTTCAGGGCCGTTTCAACACTGCCCGTCACCATTTCAAATACTTTTTGATCCATATGGTTCGTTCACTCCCGAATCTCAACTTTATCCTAAACTTTTATCTAAACTTTCCGTTCCATTTTTTGCTTGCAGACAGTAATTATACCTGATTATACTACATAAACATTTTTTTGTCACCATACAATTTATAAGACCCGCATTTCCCGAAAATAAGCAATTGCGTGCGCGGCGGCGTTGTGCTATCATATATATTTGTAGAATTCTGTTTGCACAAAGCCTGCTTCAAAAAATGCTGCTCTGCAGGACTGTTTGCGGAATTGCAAAGCAGGTGCTGCAATGGAGGATGAAGGAATGAACCGTAAAAAAATCGCCGTCCTGTTCGGCGGCTGTTCTTCTGAACACGAGGTTTCCCGCGTTTCCGCGTATTCTGTCATCAGCAATCTTTCCAAGGAGAAATATGAAATCCACCGTATCGGAATCACCAAGGACGGGCGGTGGTATCTTTATGAGGGGCCGCTGGATTCCATTCCAGACGGAAAATGGGAACAAAGCGAGCAAAAGCGTCCCGCTTACCTGACCCCGGACCGGGGTGCCGCCGGTTTTGTTGTGTGCGGACCGGACCAAACCGAAATTCTGAAAGTCGACTGCGTGTTCCCCGTTCTGCACGGCAGAAACGGAGAGGACGGAACCGTCCAGGGCCTTCTGCAGCTTTCCGGACTTCCGTTTGTCGGCTGCGGAACCCTCAGCTCCGCCGTGTGCATGGATAAGGCGGTCACTCACACGCTTTTAGCCGGCGTCGGCATCAAACAGGCACAATACCTATGGTTCTATTATTCCAGATATTTAAAGAACCCCGATAAAGTTCGCATTAAGATCGGCGCGAGGCTCGGTTACCCGGTGTTTGTAAAACCCGCGGGTTCCGGGTCCTCCGTCGGAGTCAGCCGCGTAAACAGCGAAGAGGAACTGGATGCCGCAGTCAGACTGGCTGCGACGGAGGGTGAAAAAATTCTGGTGGAGGAAGCCGTATCCGGGCAGGAAGTGGAATGCGCGGTACTGGGCAACGAAGAGCCGGAGGCCGCCGCGCTGATCGGCGAGATTGCCGCTTCCGCCGCTTTCTATGATTATGACGACAAATACAAATCCGGAAAATCGAAACTGTATATCCCGGCACACCTTTCCGATGAAGTGACTCAGGAACTGCGCGCAATCGCCGTCAGAGCCTACCGTACCCTGGGCTGCCGCGGGTTTGCCCGAGTGGATTTCTTTGTGCGGGGCAAGACGGAAATTCTGCTCAACGAATTGAACACGATCCCCGGCTTCACCCCGATCAGCATGTATCCGAAGCTTTGGGAGGCCTCCGGTCTCTCCTACGGCGATCTTCTCGACCGGCTGATCGAACTGGCTCTGGAAAAAGCATAAACCGTTTCTCATGGAACGAAACGGGAACGGAATCACTAATTACTTATCTTAGGAGTATAGAATGCAGGAGAACTATTTGATATCGATCAAAGGGCGCCAGAGAGTCGACGACGAGACCGGAGAAGTGGAGCTGACCACGTTCGGCTCCTATGTCCGGCGAGGCGACAGCCGTTATATCGTGTATAAGGAATACACGTCCGAGGATAAAAACACAACGAGGACGTCAATCCTTAAAGTTGACGGAGGAAACAAGGTGACGCTGATGCGCGGCGGTGAAGACAGCACCCGCCTGATTCTGGAACGCGGCAAGCGCCACCTTTGCCAGTACGACACCGAGTTCGGCAATATGATGATCGGCGTTTTTACCAGCCGGGTTCAGTCCGAGCTCAATGATCTGGGCGGAAAACTGGAAGTCAGCTACACGCTGGACATCAACTCCAGCCTGTCCAGCCAGAACGAGATTTTCATCACCATCAAGGAGGCAAACAACAAGGATGTCGAAATTAGCGCTGCAGGCAACTGAACAACTGAGGGACGCCATCCGCGACGCCATGCAGAAGGCGATGGAGAGCGGGGCCCTGCCCGAAGCTCCCCTGCCCGAATTTACCGTTGAAATCCCCGCGGACCGCACGCACGGAGACTGGGCAACCAACGCCGCCATGGTCGGCGCGAAAAGCTTTCGCTTCCCCCCGCGTAAAATTGCTCAGGCCATCGCGGACCATATCGACCTTTCCGGCACCTATTTCGACCGTTCGGAAATTGCCGGACCCGGTTTTTTGAATTTCTTTTTCAAAAGTCAGTTTTACGGCGACGTCTTAAAAGACGTAATCGCCCTCGGCGACGGCTACGGCCGCAGCAATTTCGGTCAAAAGGAAAAAATCATGGTGGAATTTGTTTCCGCCAACCCCACCGGCCCGATGCACATGGGCAACGCCCGCGGCGGAGCGCTGGGCGACTGCCTCGCCTCCGTTCTGGACGCCGCCGGTTACGACGTCACCCGTGAGTTCTATGTAAACGACGCCGGAAATCAGATTGAAAAATTCGGAGCTTCGCTGGAAGCGCGCTATCTTCAGATTTATCTGGGGGAAGAAGCCGTGGAGTTTCCGGAAGACGGCTACCAGGGGGACGATATCCGCGACCGGGCAAGGGAATTCGCCGACGAAAACGGCGACCGCTTTGTAAAGGCTGATTCCGCTGAACGCCGCCGGGCACTGGTCGATTTCGCCCTGCCTAAAAATATCGACAAGATGAAAACGGACCTGAAAAAATACCGCATTCGTTACGACGTCTGGTTCCGCGAAAGTACAATTCACGAAGACGGTGAGCTGCAGGAGACAATCGACCTTCTGAAAAGCCGCGGCATGACCTATGAAAAGGACGGCGCGCTGTGGTACCGCGCGACGGCGCTCGGCGCAGAAAAGGACGAGGTCCTGATCCGCCAGAACGGAAACCCGACTTATTTTGCGGCGGACATCGCCTATCACCGCAACAAATTCTCAAAACGGGGTTTTGACCGCTGCATCGACGTATGGGGCGCGGACCACCACGGCCACGTCGCGCGGATGAAAGGCGCGATGAACGCCGTCGGGCTGGACGGCGGCAAGCTGGACGTCGTTCTGATTCAACTGGTCCGGCTGGTGCGCGGCGGCGAAGTCGTCCGTATGAGCAAGCGCACCGGCAAGGCAATCGGGCTTGCCGATCTTCTGGACGAGGTTCCCGTGGACGCGGCGCGTTTCTACTTCAACCTGCGCGAAGCCACCTCCCAGATGGAATTCGATCTGGACCTCGCCGTACAGCAGGATTCCCAGAACCCGGTTTATTACGTCCAGTACGCTCACGCGAGAATCTGCAGCATCCTGAAAAATCTGGCGGCGGAAGGAATCTTCCCGCGCGACTGCACGGATGAGGAGCTGGCTCTGCTGAATTCGCCCGAAGAAATCGAGCTGATCCGCCATATTGCTTCGTTTACTTCCGAAATCGTCGCCGCGGCGCAGAATTACGATCCGGCGCGGATCACGCGGTATGTCATCGAGCTTGCGACATTGTTCCATAAATTTTACAACATGCGCAGAGTCAAGGGCGAAGAGGAGCCTTTAACCGCGGCACGGCTTTATCTATGCCGCGCGACCATGACGGTCCTTCGCAATGTGCTTTCCATGTTTAAAATCACGGCTCCCGAAAGCATGTGAGCCGTTCAGAAATGCAGGTGTAAAGAAAGAAAAATGGAATTACTTGATCGGCTTCCTCTTCTTCTGGACCCGATTCCCGATTTTCACGCCGCCGGGCTGCCGGCCGGCGCCGAACCCGAACTCTGGCTTGCGGAGCACCCGGATGCGGCAAGGGATCTGCTGCGCGGATTTCTTGCCGCCGGGGCTCAGGTTCTGCGTGCGCCCACGCTGACGGCGAACCGGTTCTGCCTGCCCGACTGCGACATCTCCGGACTGAACCGGAAGCTGCTGAGTATCGCCTGCAGCGCCGCCCGGCCCGGAATCCCCGTAGGCGGAGCAATCGGCCCCAGCGGCCTGTTTGTGCCGCCGCACGGCGAGTCCGACTTTGACGATATTTTTGACGGATACCGGGAACAGATCAGGGCCTTGGACGAAGGCGGAGCCGATTTCCTTATTTTAGAAGGTTTTCACGCTCTTTCAGATCTTCGCGCTGCCCTGCTTGCCGCCCGAACCACCGGTCTTCCGGTGATCGCGCTGATGTCCGTTGATTCCGACGGGAATACCATGACCGGCGGAAGCCTTCTGCCCGGGCTAATCACCCTTCAGGCCATGGGAGCGGACGCGGTCGGTCTCTGCTGCACCGCGGAACCGGACCTTGCGGAACAGTTCCAGCGCGCACGGCAGCACGCGGCGGTGCCGTTTGCCATCCGGCTTGAAATCGCGGGTCTGTCTCCCCGGCAGTTGGCCGAAGCGGCCGTTTCGTTTTTAGACGCGGGCGTTGGAATCTTGGGGACGGGGACCGGGGCCGGACCGGAACACCTGAAAGCCCTTGCGAAAACCCTAAAAAATTACGGCCCCCCCATGCTGCCGGAGGAGCCGGACTGCGACGCCGCCGCCATTGAGCAGGAAGCCTTTTTCCTGGGCGACGATATTATTCTGAGCGAACCGATCCGCTGCACCAGTTCGCTTGAAGACGACCTGATCGACCTGGACGACGAGCAGGTCACCGCCGCGCTGGTGGAAATAACCGGCATGGACGACGCGGTTTTGCTCGGCACCGTCGGCGGCATGGCCCGGTTGCCGATTGCGGTTCATGCAGATATTCCGACGCTTCTGGACGCCGCGCTGCGGTACTTTCAGGGCAGGCTGATCGTTGACTCCGACTGTCAGATTGAACGCGAAACTTTGGAGCCGCTGGCCGCGAAATACGGCGCGATCATCTACTGAGCGGCGTACCGCCGCATCAGCGCTCCGCCGTTTCCCCGGGCTCGGCTGGGTCCGGGCCGGAAACGGGCCGCTCCGGCTCCATCCACTCGTCCCAGCTCAGGAAACCAAGGCACAGGGACGCAATCCCGAAAAAGCAGGCGACCACGCCGGTCGTCAGCGCCCAGTTTGTAATTTCGAACGGCCCGATCACCATGGAGATCATTGCGAGGACAAGCCCGATGTCGAAAAAAAGCATCGCGAGTCTTTCATTGCTCATTTTAGTTCCTCCAGTCCGTTTGCAAAATCAGCCATCTGCGGAAGGGTCAGCCGCTCCGCCCGCGTTGCGGGGGGAATTCCGACGTCCTCAAGCACCCGGAGCACCTGCTCCTTTTCAAGCCCCAGCCCGGAGGACACGGAGTTTAACACCGTTTTTCTCCGTTTGCCGAACGCCGCGCGGACAAGCGCAAAAAAACCTTTTTCACTGAGTACCCGAACCGCCGGTTCGTCGAGCACGTCCAGCCGGATCACGGCGGAATCCACATTCGGCCGCGGATAGAACGAAGTTCTGGGCACTTCGAACAGAATCTGCGGTTTCGCATAGTAGCTGACCGCCGCGCTCACGGCTCCGCAGTCCCGGCTGCCCGGCGGAGCACACAGCCGCCGCGCCGCTTCCTTCTGCACCATGACCGTCAGCGAGGACACGGGCAGCCGTTCCTCCAGAAACCGCATCAGCACGGGCGACGTGATATAATACGGCAAATTGGCGCAGACCGAAATTTTCATTGTGCCGAATTTTTCCTTCAACAGCTCCGCGAGGTCCAGTTTCAGCACGTCCCCCTGAACAATCTCCACATTCCGGCAGGAGCCCAGCGTTTCCCCAAGGACCGGCAGCAGGCCCTTATCCAGTTCCACCGCAACCACCCGGCCGGCCCGCGCGGAAAGCTCGCGGGTTAATACCCCGAAACCGGGGCCGACTTCCAGCACCCCTGTGGTTTCATCCGCTCCGCACTCCAGCGCCATGCGCGGGCAGACGGCCGGGTCGATCAGAAAATTCTGGCCCAGGGACTTTGAAAAGCGGAAGCCGTGCCGTTTCAGCACCGCCTGTATGGTTGAAAGGTCCGTCAACTCCATGCTGCTGATCCTCCGATCTCTCTTCTGCCTTTATTATAGCATACCCTGACCCGAATTTCCATTTCAAGCAATTCTGCGATTTACTGGGAGGACTTTTTATGAAGCGCACCGACAAGGCAAATTATTATCTCGACATTGCGGAGACCGTTCTGGAACGGGGGACCTGCCTGAGGCGCAACTTCGGCGCGATCATCGTCAAAAACGACGAAATTGTGTCCACCGGCTACACCGGCGCGCCGCGCGGCCGAAAAAACTGCATCGATACCGGAATCTGCGTACGGGAATCCCTGAAAGTCCCGCGCGGAGAACGTTATGAGCTGTGCCGTTCCGTCCACGCGGAAATGAACGCGATCATCAGCGCTTCGCGCGGGGACATGATCGGCGCCACGCTTTACCTGGTCGGCCGGGAGGCAGACTCCGGCGATTACGTTGCCCACCCCGCGCCGTGTTCGCTGTGCAAGCGGATGATCATTAACGCGGGCATCACCCGTGTCGTGGCGAGAAACACAGCCTCCGACTTCACCGTGACGGACGTGCAGGACTGGGTGGAGAACGACGAGTCTCTCGCCGGAAAGTTCGGGTACTGACCGCAATCGAAACATCGGCCCTCGCGGGCGCCTTCCGGCTGCCGCGAGGGCCTTTTATTCTTCTTTTTCCTCCCGGTTGCCGGCCCTGTCCGCTTCGTCCCGCTTCCCAAACGCGCGGTCGGCCGCCTCCCGCGCAAGGTCAACCAGAATTCTTTCATTGTCGTCCCCGTCCTTCTGCGGCCTGGGCGGAATCTCCGCATAGACCTCCCCCACTCTGGACCGCATCCACAAGCCCGGGATGATCCTCATGGAATATCCGCAGCCCGGCTCGGTGATCCAGTCGTAAAACTCCGCGCGCGGAAGCCCGTACGCCGCAAGGATGCTCATCAGCACCCCGCCGTGCGCCACAAGGACCGCGGAAGTCATGCCGGAACGCATCAGACCTTCCGCAATCTTTTCAAAGGCCGCGCAGACCCGCCGGGAAAACGCCGCGCCGTCCTCTCCGTTCGGCGGCGTGACCGGCTCCCCGTTTCCGGCGATCCACCGGCGGAAACGGCCGTCTTCCCGCGCGATTTCATCCGCCGTTTTTCCCTCCCAGTCCCCAAAATCACATTCCCGCAGATCGGGGATCAAAATCGGTTGGGCGTCCGGATATAAAATTTTCATTGTTTCGGTGCAGCGGCGCAGCGGACTGCAGAGATACGCCTGAGCCTGAGGGTATGAGTGTTTTTCCCGCAAAGCGCGAAGATGCTCCGCCCCCTGTTCGGATAGAGGCAGGTCCGTTGAACCGATATACCTGCCCTGCTCGTTTCCTTCTGTCGTTCCATGGCGGATCAGATGAACGGTATAGGATTTCATAAAACTCTCCTTCAGCGCCGCCCCCGCCGTTTTGCTCAAGATACGGAAAGTATCAGAAGTCCCGGCACGATATCTAGCGGCTTTACAAATTGTTATATCTATTGTATACTTTACATTGCGTTTATTATACAGGATTCGACAGGGGATAGTCAAATGAACAACAATTTTGCCCGGATTATTACTTTGCTGCGCAAGGAACGCGGATACAGCCAGAAAAGAGCCGCCGGGGACCTCGGCGTTTCTCAGGCGCTGCTTTCCCATTACGAAAAGGGAATCCGTGAATGCGGACTTGACTTTGTAGTCCGGGTCGCGGACTACTACAGCGTATCCTGCGACTACCTGCTGGGCAGGACGCCGCACCGCAGCGGAGCAACGATTTCGGTGGAGGATATCCCCGAGCCGGACGCAGTGGGCAAGGAAAACACCCTGCGCGGGAGCCTGCTGCCGGTACTGAATAAAAAGCTGATCGCAAATTCCCTGAATATTATTTTCGGAATTTTGCAGAAATGCGGAAACAAGGCTTTGACCATGGAAATTTCCGCCTACCTGAATCTTTCCGTTTACAAGGTGTTCCGGATGCTGTATTCCGCGAACCTTAAAAATCCGCAGGGGCTTTTCTCGGTGCCCTTAAAGCTTGGAGCAGGCCGGTCCGCAGCGGCGCAGCAGATCTCGCTGTCCAACGCGGAATGCCTGATTTCCGGCGATAAGGTGGATGAGATGGAGGGTGTGGATAAAAACGCGCTGCCTTCCCTTTCCCCCGAAAAGCTGTCCTCGGAATATCCCCTGTTTGCCTCTTCGCTCTTCAACCTGATTCAGAATTCGGAAGTTCGGATGGGAGCAAAAAAACAAACCAAATAAAATTATAGCACGGCCTTTGCCGTTTGAAAACGGCAAAGGTCAAAATCGGGCAAATGGAAGCCGGAGCGCGCAGCGCCCCGGCTTTTTTTAGGCCTTTACGAAAGCATTCCCATGCTGTATTTCCACGCAAGGATGCGCAGCACGGAATCGTTAAGCCTGTCCACACTGATCGTGCCGTCCTCCACGGCGGCGTACAGGGTGTTGAAGCTGTCTTTGATATCCGGTGTCAACAAAAGATCGTTTCCCGCCTGAAACGCCTTCACAGCCGCGTTTTTGCCGCCCAGAAAGTTCGTGACTCCCTTCATGGAGAGGTCGTCCGTCATGACAACCCCGGAAAAGCCGAGCGTCTCCCTCAGAATCCTGTGCACCTGCGGCGAAAGCGACGCGGGATTTCTGGAATCCATGCACTCAACGATATTGTGGCAGACCATCACACAGGGCGCTCCCGCCTGAATCCCCGCCTGAAACGGCAGAAAATCATACTGCTGAAAGGTCTGATAACTGCGCTTGTCCGTCGCAACGCCGGTATGAGTGTCCGCATTGTTTCCATAACCCGGAAAATGCTTAAGCGTACAGGCAAGTCCCTGGGCTCGGTAGGCTTTCACAGAAGCCGTGACAAACTCCGCGGTCTGCTCGGCGTTCTGTCCGAAGGAGCGCGCATAGATAAAATCGGACGGATTGACGGAAACGTCGCAGACCGGCGCCAGGTTCATATTCAGGCCAAGTGATTCCATCAGCCGGGACTTCTTCTCCGTGTCCTGTTTAATTCCGTCCAGTCCGCTTTGATGAAAAATCTGCTGAGGGGAACGGAATTTCTGCTCTGAAAGAGCTGGAAACTTGCTGATGCGCACCACCGTGCCGCCCTCTTCATCGCAGCAGAGAATCATCTTGATTTTACTGGAATTCTGATAGGAAGCAAGCGTTTTGCGGACCTGATCGGCCGTTTTGCCTTCAAAGTCCCGTGCCGTCAGGCAGTAGCCGCACGGCTGATAATCGTCGATCACCATAACCTGTCCCGCAGTGGGACAGGTAACCAGGAAAACCTGGCCCACCTTTTCCCTGGTTGTCATTTTTGTCAGGCGCCGCTGTGCCGCCTCGCCGTAAGCCGAAAAAAGCCCTTTCACCGGCTTGTACTGCGTTCCCGAGGCCGCGGATGAGGAAGAGGGCACCGCTGAGGAGGAAGGGAGAGAGGACGGCTGGGACACTGTGATTCCGCCGGCGGGGGGAAACATGCGGTCTAAAGCTTTGTCGGCAATCCTGTAAAAGCCGAAAGCCGCGGCGCCCACACAGAGAAAGAGCAATAAAAAAAGCATGGTTTTCCCCGCGATGCGCAGGCCTTTGGCACGCCGTTTTTTCATCGCTTTCCCTCCCCGCCGAGTGCATTAACCATTTTTCAGAAGGCTCCGGTACAGACGAATATATTCGTTCGCGGAACGGCCCCAGCTGAAATCGCATTCCATGGCGCGCCGCATCAGGATTTCCCAGCCCTCCGGATTTTGGTAACCCTGAAGCGCCCGGCCGAGCGCGTGAAGCATATCGCCGGCGTCATAGGTCTGGAAGGTAAAACCGTTGCCCTCCCCGTCGCCGCTGTCGGTAATAGAATCCTTCAGTCCGCCGGTTTCCCTCACGACGGGAATCGAACCGTAACGCAACGCGATCATTTGAGAAAGCCCGCACGGCTCGCTTTTGGACGGCATCAGGAAAATATCGGACGCTGCGTAGATTTTGTGAGAAAGCTCAGGCACAAACCCATAGCATGTGCACACGCGCCCGGGGAACCGTTCCTGAAGCTGCCGGAAAAACGTCTCGTACTCCCAGTCGCCGGAGCCGAGAATGACAAACTGGCAGTCCGTCGAGTTCAGCAGCTGATCCAGCGAATCGCGCACCAGATCCAGCCCCTTGTGGGAAACCATGCGCGTCACCATGCCGATGAGCGGCGTCCGTTCGGAAACCGCAAGACTTAACCTCTTTTGCAGTTCCGTCTTGTTCGCAGTTTTCCCGGACAAATCATCCGCGGAATAATTGGAATAAATCTCCGGGTCAGTCTCCGGATTATAGACCCCGGTGTCAATTCCGTTCAGGATTCCGCTCAGTTTCCATTTCCGTTCCAGAAGTATGCTGTCCAGTCCATGGGAATACCACGGATCCAGAATTTCCGAAGCATAGGTTGGGCTGACCGTTGTGACGCGGTTCGCACATTCGATCGCGCCCTTCAGAAAATTGACGCACTCACCGAACTGCAGCAGAGGAAGGGAAGTCTTCGGCAAACCGAGAACATCTTCCAGAAGTTCTTCCCCGTATTTCCCCTGATATTGAATATTATGAATCGTCAGAACCGTTTTCATTCCGCGGAACCAGTCGATATCCGCATAGAATGTGCTGTAATAAACCGGTACCAGCGCGGTCTGCCAGTCGTTTGCGTGAATGACGTCCGGCTTAAAATCGATGTAGGGCAGCATTTCAAGCACGGCGCGGGAAAAAAAGGCAAAGCGCTCCGCATCGTCGAAATGGCCGTACAGGCCGTGACGTTTAAAATAATACTGGTTGTCGATCAGGTAGTATATCACGCCGCCGACATGAGTTTCGAAAACGCCGCAGTATTGCCTGCGCCATGCGACCGGCACGGACAGGCTGGTCAAAAATTTCATCCCGTCTCGCAGTTCCTGCGGAATGTCCTCGTAAAGCGGCATCACCACACGGCAGCCGATCAGACGAAGCCGGAGCGCCTGCGGCAATGAGCCGGCAACCTCCGCCAAACCGCCCGTCGAAGCAAACGGCATTGCCTCGCTTGTACAGTACAGTACCTTCATTTCTAATACCCCCTTGCGTGAAATCGTGTATTCAGACAACGCTGCCCTTGCTGATAAAAATCGGGTAGGATTCAAACCCCAGCAGAGAGCGGTCGTTTTGGATCAGGACATCTTTATCCGTGATGACGTACTTCATTCTGCACCCGGGCCGGATTTGTCCGTCCTGTAAAATGACGCAGTTTTCCACAACGGCGCCTTTGCCGACCCGCACACCGCGGAACAGGACACTGTTGCGCACCGCCCCGTCAACCACACAGCCGTCGGCGACCAGGGAATTCGAAACCTCCGAGCCAAGGCCGTACCGCGCAGGCATGTCGTCGCGCACTTTCGTGTAGACCGGCCGGTCCGGATTAAACAGCTGCGCTCTGACATTCGGCTGCATCAGCTCCATATTTGCCGCAAAATAGGAAACGGGCGAACTGATGATCTGGGCATAGCCGCTGAATTCATAGGAATACATCCGCAGAGAGGACAGATTCCGCTGGAGCAGATCCCGTTTAAAGCTGTAAAGGTTGCGGCTGACGCAGTCGTCCACCAGCCGAATCAGGAGCTCTCGCCGGAGCAGAATCATTCCGATTCCATAACAGCACTCTCCGTCGGTGCGCGGGTCGATCAGCAGGTCGATCACGCGGCCGTCCGGGTCGGTTGTCAGCACCAGCGGCTCGGCCAGCTTCCGGGGCAGCGGCCCGAAGCGGCAGACCAGCGTGACATCCGCGTTTTTCCTGATATGAGTGGAAACCACATCGGAATAATCGATGTTGCAGACAACATCACTGTCCGTAATCAGAACCAGGTCTTCCTTGGAGTTGGTCAAAAATCTCTTAATGGAAGCAAGCGATTCGACCCTGTTATTCACAAGACGGGTGTCGCCGAACGGCGGCAGAATGTACAGCCCCTCCCTTTTTCTGGAGAGGTCCCAGGCCTTGCCGGAACCGAGATGGTCCATCAGGGATTGATAATTGCTTTTTGTGACGACGCCGACTTTACTAATCCCGGAATTGACCATATTGGAAAGCGGAAAATCGATGAGACGATACCTGCCGCCGAACGGCACGGAGCCCATGGTCCGGATTTCCGTCAGGTCGCGGAGCTTTTCTTCGTGCGTGTTGGAAAAGATCAGCCCCAGCACATTATTTCCTCGCATTTTTCACCGCCTCCTGTGCGAAAGTTTCGGAATCAATCATGGATTTGGGTGCAATGACGGAATCGGACGGGATGGAGCAGCCGTTCCCGACGACCGCGACTCCCCATTCTTCCTTGTTGACGATATCCTCCGGACGCGCGCCGATCTTCGCCCCGCTGCCGATGACGCATTCTTCCGCGACGATCGCGTACTGCACAACGGCCCCTTCCTCTATCCGCGTGTTCGGCATAATGATCGAGTCGCGCACCACCGCGCCGGGCGCGATGTAGACTCCGGAAAAAAGCACGGCAAAGTCGATTTCGCCGTAAACGGTGCAGCCCTCCGCAACAAGCGAGTTCTGCACCCGGGCGCCCTTGGCGACATAATGCGGCGGCATGACCGGATTGCGCGTAAAAATCTTCCAGCTTTCTTCGCTCAGGTCCAATGGAATTTTCGGGTTCAAAAGATCCATGTTGGATTCCCACAGACTGTCAATCGTGCCGACATCTTTCCAGTATCCTTCGAAGCGATAAGCAAAGATGCGCTCGCCCGCGTTCAGCATGGCGGGCAGAACGTCCTTGCCGAAATCATTCGAAGACTTCGGCGCCGCCTCGTCCTCCTCCAGATAGCTTCTCAGCTTATTCCAGCTGAACACATAAATCCCCATGGAAGCCTGATTGCTTTTGGGTGCTTTCGGCTTTTCGTCAAATTCGTAGACGGAGCCGTCCGGGTTGGTATTGAGGATTCCGAATCGCGAGGCTTCCTCCATTGGGACCTCGATTGTCGCAATCGTACAATCGGCTTCCTTTTCCTTGTGAAACGCGATCATGCGCGAATAGTCCATTTTGTAGATGTGGTCGCCGGAGAGGACCACGACATAGTCGGGATTGTACCGCTCGATAAACGGAATGTTCTGATAAATCGCGTTGGCCGTACCCTTGTACCAGTCTGACCTGCGGCTGCGCTGAAACGGCGGCAGCACGTGTACCCCGGCGTTCATGCTGTCCAGATCCCAGGGCTGCCCGTTTCCGATATATTCATTTAATATCATCGGCTGATACTGGGTGAGAACCCCCACGGTTTCAATTCCGGAATTCACACAGTTTGACAGCGGAAAATCGATAATTCTGTATTTTCCTCCATAAGGCACGGCGGGTTTTGCAAGATTTTTTGTCAGCACCCCAAGCCTGCTGCCCTGACCGCCCGCCAGCAGCATGGCCACGACCTGTTGCTTTGGAAACATATTATTCCTCCTCCTTTTGACCGGACCTTTGTCCGCGCGCTTTCCGGCGTTCGCCGCCTTGATGAGGTCGGGCCGGACCCCCAGAAGATTTTGTCCTGCGGCGTTTGCATTTGAGATAAAAAACAGAAAGCGGCGGTAAAGTAAGACAAACGGACTGTTCGCAGCCGTGCAACGGTATTTTTACGCTTTGAATGGAGGAACCGTTGCTGATGCCGCTGCCGCCGTACCGAACCGCGTCGGATGAAAAGACTTCTTCATAAATGCCGTCATACGGCACCCCAATAGAGTAATTGTCCCGCCGAACCGGCTGAAAGTTGCAGACTGCGATCACTTCTTTGCCGGACCTGTCTATCCTGCGAAATGCGATCACACTCTGTGTATAATCGTCGTTGGAAATCCAGGAAAAGCCTTCCCACGTAAAATCTATTTCCCACAGCGCGGGCGTATTCAGGTAGAAATGATTCAGATCGCGGAAAAAACTCTGCTGTTTGCGGTGCTGCTCATAATCCAGCAGCATCCAGTCCAGCTCCTTCTGATAATCCCACTCAATAAACTGGCTGAACTCCGTTCCCATAAAAATCAGTTTTTTGCCCGGATGGGCCATCATGTAACACAGGAACGCGCGGACCCCGGCAAATTTCTGCTCGTAGTCGCCGGGCATTTTATTGATAAGGGAGCTTTTTCCATGCACGACCTCATCGTGGGAAATCGGCAGAATAAAGTTTTCGGAAAACGCGTAAAAGAAGGAAAAGGTAAGACTGTCATGGTTAAACGGGCGGTAAACGGGGTCCAGTGTCAGGTAATGGAGCATATCGTTCATCCATCCCATGTTCCATTTGTAGTTAAAACCAAGCCCGCCGGAATAAGTAGGGCGCGAAACCATTGGCCACGAGGTGGATTCCTCTGCGATCATCATCACGTCGGGGAAAAGGGAGAACACAGCCTCGTTGAGCTTTCGCAGGAATGCTACCGCCTCCAGGTTTTCCCTTCCGCCGTTGATATTCGGGACCCATTCTCCCGCTTTCCGGCTGTAATCCAGGTAAAGCATAGAGGCGACCGCATCCACCCGAATCCCGTCCACATGGTATTTTTCCAACCAGAACACCGCGCTGGAAATCAGAAAACTAACCACTTCCCTGCGGCCGTAGTCGAACACGAGCGTTCCCCAGTCCTTGTGTTCCCCTTTCCGGGGGTCCGCATATTCGTAACAGGGCGTTCCGTCAAACCGCGCGAGGCCGAACGCGTCTTTTGGGAAATGGGCGGGAACCCAGTCAAGAATCACCCCGATTCCCGCTTCATGGCATTTTTCCACAAAGCTCATGAACTGTTTGGGTTCCCCGTAGCGGCTGGTCGGCGCGAAATACCCCGTAACCTGATACCCCCAGGAGCCTTCGAAAGGATATTCGGTCACCGGCATCAGCTCCACATGCGTGTAGCCCATATCCTTCAGGTAGGGCAGCAGCTCGTCCGCCAATTCCTCATAAGTCAGGACATTGCCGTCCGCGTGCCTTTTCCAGGAGCCGGGGTGAATTTCATAAATATTGACAGGCTGCCCGTAATGCGGTTTTGCCGCCTTGTGCCGCATCCATGCTGCGTCCTTCCAGCAAAAGCCTTCCAGATCGTAATACTTGGACGCTTTTCCCTCTCCGGATTCAAAGTGGTAGGCATAGGGATCGCTTTTAAAGAGCTTTTTCCCGTCCGGTGCGACAATGCAGAATTTGTAGGAGTCAAAGCGGTTCCATACCCCGGGCAGGAAGCATTCCCATACTCCGCCGCCGACCCGTTCCATGCAGTCGAGCCCGGCCTGCCAGCGGTTAAAATCGCCGACAACGGAGATTTCCGAGGCATTCGGCGCCCAAACGCGGCATATCATGCCTTCCCGCCCGTTTCGCGCCGACTTATGTACTCCCAGATAATCGAACGCCCTGGCATTCGTCCCTGCTAAGAATCCGGTCAGCGACGGGTCCATGCCGTTTTGCATCTCTTTCTTTTGCATTTTAGCCGACCCCCTTTTCTTATTTAATTTTATCATAGCACAATTTGGGAAAATATCAAGATAATTTAGTCATTTTAAAGTGTTTTTTTCTATAAGTTAGATTGTTTTTGTTTGTTTTGTTACAAAAGATATCGAATTTATTTTCTAATAAAATCTTTGTCTTTCATCATAGCACAGGAGCTCTGTCGATTTCTGTTCCTCTCCGCGCTTTCGGAGGGAAAACGGAGTATTCCTTTTGCCCGCGCAGGGTGCAATGATACAACGGGATGAATCCCATGAAAAAGCCGCCGAAAGCGAAAATAGCTTTCGGCGGCTCGGTTCAGGTTTCGGCGGATTCCATTTTCTTCAGCCGTTCCATTACATTGTTCCGGATTCCAAAATAATCGTGCAGCGTGCAGTATTCCTGATAAAGGCGTTCGTAAATCACGTGGCTACCCGCGTTAGGAACATAGACAGCGCGGACGCCTCCGCTCATGGCGGACGCGGCGTCCGGTATGCCGCCGTAACCGCCCTTTTCTACGCCGGCCGCGACCGCGCCCATAACGGCTGCTCCCATACAGGTTGCATTATCCACAGCGGAAACCTTTATTGTTTTTCCAATGACATCGGCAAGCGTTTGCATGACAAACGGACTTTTTTCGGAAATGCCCCCAGTTGCGTAAAGCTCTGAAATTCCCGCGCCGTTTGCTTGAAAGGTGTCGATGATCTTTCGTTTTCCAAACGCAACGGCTTCCGCCAGCGCTTTATAAATTTCCTCGGGCTTGGTGCGAAGCGTCATTCCAAGAATCAGTCCCGTAAGATCGGCGTTTACCAGCACACTGCGGTTCCCGTTCCACCAGTCCAAAGCGAGCAATCCGCTTTCCCCCGGCCTGATTTGGGTTGCGAGATCGTCGAAATACCGGTAAACCGACATGTTTTTTTCTTTCGCCGCCGCCCGGTATTCAGTGGAAACCATATTCTCAACAAACCATTGGAAATGATCACCTATACAGGACTGACCGGCTTCATAACCGAAATAGCCGGGTAAAATTCCATCCTCGCAAATTCCACAGATTCCCGGGATCCTGCACCTTTGCCTGGACACCATCATATCACAGCCGGAGGTACCGATCACCATCAGCATAACATCTGGCCGTGTGATTCCAGCTCCCGGCACAGCCGCATGGGCATCTCCACAGCTGACGGCGACAGGGGTTCCCGGGTTCAGCCCCGTCCATTTTGCGGAATTTTTCGTAATGGTCCCCGCCCGGGTTCCCAGCGGATAAGCCGTTCTGGAAAGCTTCTCGTCCGCAACATGCTCCAGCCGCGGGTCAAGGGCACGGAAAAAATCATTCGGCGGATAGCCTGTTTCCTTCTGCCAAATGGCTTTATAGCCCATCTGGCAGGAGCTTCTCTTTTCCTCCCCGGTCAACTGGAAAACAACCCAGTCGCCGCATTCCATAATTCGCTCGGCCGCGTTGAAAATTTCCGGAGCTTCGTTTAAAATCTGCCAGATCTTTGGAATCATCCATTCCGAAGAGATCTTTCCGCCGTAATTCGATAAGAAATTCTCCCCCCGCTCTGCGGCAATTCTGTTCAGCTCGTTTGCTTCTCTCTGAGCGGCGTGATGTTTCCACAGCTTTGCATAGGCGTGCGGCGTTTCGCGATACTGCGGAAGAAAGCACAGGGGCGTTCCGTCGGCTTTAGTCGGAAGAATACTGCAGGTTGTAAAGTCGCTGCCCACTCCAATAATATTTTCCGCCGTCACTCCTGCGTCTTTCATCAGTGTGGGAAAAATCTCAGAAATGCAGTCCAGATAATCCTGCGGATGCTGCAGCGCCCAGTCCGGCCCAAGCTCGGTGCCGTCCGGAAGCCTTTTGTCCATTACACCGTGCGGATATTCTTTGACTTCAGAGGAAACGATGGCGCCGTCCCGTACCTTCACAAGCACTCCCCGGGCGGACAGCGTACCAAAATCTATTCCAATTACATATTTTTCTTCAGCCATAGCAATTTGAATCCTTTCCTCGGTTGAAAGAAAAAGCGCCGCAGTTTCGGCGCTTTTCCCTGTTTTTTCTCTATTTCGGGTCAACCGGTATTTTAATGACCAGCTTGCGGTAGTGCAACGGCCCGTTTCGATGACAGCAGGCCTTATGTCCGTCGGACGGGGTCATAACATAGCACATTCCCGCCCGAACCGGAATCGATGTCCCCTCGCCGGAAAAGAATGCGGCATCCCTCTGAGAGTCATACGGAATTTTCTGTGTCAGAGCCGCCGTATCCGACCAAACCAGCCATTCGCTTCCTTCGGTAACGATCTGCAGGTCCGTGTATTTGCGGTGGACCTCGAAATCCCCCTGCTCCTCCGGGGTAGTTACGCCCTCCTGGACCAAGGCGAATACCCCGTGATTCAGCTCATACCGGCCCGGGGCAAGCGCGGAACTGGAACGGTAAAACTTCTCCGCCTCTTTCCACTGCGGTGAAGAACATCTGCGAAACAAATTTGCAGGTGTGTCCAAAATCATGCCTGCGCGCTTCCCTTCTTTGGGAATATCTTTTTAAACAAAGGTCCAAGAATCGGCGAACAAAGGGAAATCAGCGCTACGGCCAGGAAGAATGCACAAATCGGGTGGGTCAGAAAAATTTTCAGACTGCCGTCGCTCATCATCAGCGCGCCGCGGAAATTCGTTTCCGCCAGACTGCCAAGAATAATGCCAATGACAATCGCCGACATGGAGAACTCCATCTTATTGAGGAAGTATCCGAGGAACCCAAATCCGACCATCACATAAACATCAATGATGGAATTGTTGTACGCGTAGGAGCCTACAAAAGTCAGGACCAAAATAACCGGCAAAAGGAAACGCTTCGGAATATTGATTACCTTTGCAAAGAGCCGAATCAGGGAAAATCCAAACAAGCCCATGACAAGATTCGCAATCAACAGCCCCAGAAAAATGGTGTAAACCTGAGGCGCCTGCTGAGTAAATAGTAGCGGGCCCGGCTGCAATCCCTGAACCAGCAGCGCGCCGAGCATGATTGCCGTTGCCCCGTCGCCCGGAATCCCCAGCGTCAGCATCGGGATCATGGCGCCGCCGGAAACGGCGTTGTTCCCGGTTTCCGGCGCCACGATGCCTTCCGGTGCGCCATGGCCGAATTCTTCCTTATGTTTGGACCAGCGTTTGGCTTCGTTATAGGAAATGAAAGAGGAAATATCTCCGCCGGTGCCTGGAACGCATCCGATAAACGTTCCGATAAACGCGGAACGCAGCAGGGTGCCCGCAACACGTTTTAAATCCGGCACAGTCGGGAAAACCCTTGCTATTTTAACTTCCTGCTTCACAAATTTTTCGTCGTAACAGTCTTCGATGCTTTGCAGCACCTGAGAAAACGCAAACAGGCCAATCAGGACCGGAACAAAAGAGAGCCCGCCCATGAGATAGGTTGTGCCGAACGTCAGTCTCATCTGTCCGCTCATCGCGTCGACCCCGATTGTGGAGATGACCAAACCTATGATTCCACCCATAATTCCCTTAATCACGGAGCCGGATGAAACGCTTGTGATGATGCTGATTCCGAATATCGCCAAAGCAAAATATTCAGGTTTCGAAAATTGAAGGGCAACCTTGGCAAGCAGCGGTGAAAGGAGCATCAGGCAAATGGCGCTGAAAACACCGCCGAACGTGGAGCCCAGCGTAGAGAGGCCCAAGGCACGCCCCGGCTGGTTGTTTTTGATCGCCATGGGATACCCGTCGATGGTTGTCGCGGCTGAAGCCGGCGTACCCGGGGTGTTTAAAAGAACCGCGGAAATAGAACCGCCGTAAATTGCTCCGCAGTAAATGCCGAGCAGCATCAAAATTCCGCCGATCCCCTGAAACGCAAACGTAAGGGGAAATAAAAGCGCAATACCCATGTTCACCGAAAGGCCGGGCAGCGCGCCGATCAGGATCCCGATACCGACGCCGAACACCAGACCGATTATGTTAATCGGTTCGGCAACGTTTCCCAGAGCAGCAATAAAAGCATTCATGTAACCGATCCTTTCCTTTCAGTTTATTCCATAAAAAACGGCATGGGCAAAGGCGTCTTTAAGAGCAGCGAGAAAATAACATAGATCGCCGCCGTTGAGATAACGCTGGTCAAAACCATCTCTTTCACGTTGCGAACACCCAAAAGATACATCGACGCAGGAATAAAGAGCAGCACCGCGGCGAGAAATCCAAGCAGATACATCACAATGCAAAAAAGAGTAATCAGCGCCATAAACCAATAGACCCTTCGATTGGCAGGCAGCGAAATGGTAAACTCTTTCTGTTTTTCTTTTTCTCCGTTTGCAATGTTTGCAGCGGTCAGCAAAGCCGAAAGAAAGATCATCACGGCGCCGAGAACGATCGGCCAGAAACCCGCCCCCGGATCCCCCGTCCCAAGGGTAACAGGGTAGTGCAGGGACATCAGTATGACAAAGCCGCCGAATAACGCCATTACCAGTGAAACAATATAGTTCCATTTTTTCATATTTGTCATGGTACAATTCCTCATTTTCATGATAGGCGATTGTCGAAAGAAATAAACGGAGAGAGAACCGGGAAAAGAGCGTTCCTCCCTCGATTCCCTCTCCGAAAGACATTTACAAGACGTTCATTATCCTTATTTGGAACTGCTGGTATCCGCCAGCGCTTTCGCGTACAGGGCGTCGTCCTCTTCCATCATTTTATAGCAGTCATCGCCGATGATCTCTACCGGATCAATTCCCTGTTTCATCAGGTACTGCTGATACTCCGGATCTTCAACCGTCTTCTTCGCGACGTCGCGCAGATACTTCAGGACGTCGGCCGGGGTGTCTTTCGGAGCGACAAGAGCCGCCCACGCACGGATAGTCAGGTTATGGCCCAGTTCCTTAAAGGTTGGGACATCCGGATAAAGCTTGGAACGGGTGTCCGCCATAATGCCAAGGATTTTCACTGTTCCCGCCTCATACTGGCTCTTTACGCCGGAGGGGTCCGCAAGGGTAGCGTCAATATGGCCGCCCGCGAGCGCCGCTACGATGTCCGCCGTTCCGTTCGGATAGGGAATATGTTTGACTTTTACACCGAACTCGTCTTCAAACTCAGTTGTAGCAATATCCCAGATAGCGCCGGTACCGGAGTTACCCATCTGAACTTTGTTGGGATTCGCCTTGCAGTAATCGGCGAATTCCTGCACGGTGTTGTACGGCGCGTCTTTCGGAACGATGAGAGCGGCCGGCGCGGCAATCTGAGCCGCAATCGGAGCAAATTCCTTGTAGGTTAAAGTTGTTTTGCCCTGATGTGGAAACATGGCAAGTTCGACGGTAACTGCGCCCAGCGTGTAGCCGTCCGGCTTTGCCTTGGAAGTTTCAACCATTCCAGTCACTCCGCCGCCGTCCGGTTTGTTTGTCGGCACAAAATTGATGCCGTCGGCGTACTTTTTCATGTACTGAAGCAGCCCTCGGGTCGATATATCCGTGCCGCCCCCAGGACTTTTCGGAATGATGACCGTAACGTCGCCGCCCGTCGGATATTTTTTATCCGCCTTGTTCTGGCATCCTGCAAGGGTGCCCGCCGCCATGACGGCGGCCAGTGAAAATGCTAGGACCTTTCTGAATTTCATTACAATTCCTCCTGCTGTTTCTATTTTTATCTATGTTCCTTATTCATACGCTCCGTAATTCGATGAAGCATTTGCACTTCTTTTTGGAACGTAGGAGTAAGATCGGCACTGTTCTTCACCCGGCAAACGGTTTCCACCGGGAGGCCTTCCAACAAAAGATTGTATTTTGCGTTTACGGGGTACAGCTGACGTTCAATCAGGGAGCAGATGGACAGCTCATCCGAAAGCTTGTCGGCTGTCTCCGACCGGTAGTTTTCGCACAGCCATGCGTACAGCTTCGGCTGAAAGTTTGCCATAACGCCGCTGTATCCGGCCGCCCCCAGACGGAGCGATTCCAAAAGAGTGGAAGTATTGGCGTTGTACAGCTTCAGGTTTGTACCCTTTATCATCTCCAGTTTTTCCCGAATCCGATCAATATCGCAGCAGGTGTCCTTCAGGAAAAAGAATCTTCCTGCCTTCGCGCACCAGGAAACCGTTTCTTTGCTCATCACCCTTTTGTAAGGATAGGGGCATTCATAAAAACCAAGCGGAACATCTTCCGGAATCCGACGCAACAGCTCTTTCAGATTGGAAAGCCAGACTTCGTCGCTCTCCTTTTCCTTCGCGAGCCGGTTTGTAATCAGGATGACGGCGTCCACGCCGGTCTTTGACATTTCAGTCAGTTCAGCCGCCTGGTCCTCTATCGCGTCCGAAATATGGCCCGACGCGATGACCGGCACTCTGCCCGCAGCCTTCTTCCTGACAAATTCGGCTACGCCCACCCGCTCCTCCAAGCTGAGCTGAAACATCTCACTGGACTGGCAAACGGCAAACAAACCTGAAACCCCGTTTTGCAGATACCATTCGACCAGCTTTTCAAGGGCTTTGTAATCCACGGCGCCTTCCTTTGTAAAGGGGGTCAGCATGGTGGGCCATTCGCCGCCCGGGAATGTGTTCTTCATTTAATTTCGATCCTTTCCAGTTTTAAAAGTAATGGTGCAATTATTTAAGCGGTGCAATACCGATTTGCCAGTATGCTATCGTTCTCCGCTTCCAGGAGTAGGTAACATGAAGCACGGAGCCGCCGGCAACAACCGCCGGATAAGAGAATTCTCCTTCTCCGCCGTCGAGGTCGAGCAGCCGTTCCCAGTTCTCCCCGTTATCGCCGGACCTCAGCAGAGACATCGGTGTACGCGGCCCCCAGTTGACGCCGACGGGGTTACAGGCAAGGTACAGCGCGCCATCCTCCGTCCGGGTGAGATCAATCCCGCTGTTATTGTTCGGAAGAGCGGTTCGTCTTGCGGCGGACCATGTTTTCCCGCCATCCTCCGAATCACTGCGGTAAACCGCTCCCTCCGTGCTTCTCAGCAGCATGTGGACCCGACCGGCGGAAGATTCCCAAAGAGTCGGCTGAATCACTCCTCTGCCATAAAACGACTGCTCGCTGACTTCTATCCCGCTCCCCCGGTCCGTTCGCTCTCCGGCTTTAAATTGCAGATTTTCGATCTGAACTTCCGTACTCTTTTGCCAGGAGCGCCCTTCGTCATCTGAAATATCCGCAAACGCGCGCCAGATTCCGTCTTCTATGGAAGCCGGAGCCAGGAGCCGGCCGCTCATCAATTCTAGAATTTTGTTCCGAACCGGCCCGCGGCCCCCGCGGTCCCCCTCAACCAACTCCTGAGGATCGCTCCATGTTCGGCCCCCGTCAGCCGATACGCAGAACATGGTTCTCCACTTCGCGATGACGTCTCCGACTTTAAAATAAAGAACGATCTGATTCTCACCGGCGTCCCGCAGGACCGGATTCCAGTGCGCTTCTTCAGAATACGCGAGGCGCATGGGCCTTTCCCAGCAGCCTTCTCTCCTGGAAAGCCAAATTGCCGTATCCCCTTTTCCTTCGTGCGAACCGCCGAACCATGCGGCAAGCACGGAACCGTCCGCCAAAGGAAGGACCGTGGAGGCATGGCACATGCCGGAGCTCAATTCCGGGATGATAAATTCTCGTTTTAAGATTTCATAGCTCAAAAGAAACGACTCCTTTCCATGCTCTCCCCGGGAAAATAAGGAAGCGGTACCTCCTTAAATCCCGTACAGGGATCCGAGCGCACTGCACGCGCGGTAATCCGCGCCTTCCAGATCATCCGTCCCAAGGCAGCTCCAATAAGTCGGCCTGAAAATTCGCTCACGTTCCACATTGTGCATACAGACCGGTATCCGCAGGATGGAACAAAGCGTGATCAGCAAATCCCCGATATGGCCGTAAGACAATGCCGCGTGATTGGCGTTCCAGTTTGCCATAACAGAGTAAACGTCCTTGAAAACGCCTTTCCCGGTCAGCTTCGGCGCAAACCATGTGGTCGGCCAGGTCGGGTCCGTTCTCTGATCCAGAATTTTATGAATCTCCGGATCAACGCTGCAGGAATACCCCTCCGCCAACTGAAGAACGGGTCCTATGCCTTTAATCAAATTGATTCTTGCCATCGTCATCGGCATTCCTCCTTCGGAACCTCCGATAAACCTTGAGGAAAAGCCGCCGCCCCGGAAATAATCGACATCCGCCGGGCACCAATCAACGCCGCCGAGACAATTCCGAACATCTTCCCGCGTGATCTTCCAGAAGGGTTTCATCGCCGGGCTGCCGTTCGCGTCTTTCATTTTCCCGTTGGCATCGAGAGAGGCCGCGCCGGAGTTGATCATGTGGATCATTCCGTTTGCCGCCAAACCGGTCAGTTTTTTCCCGGTCACGCGTTCGACCGCCTCCGGCGACCAGTAGGTTCGGACATCCGCGAAAAGCTGAGCGCGATCCGTCAATAAATGCCCGAGCAGCATGGTCGCACCATTGAGCGTATCATTTTCCGTTGCGAACGGAATTGCTTCCCGTACTCCGTTCCAGTCAAAGCTCGTATTCAGAATTGCTTCCGGAAAATCCCCGTTCGGAAGAAAATCCGTCCACTGGCGCTGCCCCTGGAATCCGCCGCAGATTGCTTCATGACCGCAGGCTTCCTCTTTCCATCCCATCTCATCCAGCTTTGGATTTCCATGCATCAGGTCGCGGAAAATCATTGCCATCTTGACGGCGAACGCCCATTGTTCGTCTTTCTTTTCTCGGCTATATGCCTTTTGTGCCGGATTTTTATCAAAGCCCTCGCGGCAGTTTTCGCGAACCCACTTCATCGCGGCTTCGTATTCTTCCTTGTCATAAATTTCTTTTTCTACTCGGCGCAGGATTTCCGCGGTATCCACCTGTTCGTTCCGCATGCCCAGGTAGTCCTGAAAAAACTCGTGGTTTGGAATCGAACCCGCAATTCCCATGGCGACGGAGCCGATGGATAGATAACTCTTGCCCCGCACAGTAGCAGCGGCGACCGCTGCCTTGCAGAAAAGCAGAATTTTTTGCTGCACATCCTCCGGAACAGAGTCGTCGTTTAGGTTTTGGACGTCTTTCCCGTAAATTGCAAATGCCGGTAGACCCTTTTGGTTATGCGCGGCCAAAACTGCCGCCAGATAAACGGCCCCCGGGCGCTCCGTTCCGTTAAAGCCCCAAACGGCCTTTATGGTATTCGGGTTCATGTCCATCGTTTCGGTGCCGTAACACCAGCAGGGCGACACCGTCAGGGTAATCGCGACGCCGGCTCTTTCGAACTTTTCCGCGCAGGCCGCGCTCTCCGCTACCCCTCCGATGGTGGAATCGGCGAGAATGACCTCTATTTCTTCTCCGCCCGCATGACGCAGGTTTTCTTTGATCAGCCGAGCGGCTGCTTTTGCCATGGACATGGTTTTATCTTCGAGTGACTCACGAATTCCCCCGCGTCGCCCGTCAATAGCAGGACGAATTCCGATTTTCGGCAAACAATTTAGCAAGATTAAAACCCCTCTCTTATTATGTTCTATACTGTAGAACAACGTTCTTATATTAGGCTAAAAAATTTGGACTTTGAAAGTCCGAATTTTCAGTTGTTTTGGCGTATGATTTCCGCCTTATCTTTCAACATGGATACAAATACTGCGGATTGTTCCTCGCTGAATCGAAGGGAGGGACCGGTTGTACTGAGCGCCCCAATCAAGTCTCCGGAACGGTTAAATACAGGAACACCCACGCATTTGATCCCGTACTCATGCTCCATATTATCCGTGCTGTAACCTCGCTTTTTGGTGAGCATCAGCTCGGCTCTTAAGATCTCCGGGTCCGTAATCGTATAATCCGTATATCGCCGCAAAGGTTTTGCCAAGACCTGGTCTATAAACGCTTCCTCCATGTAAGCCAACATTGCTTTGCCAATCGCGGTACAAACCAAAGGAGCCGTCATTCCCTGTACCCACCTGATATTGTAGAATTTCTCCGGATAGGCTCCCTCCATATACATCACATTTTCGCCGTCGGGAATTCCGAAATAGACAATTTCATCGATCGCCTTTGCCAGTTCATTAATGCAGCGATGCACGACACTGTGAAACCCCATTGAAGTGGACAGAATATGCGATAGTCCCATAATTTTTAAGCCAATACGGTATTTTTCTGTTTCCGGGTTCTGCTCCAGATAGCCGCTGCCGACAAATGTTGAAACAATATTGAACACGTTGCTTTTGTAAAGCCCCGTCATTTGGCTGATTTCGGTAATTCCAAGTTCCGGCTTTTCGACTGAGAAGCACTCAAGAATATTCAGCGCTTTTTCTAACGACTTAATCATAGTCTCTATTTCCACTCGATCCTTGTTCTATATTGTAGAACATCGTTCTTTATCTGTTAATAGTGTATAACATTCAGTTCTCTTTTTCAAGGTTTTCATAGCAATTCTACATTTTACATAACTTCGATTAATTGATTTAGTCTATTTTTAACAACTACTCTTTCACTGTAAGATACGTAAATCATCAAATAGAAAAGCGCCCCTTACCGTAACAATCCGATAAGAGGCGCTAGAAAATCAAAATGGAAATTCGTTCTTATTCGTGGTCAACCTTGAACATGTGCTTAATCAGTTCGAGGACCTTGTTGCTGTAGCCCCACTCGTTATCGTACCAGGATACCAGCTTAACAAAGTGATCGTTCAGCATGATACCGGCCTTCGCGTCAAAAATGGAGGTACGGGGATCACCGAGGAAATCGGAGGATACAACCATATCTTCCGTATAACCGAGAATGCCCTTCATCTCGCCTTCGGAAGCTTCCTTCATCGCATCGCAGATTGCTTCATAGGTTGTGGGCTTTGCAAGGTTCACAGTCAGATCGACCACGGAAACATCCAGCGTCGGAACACGCATGGACATGCCGGTCAGCTTGCCCTTTACGGAAGGAATCACAAGGGCGCAGGCCTTGGCGGCGCCGGTTGTGGAGGGAATGATGTTGCCGGCTGCGGCACGGCCGCCGCGCCAGTCTTTCTTGGAAGGACCGTCCACTGTTTTCTGGGTTGCCGTGGTGGAGTGTACGGTTGTCATGAGGCCCTCTACAATGCCGAACTTGTCATTGACAACTTTGACAATCGGAGCCAGGCAGTTCGTTGTGCAGGACGCATTGGAGACAACCTTCATATCCTTCTTGTACATGTCAAGGTTTACGCCGCAGACAAATGTGGGTGTGTCGTCTTTCGCGGGAGCGGAAATAACGACCTTCTTTGCTCCGCCGGTCAGGTGAGCGGAAGCCTTTTCGGTGCTGGGGAATACGCCGGTGGATTCGACGACATATTCAGCCCCGACTTTTCCCCACGGAATCTGAGCGGGGTCCTTTTCCTCAAAAACAGAGATGGCTTTGCCGTTTACAACCAGCTTTCCGTCTTCAGCTTTGACTTCCCCCTGAAAATGACCGTGCATGGTATCGTATTTTACCATGTATACCATGTAGTCGGGATCGATAAAGGGATCGTTAATTCCGACGACCTCAAACGTTTCGGGCTGAGCGATTGCCGCACGGAACACGAGACGCCCGATACGGCCAAAACCGTTGATGCCAATCTTAATGGACATAGATTGCTACCTCCTAATTCAATGAGACTTCTGTCTTTCATTATTATTTTAGTACATTAGGAAAACTTTTACAAGCTTTTTGATAATATTTTAACTAGCTTTCTTCCGTCGAGGGGTCGTTTCTGGAATAAAACGGACTCGGAACCGCCGTAACGAATTTTTCACCGCTCCCGCAGGCCTTGCGTAAAAAGCTGACATATTCGGAAATGGACCCTTCCGCCTTCAGCATCGGTTTGTTTCCCCGGTCGTCCGTGTCGGGCAGGGCCGTCGGTTGAGATAGGTCTTCAAGGCCAGCTGCTCCGGCCGGATCTGTTTCCGCTGCGGCAGGAACCGCCTGCAGAGCAGATAAAAACGCGATAATATAGAATGCCAGCGCAATATTCGCCATGTGCATACCGATGGAAACAACTCCCGCGGTGATCCCGGTGCCGAAAAACTGGATGCTGCTCGGAATTCCCGTCGCCAGCGCTATTAACGCCGCCGGCAGACCAACCATGTAAATCATTTTTCCACTTTTGGTACTTTCTATTCCTGTGAACAGTTTTGCCTGCGTAAACAGGAATAAAAGCAGAAAAACAACCGTAAATGTATGGTAGACATCCTCTGCCAGATTCACCACGGCAGAATAGGCAATAAACAGGACCACAAGGTACAAACATCCCCAAACCGAGGGAATCAGCGCCAGAAGCGGATGGCTTCCAACTTTACGCAGGCCGGTCGCAAGGTCGTAAGCCGTCAGCATTAAAACGGCTCCGGTCAGAATTCCGGCTCCGCAAAAAATCTGGTAGAAAATCTGCCCTACCCCCAGAAAACCTGCGGTTAATCCGACGACCGACTGAACGAGAACAAAGATCCCGGCTACCGCGCCCAAAACAGCGGCGACAACATTTCTGATCGGTTCGGCGCTGATTTCTGTTCTCCCGTCCCGACTGGAAAAATACGCTGTTAGAAAAGCCCCGGCAACCAACAGTATGGACGCCGCTGCGACAGACTTTCCCCCGTCCGAATAAAACCCGGTCTGAGGATTCAGATACCGCAGCATCGAAAAGATTCTGATTGGGAGAACCAGAACCAAAGTACCTAAAAAAGCAATCCAAGCCCGTTTCATAGTGGTTTCCTCCATAATTTTAAATTCTTCGATCGATCGGAACATATGGGATGCCTTTCGAAAGCGAACGGTACGCCGGACGCATAATCCGGCCGCAGGTTTCCATTTCCTCAATCCGATGGGCACACCAGCCGGTAATTCTGGAAACGGCAAACATCGGCGTGTACAGATCGCTCGGAATTCCTAGCATTTCGTACACAAGGCCGGAATAAAAGTCGACGTTCGCACACATGACCTTGGGCTTCCCCGTTACTTTGGCAAAAACCTCCGGCGCGAGCTGTTCCACGCGCTCGAACAGGTCGAACTGGTCCTTCATCCCGCGCTTCTCGGCCAGCTTACAAGCCTGTTTTTTCAAAATGACCGCGCGCGGGTCGGACAAAGTGTAAACCGCGTGCCCGATTCCGTAAATCAGGCCGGAATGGTCGGGGACTTTTTTACGCAGGATTCTTTCCAGATAGTCGGAAACTTCCTCCTCGTCCTTCCAATCCTTAACGCCTTCCATCAGACCGTTCATCATCGTCATGACCCGGTGATTCGCACCGCCGTGCCGGGGGCCTTTCAGTGAGCCGATCGCCGCACTGATCGCAGAATAAATATCGGTGCCCGTGGACGAAAGTACCCGAGCCGTAAAGGTGGAGTTATTTCCGCCCCCGTGCTCCGCGTGAATCATCATGCAGATGTCAAGCAGCTTCGCTTCCTCATCCGTAAACGACCGGTCCGGACGGATCGCGTTTAGAATCGATTCCGCCGTAGACTGATTCGGGTCCAAAGGATGAAAGTACATACTTTTCTTGTCAAAATGCCGCCGCTTCACCTGATAAGCATAGGTCATAATGGTTGGCAGCTGGGCAATCAGTTGAATCGCCTGACGCATGTTGTTTTCCAGCGACAGGTTATCGGGATCGCTGTCATAGGAATAGAGCGCCAGAACAGACCGCGCCAGCTTGTTCATGACATTTTTGGAAGGCGCTTTGATGATCATGTCCTCCGCAAAATACTCCGGCAGTTCCCGGCAGCTGCTCAGCACCTCCCGAAAATGATCCAGCTGGCTCTTGGTCGGCTGCTTTCCAAAAAGGAGCAGCCATGCGACCTCTTCAAATCCAAACCGGTTTTCAGCCGTGCATCCGTCTACGATTTCATTCAGATCAATCCCCCGGTAAGTCAGTTTTCCGACGTCCGGGATCAGCTCACCGTCGGCAATCAGATATCCGTGTACATTACAGATCAGCGTAAGACCTGCCATGACGCCCGTTCCATCCGGATTGCGCAGTCCTCGCTTCACCTGATAAAGTTCAAATTTCTCCGGGGAAATTCGGTTATTTGCACGAAACTCATTGCAAAGGGCTTCCAGTTCCGGACTGTGATTTTCCAGATTGATTTCCGTCATCATAGCACCTTTCTTTCTGTAATTAAAGTAAAAATAAAGCCGCAACTCAAAAGGAAGATCGTGCGGCCCAATGGAAATTTATTTAATTAATAAATGTATTTTATCCCACCGCACCGGCAAAGTCAAGTGATTTGCTGTATACATTGCTATTGATTTTGCAATAAAATTTGTTGTTTATTTCATTATTTAGGCTTATTGTTCTCATTAATAATTATTAATGTATATAATTGCATCATGGTAACTCATAAATTGTATGACTGTAAGGAGGAACGCGAAATGCATCACCGCAGAGGAGAATTTCTTTTGGGACTTTTCCTTTTTCTGGCCATGTTTCTGATTCCCTTTGTGGCTTTCGGCAACCCGGCCGCAGGCAAGGCCGGTTCCGGTAAAAGCGAAAGTCCGGCGTCCAGCCGCCCCCAGGAAGCCGGCAGCTCATTTCATATTCTTGACACCGCCACGAAACAGATTCTGACCGTCGGCGACCGGGAGTTCATGACCGGAGCCGTTGCGGCGGAAATGTCCCCCAGCGCGGAGCAGGAGGCGTTGAAAGCCCAGGCAGTAGCCTGTTACACCTATTATTCCCGACTGCGCGAAAATCAAAAAAAGACGCCCGATTCGTCACTGAACGGCGCCGACTTCTCGGCCGATCTGCAGAACGGCCAGATTTATTTGACGGACGAACTTCGAAAAAAGCGCTGGGGCACCCATTACGACGAATACGCTCAAGCCCTGAAAAGCGCCATCGACCCGGTGTTCGGCCAGGTTCTGAAAAGCGGCGGGGAATTGATCGAGGCGACCTATTATGCAATCTCGTGCGGGAACACGGAAGCTTCCGCTGACGTTTGGGGCGGTGAACGACCCTACCTCATCTCCGTCGCAAGCCCGGGAGACAGATTCGCCGGCGGATACCAAACCACCGTCACCCTGTCCTTAGAGAAAATGAAAGCCTGTATTTTATCCGCCGCGCCGGACGCGGATTTGTCCGGCGATCCGTCCGGCTGGGTGGGTACCGCCGAACGCGCCGCAGCGGGTTCTGTAAAAACAATTCTGCTGGGAGGAAAAAGCGTAACCGGCAACGACGTGCGCACGGCTTTCGGGCTTCGCTCCGCGAATTTTACCGCCAGTTATTCCAACGGGCAGTTTACCTTTTCAGTGCTTGGCTACGGCCACGACGTCGGGATGAGCCAGACAGGCGCGCAGTACATGGCAAAGCAAGGCGCCGATTACCGGCAGATTCTATCCTGGTACTATCCGACGACTACGCTTGCAGCCTAACAAAACAGGGCGGATCAAACGCCCTGTTCCTTTCTCTACCTGCTGAGCTTATTCGCGATGGAAACATCACAAAGCTGCTTAATACTGTAAATTGCCGCGGCCTGATCGATTCCGTTTTGTTGTATATATTTATAAATATCCAGATTGTAATAGCGCAAATCGATCATATGGATTTCCGAGAAGTTCTGCGACAGGTAAGGAATCATCGAATTTGCAAACGAGTCCTTGATCAGAAGCAGCTTGCCGCCCTTTGCTTCGGGGTTCTTAACCACCGTTACCGAAGGGTTCCCGCCAAGGTAAACAGAATATTTGTCCTTACTGTTCAGATACTGGTCCCAGTAAATCCCTTGATGCGTTATTTTGCCGGTCACCTGTGTAACGGCGGATTTTTCCTTTGCATGCGGAAGCACCAGCGTATCCGGCTTCTGCCATGTATTGACCGCCTTGGAATAGAGAGTTCCATAAAAGGGCTGAGGTACAGCCTGATAAATAAACGCGCTTTGGGGCAGACTGTCAAAGTCCATCGCGTCGGCAAGTGCCCGATAACCGACATAGGCCCCCTCGGTATTCCAGTGATGGTCGGTTTTAAAATAGTAATCCCGGCCTGTTTTCAAACTCAAGATCGAAAACAGGTCGACCACCTTTGCTTTTCCTCCCACGGCCTGTTCCAGCTCCTCCAGTTCCTGATGCTGGTCATGGTTCGGCACGGAGTACGGAAGGTTCTCAGGCTGTTCCTGAGAGCCGGAGGGCACCGGAAGGATCGTGAGCCGCAAACCGGATTTTTCAGCGAATTCCGCGAGCGCTTCCGCGTTTTTCTGAAAGATTCCGGTTTTATCCGGCAGAAGAACCTCGTAAATATGATCGTTTTTTCCAAAGTATACGCCGCCCTCCGCGGGGGTCGAACCGTAATTCGCCGCAAGGTCGCGCTTGCCGAGCAGCAGCTGCTCAGCCGTATTCAGCGTGACAAAGGTATTGCGCAGCGGAAAATGATCGCCGACGTAATTTTCAGCCGATTTCATAAAACGCCCATTCAAAACGGTATCCAGAGTCGGAACCGGCGTTGGTTCCAGAACTCTGTTTTCATTTTCCGAAAACGTCTGTTTCGGCGCAGCCACCAGCCAAAATACACCGACTAAGATCGCGGCGGCAAGCAAAAATGCCGCCGAGAGCGCCGCCGGCCGGCAAACGAACTTTTTCAGTTGCATTTTTCTCAATCTGTTCATCAGCGTCCCCCGTCAAAAGCGGAAATATAAAAACGGATTGTAGGAATTATCGACAAGCGCGGCAATCGAGAGCAGGAACAGCACCGTCATACCCGCGCTTCGCAGCGCAAGCCCGGTTCTTCCTTTCCGGTCAAGCCACCCCAGCAGCCTCGCGGGATACGGCGTGCAGAACAGCGCCGCAAGCAGAAGGATCGGCGCGCCAGTGATCAGCGTGTACACACCGAGGGAATCCGTTCCACCGGAAAAGCCGAACATCGCCGCGACCACGCCGCACGCGGTGCGGATATCCGTGTAAGAAAAAAACACCCACCCCACAACCGCCGCCAAGAACGCGTACAGCCATTGAAAAAACACGGGAATGCGGTCCAGCCATTTTTGCAGAAACAATTTCTCACAGATGATTAAAAAGCCCCAATACGCACCCCAGACCGCGAAATTCCAGCTAGAACCGTGCCAGAAGCCCGTCAGAACCCACACGATGGCAAGATTCCGGACAAGCTTTACGGTGGAGCACCGGTTGCCGCCAAGCGGAATATAAAGGTAGTCGCGGAACCAACGGCCCAGCGTCATGTGCCAGCGGCGCCAGAAGTCGGAGGCGCTGCGCGAGCTGTAAGGCAGATTGAAATTTTCCGGCAGGATAAAGCCGAACATCCTGCCAAGACCGATGGCCATGTCGGTATAGCCTGAAAAGTCAAAGTAGATCTGAAAGGTAAAAGCAAGCGCGCCCAGCCAGGCGCTTAACGCGGAGGGATGCCCGAAATACTGAACCTTGTCCGCAATCAGCGCAAGATTGTTCGCAAGCAAAACCTTTTTAAACAGGCCGTGCAGAAACCGCAGCGCCCCCTCCGTCACATGCTCCATGGACTCCGTCCTGCCGCGAAGCTGCGCCTGCATCTCTTTATACTGGATGATCGGCCCGGAAATCAGGTGCGGAAAAAAGGACACGTAGGTTCCGAAGTCGATCAGGCTTTTCTGCGCGGGCGCTTCGCCGCGGTAAATATCAATCGCATAGGAAAGGGATTCAAAGGTATAGAACGAAATTCCGATCGGCAGCGCGGCGGCCGGAACCGGAATCGAGAGCGAAAACGCGGAATTCACGGTGGAAACAAACAGCGCGGCATATTTGAAATAAGCCAGCATGCCGAGGTTGACGCAAATCCCGAACACAAGCACCGCCCTGCGCGGGCCCGGACGGCCCGCAAATCGCTCCAGAAGCGTCCCCACCGCGTAATCGAACACGGCGGTGAACAGCATCAGGAACACATAAACCGGCTCGCCCCAGGCATAGAAGACCAGGCTGAACGCGAACAGGCACAGGTTTCTCCATTTGCGCGGCAGAAGATAATACGCCGCGAGCGAAACCGGAAGAAAGATAAAAATAAAAAACAGGCTGCTGAATAACATATGTATTTCGAGTCCTTTCCCCCGATTTTTTTATCCTTTTCTATTTTATAAGTATTGACAAAAAAAAGCAAGAGAACGCGAAGATGTTTCTTCGCGTTCTCCCTTATCAGCCGCCTTGCTGTGTCCGTTTCAAATCTGCGCTGTACGGACCCGGCGGCTCCTTTTCAACGTCTCTTCCCATACGATTCGCACAAAGCGGCGGCCTGAGTTTTCACCCAAACCGCCGCCACGCAAATACAACTTACTAATTTGTTGAGTCAGTAATTGTTTTGTTTAGGGGGTTTTGCTTAGCCGACCTTAGCAACGTTCACCTTAGTGCCGTTAACATATACGCCGGTCTGTGCGCCTACAGCGCCGACAGCAGTAACTTTGAAGAAGTATGTGCTGCCGTTGTGTCCAACCAGTTCATAGTGGAACACATTGGAAGAACCAAGCGTAAAGGTCGGGGCCGCGCCGTTGTTCGTGGTAATGCCATACTGGTAAGAAGCACCCTTTTTCACGGTAAGAGCGGCAGTTGTGTCGCTCTTGAAGGTCTGGGAACCGGAAACGGTAACAACCAGAAGCTTCGTGCCGTTTACATAGATGCCTGTTGCTTTGCCGTTAGCATTTGCAGCGGCAGTGATCTTAATGAAATAATCGTTGCCGGATTTGCCAACGTTTGTAATGGAGCTGATGACACCAGCGGAACCAGCAGTCATGACCGGAGCTGTCGGAGCTGTGATCTTGAACTGATAGGTTGCGCCGGGAGCCATTGTAAAGTCTTTCGTTGTGTCGGACTGAATTACCGGAACTTCCGTAGCGGTAATGTTGCAGACTGCGTCGCCGTAATCTTCGCTGTCGACTTCATAACCGTCTGCATCGTACAGCTTCGCGGTCAAACCGGTGTGGTTTTCAGAAGGAAAGTCCGGATCAATCGAATTGACCGTAACCGTAGCCGTGTTGCCGGAAGAAGTCATCGAGAACACGTCGCTGTTGCCGCCGTCGAGCTTCCAGCCGATGGTATAGCCTGCCGGAAGGGAAGTGCCGCCCGGATAAGCGGAAGCCGTGAAGGTTTCGGACTGGCCTTTCGCAATGCTGGAAGAAGATTTGTTGATCTGAAGTCCGGCAAAGCTCAGCGTATCGATCTTAAAGGTATCTACGGAATTGCCTTCGGATTTAGTAAGCGTAAAGCCGTAGCAACTGAAATCCTCGGGGTCTACTTCATCGGCAGCAGCCTTGAAAACGGTCGTGCCAGCCGCAAGAGTAGAATCGGAAAGCTTCAGCTGTGTGCCGGAAACGCTGCCGGAAACATACATATTGCCAGCCTTGACGACCATGCAGCCGTCGCCTTCCACGGTATCTACCGTAATCTTACCGGTAAATGTTGTGGTAGTATCGCTGTCGAGGTTAATCGTATCAACATCCACATCGCCGTTAACGGTTGCCGCGGTGTCTTCATTGACTGTTTCGATCGTGCCCTTTGTTGCATTCTTCGGAGCAGGAATCGTTCCGGTAAACTCGTCGTCATCATTGCCAAGGTCTACCGTGGTCTCATAAGAATCCAAGTCAATGGCCTTAATCTCGGCACTGTTGCCTCTTACGGTAATAGTACCGTCGGCCTTTGCCAGAAGTTCGCCGATCGTTACGGAAGCCTCATCAGCATAAACATCAATAATCGGAGCTTTCAGTGTTCCCGTAACAACTTTGGTATCTTCATCGCTGGAATCAACGGTAACTGTGCCGTCCGACTCTACATCGCCGACGATACCGCCGTTAATTTCAACATCCTGCGGCGCAGCGTCTTTGCAGTCGGTTGTTTTGATTTTGCCGGTCGTGCCGCTGCTGATGGTAACTTTGCCGGTTTCGCCAGAAGTTGTAATATCCCCAACTCTGCCGTCTGCGAGTTCCACATCGCCGCAGTCAACATCGACATAACCCACGCGGGCATCACCGATTGACAAGCCCGTCGAATCTTTTGAATTTTGACCTACCGTACCTTCAATGCCTTTCAGGTTTGTGCTGTCGTCAACAGTCACTGACGTAGTGTTGCTGGGGAAAACAACAATTGAATTTGTAACGTCTAGGTCTTTTGCGTTACTGTCAGTACTTTCTTTCACGGCCTTAATTCTGGTCTTTCCGTCCTTGCAAACTTCGAAGGTTTTCTTGTCAGCCACACCTGCATTCGTCAAAGCAGTTGTAACATCGACCTTATCTTCCACTTTGGTCTTCAGCGTGTACTTATCATCGGAAGAAGTGGAGATTTTGCCGTCTGACTTAACTTTTTTTAAAGTAAAGGTGACATTTGATGTGCTTGCATCCTTGGAATATTTGCCATCTTTGTAATCACCTTTGCCGACCACAACCGCAACTCCGGCGCCTGTTGTAGTAGCAACTACTCCATTATAAGAAGCATTGTCTTTTTCGTTCGTCGCCAACAAGTCACTATCCGACAGATGAACATCGCTGTCGCCGCTTGTGATTTCGATCGAATAAGTCGGAGTATCTTTATCATTAATACTTATTGTTTCACTTGTGCTGGTCTGTGCGGTTAAATCAACCGGTGAGTAAGTAGCAAAACAGCTATCGTTGCTGTCATCGGGCTCAGCGGCGAAAATGCCGACATGGGCTTTATAGTTTCTGGTTTTCGCAAACGTGTCCAGATCGTCGGGAGCCTTGCCGGGATCAATAGCGCCATCAGACACTTTGCCGAAGACGGGCTGATCTTTGTCAAAGACATGGATCGTTACATTTTTTCTTGCCTTAACGGTGTAATCCGTATCAGTGTCGTCATCCGTGTAATCGCCCTCATAAAGCACGGCGATTACTTCTGTTCCGGACTTGTCATTGCTCTTCAGCTTCAGTTTCGCGGTATCATCATCGTCGCCGATGAGCTTCAAAGAAACGAGGCTGTCGCCGGAAACATGGGAAATCGCGGCGATTTTGGGGTTATCCACTTCTTCCCTTGTGTTCGTGACAAGAGTATCGCTTGCCACAAGGAAATCGGTGATGGTGGCCTCTCTCGATTTGCCGCCGTTCACCAGATAAATGTCGTCATTTAACTGGTGATTGACGATTCCGCTCATGCTTCTTGTGGAAGCGGATGCGAGGGTTACCGGAAGGCTTGAGGCAATCAGCGCTAATGAAAGCAGTGCTGCCAGAGCTTTTCCTCTGAATTTTTTCATCCTTTTTTGTCCTCCTTAAAATAGTTCGTTGTGCATTTGCGTGTGCTATGAGAATTTTAACATACATCTTAGCCGCGGGCCGCAAGGCCCTTGACTGAAAACGATACCCGCTTTCCCCGCGCCCCACAGCGCGCCTGAGCGCGGCGACCACAAGCACCGCTCATATGTTTAATTGGATTATAAGATATTTGGTACTTAATGTCAAGTACATTGTGGATATATTTTTTAATAAAATTTGTACTTTCGCTATGATTTTTACAGATTTAAAGCCAAATTCTTCATTTTCTCCGGAAGAATTTGGAAGCGCGGCGATGGGATTTTTTTACCGGCTGAGACTGGCGCCCGCAAGATGTCCCAACTGAGGAATTTTATGCCGGTTTTTTTGAAAAAATTCCGTGAAAATCTTTCCCATGCCCTAAAAATTTTTATGTGCCCGCCGACCGGCGTCGCAAAGGCAGGAAAGATTCTTTCGGCGGGACACCACGCGGACAAGGCACGGGGGGCGGGCGCCGGGGCGGGCCGCGGCGGGGCAGCGGACGGGCAGGATCGCCCCGCCGGGCGGCGCGCCGCACAGGGCCAGGCGGTTGCAGCAGGAACCGTATTCCTTATAATAAGAACAAGCCGCGTTCCCGGAGCAGTGGCGGACGGCGGGCAGTTCGGCGTAGCCGGAAGCGATTTCGCCGCCGCCCCGGTACGGCCCGTTGCTGATGAGGATGTGGTCCGCCGCGATTTCCAGCGGGAAGAAATACCCCGCCGTGCCGTGGTGCGGCGCTTTCAGCACGGAATACCCGTCGTACATCCGCGCGGAAGCCGCAAGGATGCTTTCCGGCGGCGCGTCCCCCGTCATCAGGATGTCGTCCGGGCCGGAGCCGCCCCGCCGCACATTCTGAAACACCGCGCAGGCGGCGTTCAGCGCTCCGGAGTACGCGTCCTGCGTTTCCCCGGCAGCCAGCAGCGCCGCCGCGTCCCCGGCGCAGGGCAGCAGGAGCAGCTCGGGAATCAGGGTTTCGATCCGATTGTACAGCGTTCGCGTTTCCTCCGCGTCCTCCTCCCGCACCGGCGAAGCGGAGCACATATGACGGTAGGAAGCGCAGAAGCGCTCCCGCAGCGCCAGAAACTCCCGCGCGCACGGCGGCAGGAACGGCGCGGAGAGCATCGCGTCCAGCGCGTCCACGGTTTCGGTCAGCTCCGGCGGAAACACAAATCCGGTTTCCGGCGGCCAGATCACCTCGTACTCCGCCCCGTCCAGAAAGAACCCGTCCCCCTCCCGCACGGGGAACACGGCTCCGGCCCCCGCGAGCCGCGCGGCGCGCGTAAACAGCGTGAGGACGGAGACATTCACCCGCGCGTAGCCGGTCAGGCGGCTTAAAAACACCGCGGCGTACAGGGCGAATTCCAGCAGAACGGGCCGGCCCTCCTCCCCGCCCGGGGGAACCGGCAGGTACAGCGCGCCGAAATAGCCGGGCGCGGCTTCCAGAATCCTCCACAGGCCGCACAGATGATCGCGGTGGCAATGGGTCAGAAAAAACGAGCGGCTTTCCGCTTCGCGGTACCGGGGAATGATCGAATCCGCGACATACTCGTAAAATCCCGGCCCGTTTTCCCCCAGCTTCAGGTTGCTGCTGCCGCAGTCGACCATCAGGATTCCGCCGCGGTCGCCGCCTAGAACGATACATTCGCCCCAGCCGACGTCGTGCAGGTCAATCCAGCGCACCCGCGCCCTCCGTCCCGTCGGATTGAGCCTGTGTGCGGCTCCATCCGGAGTAAAATTCGCCGTCGCGCCACTCGCCGGAACGCACGACCCGCCCGCCCCGGTATTCGGTGCCCTGCCCGTGGCGCTTGCCGTCCTTCCATTCCCCGGTGTAGAGCAGGTTGCCCTCCATGTCGAACGCGGAACCGCGCCCGGGGACGCCGTCCTTCCACCGGCCGATGAACACGGAGCCGTCCGAGGAGCCGAACGCGACCCCCATGCCGTCGCGCAGGTTCCGCTTCCAGTTCCCGGCATAGCACAGCTTTCCGGATTTATAATAGTACACGCCGAAGCCGTCGCGCTTGTCGCCGAGGTACCCGCCCTCGTACGCGGTATGCCCGTTTTCCATCTGCGTGCGGCCCTGCCCCTGCCGCAGCCCGCCGATCAGCTCGCCGAAATACAGGTAGCTCTCTTCCTCGCTGATGACGATGCGCTTCGCGGGAATCAGGCCATCGCCGAAGAAAGGTTCAATCCGCGCAAATTTCTTCTCCAGATTTCTGGTGTGAACCACCTTTCCGCCAAGTCCCTTGGCGGCCACGCCGTATTTGGTCGGCGCGGGCCGCGGCAGAGCGGTTGGATTCGGCAGGGGGATGGGCTCCGGCGCGGGAACGGGATTCGGAACCGGCCGGGGAACGGGCGGCTCGACCGAAAAAACCTCCCGGTCGACCGCGTAGTCCGACGAATCCAGGCTCTCCGGGGCGCGCGGGGCAGCCGCGCGGACAGCAAACGCGGGCACGGCTTCGCGCGCAAAATCATCCGGTTCCTCTTTCCCCGGCCGTTCGGGGGCGGAGCCGTCGTTTCGTATGTAGGAAAATTCCAGCTTTGCGTCGCCGTCCGTCTCCGTCCAGTCTGGATCGGGAACGCCGCCGTTTTCCTCCAGCCGCCAGAAAAGAGCAAGGCGCTTTTCCCGTTCCGCCCTCCCGCAGTAGCAGAAAAGGCCATCGCCGGTGCGAGCCAGCACCTTGGGCTCGCCGCCCGCGGCGCTGTTGACATAGCTCTGCGCCGCCGTTCCGGGAGCCACGGGGCATGAAAGCAGCTCCTCCCGGCGGTACCTGCCGGAGTTTGTATCGAATAAAAGCAGTTCAATGCCATTCCCGACCGGGCGCAGGACGGCTTCCGGCCTGCCGGGGGTCCCGGCGAAATACGCGGTGCGCAGCCACTCAAGATGAGTCCCGTACACCGATTCGGATACGATTTCTCCGGAAAGGTTCCGGCTGACAAGGCAAAAGCCGTCCGGGCGGCGGAACGCCTCCTGCACCACGGTTTTGCCGGAAATCTTGCGCCAGCGGAATTCCCCCCCGCCGATCTTATAGCGCGTGCGGACAATCCGCCCGGCTTCCACCCCGCGCGCCGAGCCTTTCGCCGTGCTGCCGGAAAACGCCTTTTCCCGCGCGGCGGCCAAAAGAGAATCCCTTTCCCCGCCGCCGTCGAACGGGCGGTAGGATACCGTATGGAAGACAGTCTGCAAAGGATTTTCCGACATGGGTTCAGAACCCCTTTCCCTAGGAAACTCTTCCCTTTTTCTTTTCTTGTTCTATCCTACCTTATTTCCAAGGAATTTTCAAGGATTCCACTAAATTCTCACGGTGGAACAATTATGTAACAAATTTTCCAGTTCTTCGCGCTTCTCATTAGCATCATAGTATTTTTATTGATGACGGACTCGCCGGCGAAGCCCGCGCGGAAAAGGGTTGCGCAAAGGAAGGGGGACGGGCTATAATAAGTCCGTCCCCCTCGGGTTTTGATTCATATTCCTACTTAAACAGATACTGCATGCTGTCCATCAGATCCCCGACCGTATGCAGCGTTTTGTTCGCGCGTTTGCGGAAGCCGCGGTTGTTTTTCATCATCTGATTCCCGACCGTCGCAAGAGCCATTCCGGCGACAAGGCCGGTGCCGATCCCGCGGACAAAGCCCATGGTTTGCTTATACATTCTATAAAACCTCCAAACACAGAAAAAAGTATGAGTAAAATAAATGAGATTACACCCTTTCATTATTCTGCCTCTTTTCTTTCGAAATATTGAAGTGAAACGCTGGAAAAGCTGTCCTGAAAATCACACATTTTTTTCATTAAAAAGGAGAATACTATGCCGGAACTGAATATTGTCATGGTGGAACCGGAAATCCCGCAGAACACCGGAAACGTCGCGCGGACCTGCGCCGCGACGGGCGCGCGGCTGCACCTAGTCGGGCCGATGGGGTTTCAGATCGACGACAAAAAGCTGAAGCGCGCCGGGCTGGATTACTGGCACCTTCTGGATATTACCTGTTACGAGAGTCTTTCCGAATTTTTCAGCCGCAATACCGGTAATTTTTTCTATTTTTCCACCAAAGCGCAGCACGTTTACACGGAGCCGGCCTATCCGGACGGGTGCTACCTGGTCTTCGGGAAAGAAACCGCCGGGCTGCCGGAAAAGCTGCTCTACGAGAATCCGGACTCCTGCGTCCGGATTCCGATGAGAAACAACCCCGGCGCCCGCAGCCTGAACCTTTCGAATTCCGTCGCGGTCGGCGTGTTCGAGGTTCTTCGCCAATGGAATTTTCCCGGCATGCTGTGCAGCGGGCAGCTTCGGCAATATCACTGGTAATGAATCCCCTTTTCTTCCAAAATTCGTGCCAGTGCAAACCCGGAAATGCTTGAAAATGCCATTCGTTGGTTGTATAATAGAAAAAGTTTGTTAGAAAGGTAACAATATCGAAAAGATCTCCCAAAATTCTGCCTGTTGAGAAGGAGAGGTATCTGATGAACGCTTTAAACAAAAAAACCGTAGAGGATATTGACGTAAAGGGTAAGCGGGTTCTGGTCCGCTGCGACTTTAATGTTCCGTTTGACTCGGAGGGAAACATCTCCGACCCAAAGCGGATCGACGAAGCCATGAAGACAATCCGCTATTTGAGGGATCACGGAGCGAAAGTGATTCTTTGCTCTCACCTGGGCCGCCCGAAGGGCGAGTTCAACCCGAAATTTTCCCTCGCGCCGGTCGCAGGCTATCTGTCTAAAAAGCTGGGCGCCGAGGTTAAGATGGCAAAGGACGTTATCGGGGAAAGCGCGAAGAGCATTGCCGCCGGCCTGAAGGACGGCGAAGTGGAGCTTCTTGAAAACGTCCGCTTCCACAAGGAAGAGGAAAAGAACGACCCCGCCTTTGCAAAGGAGCTGGCTTCCCTCGCGGACATCTATGTCAACGACGCGTTCGGAACCGCGCACCGCGCGCACGCCTCCACCGCGGGCGTCGCGGAGTATCTGCCCGCCGTGTGCGGATACCTGATTCAAAAGGAAATCACCATTATGGGCGGCGCGCTCGCGAACCCGAAACGCCCGTTCGTCGCGATCCTCGGGGGCGCGAAGGTATCGGATAAGATCGGCGTCATCACCAATCTGCTGGACAAAGTGGATACGCTGATTGTCGGCGGCGGCATGGCCTACACCTTTATGAAGGCGCTCGGCTATTCCATCGGCTCCTCTCTGTGCGAAGAGGACAAAGTCGGCCTTGCTTCCGACCTGATGGCTAAGGCGAAGGAAAAGAACGTGCGTTTCCTGCTGCCTGTGGACAATGTGGTCGCCGACGAATACGAAAAGGACGCTCAGTACAAGACCGTCAATTCCGATACAATCCCGGACGGCTGGATGGGCCTTGATATCGGCGAGAAAACCCGCAAGCTGTTCGCAGACGCCATTTGCGGAGCCGGAACCGTCGTCTGGAACGGCCCGATGGGCGTAAGCGAATGGGAGCATTTCGAGGGAGGCACCGTCGCCGTCGCAAAGGCGGTTGCCGACAGCGGCGCCGTTTCGATCATCGGCGGGGGCGATTCCGCCGCCGCGGTTGAAAAGCTTGGCTTTGCGGAAAAAATGACCCACATTTCAACAGGCGGAGGCGCGTCTCTTGAATTTCTGGAAGGCAAGGAACTGCCCGGAATCGCCTGCCTGAACGATAAATAAGGCGGAAGGGGCGGCAAACCGCCCCTTCCTTTTCATTCGCATTAATGATGATACAGGAGGCTACAGTCATGAATAAAAAGCTCAGAAAAGCAGTCATCGCGGGAAACTGGAAAATGAACAAAACCCCGGAAGAAGCAAAAGAACTGATCGGCGCTATTCTTCCTTTGGCTAAGGACGCGGGATGCGAAGTCGTCGTCTGCGTGCCGTATGTGGACCTGTTCCCTGTTTTGGAAGCCGCGAAGGGCTCCTCCATCGGCGTAGGCGCTCAAAACTGCCACTGGGCTCCTTCCGGCGCATTCACGGGCGAGGTGTCCGCTCCGATGCTCGCTTCCATGGGCGTACAGTACGTCATTATCGGCCACAGCGAACGCCGCACTTATTTCGGCGAAACGGATATTACCGTCAACCAGCGGATCCGCGCGGCTCTTGACAGCGGACTTTCCGTAATCCTCTGCGTCGGCGAATCACTGGAACAGCGCGAACAGGGGATTACCTCCGAACTGGTCGCCATGCAGACGAAGGTCGCTTTGGGCGGCGTTTCCGCAGAAGAACTGAAACGGATTATGATCGCGTATGAGCCGATCTGGGCAATCGGCACAGGCAAAACGGCTACCGCCGAACAGGCGAACGAAGTCTGCGCGACCATCCGCGCTACGGTGGCTTCCCTGTATGACTCGTCTGCAGCGAACGCCCTGACCATCCAGTACGGCGGTTCCATGAACGCGAAAAACGCCGCTGAGCTTCTCGCGCAACCGGATGTTGACGGCGGCCTGATCGGCGGTGCTTCCTTAAAGCCGGACGATTTCGCCCAGATTATCAAAGCGGCCGGAAAGTAAAGCCATAAAGGAGTACAGGAATGAAAAAGCCTCTGATTCTTATGATTTTGGACGGATTCGGCATTGGGCCGGAATACGGCAATGCCATCAAGGCGGCCTCTACCCCGAACCTTGACCGTCTTTTCGCAGAAAATCCGCTGACACAGATCGGTGCTTCCGGCTTGGACGTCGGCCTTCCCGACGGGCAGATGGGAAATTCCGAGGTCGGGCATACGAATATCGGCGCCGGCCGCATCGTGTACCAGGAATTGACCCGGATTACCAAATCGATTCAGGACGGCGACTTTTTTGAAAATTCCGCCCTGCTCGGCGCAGTGGACGCCGCCGCTTCCTCCGGCCACGCGCTGCATCTGATGGGCCTGCTGTCCGACGGCGGCGTCCACAGCCACAACAGCCATCTTTACGCTCTTTTGAAGCTTGCAAAGCAACGCGGCTGCAAAAAGGTGTATGTTCACGCGTTTTTGGACGGCCGCGACGTGCCCCCCGCCTCCGGAAAAGATTTTATTCTGGACTGCCAGAACAAAATGCGGGAGATCGGCATCGGCAAAATTGCTACCGTGATGGGCCGTTATTACGCGATGGACCGCGACCGCAGATGGGAGCGCGTCGAAAAGGCCTATGACGCTATGGTTCTCGGCGAAGGCGTGCAGAACCGCGACCCCGCCGCCGCGGTGGAAACCTCTTACAAAAACGACGTGACGGACGAATTCGTCATTCCGGTTGTCTGTGAGAAAGAAGGCTGCATCTCATCCGGCGATTCGGTTATTTTCTTCAATTTCCGTCCGGACCGCGCCCGCCAGATTACCCGTACCTTTGTCGATCCCGATTTTGACGGGTTCGAACGGGCGAACGGCTTCTTCCCCCTTCATTTCGTCTGCATGACGCAGTACGACGCCACGATTCCGAATGTCGAAGTCGCCTTCCGCCCCCAGCAGCTGAAAAACACGCTGGCGGAAGTCATCAGCCATAACGGAAAGACGCAGCTGCGCATCGCTGAAACGGAAAAGTACGCCCATGTGACGTTTTTCTTCAACGGCGGCGTGGAAACCGTGACTCCCGGAGAAGACCGTGTGTTAATTAATTCTCCTAAAGTCGCGACTTACGATCTGAAACCGGAGATGAGCGCGTACGAGGTGACGGACGCTCTGGTGGAACGGATTCGCAGCGGCAAATACGATGTGATTATTTTAAATTTCGCGAACTGCGATATGGTTGGCCACACCGGAATTTTCGACGCGGCGAAAGCCGCCGTGGAAGCCGTGGATTCCTGCGTCGGCCGCGTGATCGAAGCGATTCGGGAAATGAACGGCGTTGCTCTGATTACGGCGGACCACGGAAACGCCGAGCAGATGGAGGAGCCCGACGGCTCGCCCTTCACCGCGCATTCGACAAACCCGGTTCCGTTCTGCGTTGTCGGTTATCCGTGCAAGCTGCGCTCCGGCGGTCGCCTGGCGGACATTGCCCCGACGATGCTGAAAATTCTGGGGCTCCCGCAGCCGCCTGAAATGACAGGAAAAAGCATCATCGAATAAATTAAGATCGTTGTGAAAACAAGAGGATGACCCTTTCACGGGTGATCCTCTTTTCTTTTTCCTGTATGGTAAAACATCCGGGATTCGATCTCTTCAAATACCGTGGGGTTTATTTTCCTCGTTTTATCTCCTCTTGTATTGACTCGGAAGAACTTAACGATATAATGAAATCAGATAAGATTTTCTTCATACAAAAAATCTGACAAGGGGATGAGGTTACGAAAAAGATCGAAATGATTATCCGCCCGGAAAAGCTGGAAGAGGTAAAGGCCGTTCTCAACAACCTTTGCATTTATGGCATGACGGTCACGATGACCTCCGGATGCGGAAACCAAAAGGGCATGAAAGAAGTTTACCACGGAACCGTTTATAATCTGAACCTTCTCCCGAAGGTCAAGGTGGAAACGGTTGTGCACGACGAGATCGTAACCGAACTGATTTCTAAAATCTGTGAGGCCGTTAAAACGGGAGAAATCGGAGACGGAAAGATATTCGTATTCCCTGTGGAAGAGGCGGTTCGCATTAGAACCGGTGAAAGCGGAGACGACGCAATTTGACGGACTGAGCTTTCTCAAACCGAATTTCATCATAAGCAGAAATACGTGGAGCCTTTTAAAACGGCTCCGCATTCATTTTCAAGTGAAAGCCGGTTGACATCTCCATCCGTCAAGAGTACAATCTATGAAAATTGAATCAAAAGCAGGGAGCTTGTGATACAGGCTGAGAGGAAGTTAGCGCGAACTTCGACCCGTTAACCTGATTTGGATAATGCCAACGAAGGGACTTTATTTCCGTTACGAAGAAAGCGGGATATGCCTTTTCGGCATGTCCCGCTTTCTTTTTTACCATGATTGAAAGATTGGAAGGGGATTTTAATGAAAGACTTGAGAAAAATCGTATTGACCGGACTGTTTGCCGCACTTGGCGTTGTTTTATCCGCCTTTTATATTCCGACCGGCCTTGCAAAATGCTACCCGATTCAGTCGCTGCTCAACGTGCTCGCCGCGGTCATGCTCGGCCCGGCTTATGCCGTCGCAATGGCGTTTATTACCTCCCTGCTTCGCGTCATGCTGGGTACGGGGAGCTTTCTGGCATTCCCGGGCAGTATGATCGGCGCGCTTTGCAGCGGACTGCTTTATCATCGTTTTCACAAGCTGTCCGCCGCCTATTTGGGGGAAGTCGCGGGAACGGGAATCCTGGGGGCGCTGGCCGCATACCCCGTCGCCGCTTATCTTCTGTCGGCTCCGGCGGCCCTTTTCACTTATGTTCTGCCGTTTATGGTCAGCTCTTTAATTGGTTCTGCTATTTCCGTCGTGCTGCTGAAAATTCTTGAGCGGACAAAACTGTTCGATCTGGCCCATTCTCATCATTTCTAATTTAGGCAGCCGTTTTCCGTTCAGGGCAGACAAGAAACGGAATTGTCCGATTCATTTTTCTCTGAAAAAAGCTCTTAGTCTTTCTTCTTTCTGGAGAGATTAAGAACCGACAATCCGTAAAAAACGACTGCGGAAACCAGCAGGACCACGGCACTGACCCATGGCGCAAGCTCCTGTCCCCCCACGGAAAACTCTATGCCCATATATTCCTTGAATTCCCGCACCATATCATACGGAGCCCCCGCAAAGGCCGTTTTCATCGGGGCCTCCACCATCACCTGACGAAACAAAAGCGCCGCATGAGAGGGTGGAAACAGCTTGATCACCGTCTGCACCGAGGCGGGAAGTTCCCCTATGGGAAGATAAATGCCTGTCAAAAATCCGATCAGAGTCCCGATTACGGTGCTTGCCGTTCCAAATGAGTTTTGACTGTTAAAGAAAGATACCAAAAAGCATACCATGGAGGTATTCGTCAGAGTCGCGAGCAGAATCAGGCCGAATACCCGGAGCAGACTTACCGCAGGGAGCCATCCCCCGCCTTTCGAGGTGATATAAAGTTCCGCTAAAACGGCTGTAATCAGCGACATGATTACGCCGATCAAAAACGAGCTTCCGATATATCCCGCCGCGATCCCGCTCCGCTTCACCGGAGAAGCGAAAAAGTCCCGGTCGATTCTGCGCGTTTTGTCGTCGATCATAATTCCGAAGGCTCCCATGGTCGTCGTCACGGATACAACGGACAGAAGTCCCGCCATCAGCCAGCTGTTCATCAGATAATCCACCGAAGGAATTCCCTTGAGCGAGCTCGGAATCCACACACCGCCCAGAAAAAGCGCATACAGACCGATGATAATGATGACCGCCAGAAGGGAAAAGAAAACCGCGCTTCTGTCGCGAAAATAAAGCTTTACATTCCGTCTGATTAAAACGTTCATTCTCTCAGCTCCTTTCCGGTGATGCCGATGAATGCCTCGTCCATCGTACCCTGCAGCACTTCAAAGCTGCTGATAAACGGTTCACAGCGTGTTAACACCGGAATCGCGCTTACGGTATCCGAAAGCTTTACGATTACTTTTCCACCGGAAGCGGTAAAGTCCGCTTTCATTTCTTGCAGCGCGTCACGAAGTTCTTTTTCCTTTTTTGCACTTATTTGAAGCGTGTCGCCGGCATACTGTGATTTCAGTTCCGCCGGCGTGCCCCTGGCGGCTGCTTCCCCATGGTCGATCACAATGACATAGTCGGATTCAGCCGCTTCTTCCATGTAATGCGTCGTCAAAAAGACGGTCAGCCCGGTTTCCGTCTGCAGCTTTCGCACGGTTTCCCAGATATTCCTTCTGGACTGCGGGTCGAGCCCGGTCGTGGGCTCGTCGAGAAACAGAATTTTCGGCGTATGAAGCAAAGCACGGGCAATATCGGCTCTGCGCTTTTGCCCCCCGGACAGCTTGCCGTACGGACGGTCCATATACTCATTCAGTTCCGTAACCCGGGCCGCCTCGGAAACAGCCCGTTGAATCACCACTTTCTCCTTTGTGTAAAGCCCCGCGCGAATTGTGAGGTTTTCCCGAACGGTCAGAAGCGAATCGAGCATATTTTCCTGAAACACCACGCCGATTTCCCGACGGATATTCCGGCTGTCCCGGCTTAAATCCATCCCGTCGATCGTCACCGTTCCGCCGTCGTAGCTGAGAAGAGTGCAAAGAATTTGTATCGTCGTCGACTTTCCGGCGCCGTTGGGGCCGAGAAAAGAAAAAAGCTTTCCCTGCTCCACGTAAAAGCTGATTCCTTTTACAGCCTCAATATTCCCGAAATTTTTCTTCATCCCGTTGACCTCAACCATCTTATTCAATGCGATAACCCCTTTCTGAAGCTACTTTATCAAAATGGCGGTAACTGTGCAATCGAAAAACCGTATGCTGCGCTTAAAAGGACGCAAACTGTAAAAAAAGCACGGTAAGCTGCGTGAACTTTTCCCCCGCCTATTAAATTCACCGGGTATGGTAACGTTCCTTCAGCTTTCGATTCATACGGTCCGACAGCTTTTTATCCCGGAGTACTGCAACAAACATGACGATGACGTAAACGGCCAGAACACACAATAGGAACACAGCAACCTCTCCTGCTTTATCCAGACTGATCCAGTCCCAAAGCGACGCAAAATACAGCAGTAGGAGGGCAAGAACCGCCATGTGGACAATTCTTCTGATAAAATAGCGGCGTTTACTCAGCTCCCTTCGCGACCAGAACAGCAAGAGAGGCAGGTCACCGACAAAGGCCATCAGCAAAATTCTGCCGATGTCTTTCACGGTAAACACCGCCCCGGGGCTGAGCAGGGCACAGTAAAGATACATAGAAGCGACAACCCCCGTAGTAATTACAAAAAAGGACCTGAACATTGCTTTGAACAATTCATCAAGACGCACCGCTGATTCCTCCTATATACCGAGTCTCTTTTTTAAATCGCCTATGTACTGCCGGGATATCACCACTTTTTCTCCGTTATCCAAGAGCGCTTCAAACCGTCCGCTGAAAGCGGGACTGAGCGACCGGATTTTCCCTAAATTGAGAAGAACCGATTTGGAGACGCGCAGAAAACTGCCGGCCGACAGGGATTCCTCCAGCTCATAAAGCTTTTGTTTTGATTCATAAACTTTCTTTTTTTCATATACGAATGTTTTATTGTCAACAACTTCAATATAATAAATATCCGAGGGCTTAATACGATAAATCTCATTTCCCTCGTAGGCGACCATGGCATCCTGAGACTTGAAAAGGGAGATTGCCCGCAGGATTTCATGTGACATTTCCCGGCAGCGAATCACAATCTGCTCTTCTTCGCCTTCCATCAGCTCCTCAATAATGATCTTCAAGTTGTTTTTTCACCCCGCACGCAAGATTGATTCCATTATACCATAAAGTTCCTGTATGGAACATGTTTCCCTGCACGTGACCGAATTTTGCAGGCTCAGCCAACGCAGAAAGCAACATCGCGCCGCAATTTTGCTTCCGATTTCAGGCCGACGGCGTCAGCCTTCCTGCTGCAATTTGAATTAGGTTGAAAAAGATGTTAAAATATCGATATTATTACCGCCGGGAGGGGTATCCATTGCAAAACAGGAAAATGGTCTCCGTTTTCCTTGCGCTCGCCGTTCTTTTGCTTTCCATGACGGGCTGCAAAAACAGCAGGCCGTCAAACGCGGACAAAACAATTTTATATGGCCTGAAAAGCGACCCGAAAACGCTGGATCCGCAGATTGCCTCGGACTCCTCGTCCATTATTGCGATCGAGGCACTTTTTGAGGGACTGGCAAGACTCGGCGCGGACGGAGCTGCCAAGCCCGGAGTGGCCGAACGGTGGCAGGCCAATACGGACAGCACGGAGTTTACCTTTTACCTGCGCAGCGACGCGGAATGGAGCAATAAAAAACCCGTTACCGCGAACGACTTCGTCTACGCTTTCCAACGGGCCGTGTCCCCGCAAACGGGTTCGCCGGTCTGCTCGCAGATGTTCTGCCTGAAAAACGCCCGGCAAATCAGCTCCGGAAAACTGTCGCCGGAAAAGCTGGGGGTCTCGGCCGTGGACAGCCGCACACTGAAAGTCGATCTGGAATATTCCTATCCGGATTTCCCCAAGCAGACGGCGAACGCCGTTTTTATGCCCTGCAGCCGGGATTTTTTCGAATCGACCTCCGGCCGCTACGGACTTGAAGCCTCCTATGTTCTGGGAAACGGTCCGTTCCGCATCGACGGAAAATACGGCTGGGCTCACGACCAGTATCTGAATCTGAGGCGCTCCGCAACCTATCACGGCGGCACGGCGCCCCTGCCGTCCAACGTTGATCTTCAGATTGAGGGGGACAGCCTTGACCTCAGCAAACCTGTGGCCACGTTAAAAAACGGGGTCGTAGACGCCGTTTCGGTCTCCGCCGCTCAGGCCGGGAAAGCTTCGGCCGACGGCTGCTCCATCGTATCGTTTCAGGACACGACCTGGGGACTTTGTTTTAACACCTCGTCCGATCTGATGAAAAACGTGGATGTCCGCAAAGCCTTTGTTCAGGCGCTGGACCGGAAAAAAGTCCTGTCGCATCTGCCGCAGGACACGTCTGCCGCGGACTCCGTTCTTTTGCCCGGCACCACATTTCTGGGGCAGAACTACCGGAAACTGGCAGGCGACCCGTTTCTGCTTTCCCAGGACGCGGGGGCCGCGCAGACCCTCGCGAACGGGCTAAGGGAACTCGGATTTTCCAAGGAAGACAAAATGGAATCCGTCAGCGTTCTGTGCCCGAATGACGAAAACGTTAAGCTGATGCTTAACGAAATGATTATATCCTGGAACTCACAGTTTCACAATTATTTTAATATGGAAGCAATGGACAAAAGTGATCTTCTTTCCAAGGTGAAGTCCGGGAACTATCAAATCGCGCTTGCTCCGATCACTCCCGACAGCGACGGGCCTCTTTCGGTTTTGTCCCTGTTCCGTAGCGGAGCCGACGGGAACTTTACGAAATACAGCAACACCGCGTACGACGCCCTGCTTTCCAAGGGGGAAACCGGAGACGGGGTAAAGGCCGCCGACGACTACGCGGCGGCGGAAGAATATTTAAGCCGTCAGGCCGTGTTCTATCCCCTGTACTACGGCAAACGCTATTACGCCATGGCAAAGGGCGTGACCGGGATTGTGTTCCACCCCTATCAGGGCGGCGTCGATTTTATCGGCGCGGGCAAGGAATAAAGATACTGCGGCAAACCGCCGCTCTGTGACTTCCAGAGCGGCGGTTTTTTCGCTGCATCGCATCAACAAATACGGAAACAAAACTCCCGATTTCCGATAAAATGGATTAGAAACAGAATCCGAACGGTGAAAGAAGGAGATTATATGTATTCCGATTCCCGCGCACCCGTCGGCACTTTGGAATATGTCCGGCGAAATCGCGGCATCAACGCCTGCAAAAGGCGTTTTCAGGAAATTATCGGAAAGCAAAAGGAAGCCGCGCCGCGCCTGCTGAATGACGAAGGGCTGCGCTTCGCAACCCTGTTCTCGCTGAAGCCACAGATTGAAGAAGCCGGTCTGAACGACAGACTCAGCGAAAAAATCCGGGCTGCGCTGCAGATTTGTGATAAAGTTCTGGAAGAAAAAAAGGCGCTGCCCGGCGGCGGAATTTCTTATACGGACGAAAACGTTCACGCCGCTTTTCTATGGATCTTCCAGACGGGAGCGGAAAACGACGGAATGAGCGACGATTACGACGAAATTCTTGATCTCTCGGCCTCCGTACTGACGAGAAGATACCGCGAAACATCCATTCTGCCCGGACTGGCAGCCCTTATTTTTCGACGCAACCGCAAAAAGGGATATCTGCACGACCTGATCTGGGCCTTTTTCCAGTCGCACGACCCGAATGCGCTGCGGTACCTCGCGCCGTACCTGCGTTCCGCGAACGCAAGGGACCGGGAACTTGCCCACCTGCTCCTGCATCTTCCCGACATCGGCGCGGATTCCCGCCGATGGGAGACCCAGTACCGGAATTTCATGAAGTGGCTGCAGGACAACAGCCCTTATCTGTATTTTACGGGAGAAAGCCTGCAAAGCTCCAATCAGCCGGAAATCTGCGGCCTTGACCGGGAGGCGAAATATCTGTGCAAACAGATTTCCCCGCGCAAGCGCACCCCGGTCGATCCGCTGACCAGTCAGGAAGAAGAATCCCTCAGCTGTTTCGCACAGGCGGAAGAGAGCGATCAAGCCGTACTTTCCGACTACTCCAAAGCCCTCCATGCCAGCAATCCGGAATCCTGGAACCGGTGGATCCACCTTCCGGTAGAAGAGCAGCTGCGGCTTGCAAAAAACGGAACGGGGAGGCGACTGGTATGATTTTTATTGCCGGAAAGCAGACCGCGGCCGAAGAACTCACGAACCTGACTCATGAAAACGCGGAGCGCTCCATTCTTTCTCAGCTTGCGTCCGCCGAAGAAAAGCTTGATTACGATTCCAGCGAACAGCTGGGATTCGAACTCCGCCTGCGCGCCCAGACCGTCGCCGCCGCAAAAGAACTGGACCGCAGCGGCATGGATTTCGCGATCTTCCGCAAGTCAAAGTGCAACCAGGAATTCTGGGACCGCACGGCGGAAGGCGGTTTTCGTCTGAAAAGCGGCGCGAAACCGAGTGAGGCGATTTCGGACATTTTTGACCACGGCCGCAAATACGCGACGGAATGCGCGACCGCCATGGTCATTGTCTATTACCGCGCCCTTCTTGCCGTACTGGGTGCGGACCGATTCAATCAGGTCTTTCCAAAAATAGAACTGATGAACTGGCATCATCTCGACCGGCTTCTCCGTGATGTCGGCCTGATGAAAAAGTACCCGTTCTATCTTCCGGGCGACCGGCGTTATTTCGCCAATCCGGACGTGGACCCTCTGACCCCGGAATGGCAGGGGGAGAACGTCATCGACCTGAACGGGAAACTATATTACGGCCACGGAGTCGGAATTTACGACGCGGACACCATCATCAGGTCCCTGAACGAAAACAGGATTGAGGACGCGGATGAAACCGCCTATCTGATGGATTCGGCGGGACGGCCCGATTTTAAAAACCTGTATCGGGTTTCCCAGAATCACTGAGCTTTTTCCTCACGGATTTCCACCCGGTTTCCTCCCTGCTTTTTCGCTGAATACATGAGATCATCCGCCTTTTGAACCATGGAATCCAGTGTGGAGCCTTCCTCCATTTCAGCTAAACCGAAGCTGCAGGTAATATGTATTTTACCAGCGAATCGCTTCTTTTCAATTGCATAGCGGACCCGGTTCAGGATTCCCGCAGCCTTATTCCGGTCGGTCTCCGGAAACAGAATCACAAATTCATCCCCTCCCCACCGAACCAGAAGATCGGAGCTTCTCAAATGAGCGCGAATCACATCGGCCAGTTCGGCAAGCACCCTGTCCGCAATCGAATGCCCAAACTGGTCGTTGACGGACTTGAACCGGTCTATGTCAAACAGAGAGAGCGAAAGGGGCCTTTGCCGCCCGAGGCAGATTTTCTGCCACCTGGCGAATTCCGAAAAAAGCCGGTTTCTGCTGGAAGCCCTTGTCAGCTGGTCGGTATAGCTGAGTTTCATCAGCTGAGCTTTGGAAAGAAATTCGCCGTATTGCTGCCGGTCCCTTCCCAACGCGAAAATGGAGCAGATCAAAACGGTAGCGGCAAAATAAATGACCGCCGCCATCAGCTCGTCTATACTCAGGCCGCCGAGCTTTCTCCAGGAAAAATAGAGAAAGCCGGCCATTCCAACGGTCGACACGGCAAGCATATTCCGGTACCGGTTCGGAACCAGAAAAAAAGCCAGCAGAAGGATATACAGCCCCGCCGCCTGAACCATAAAATTCGGCGGGTCGTACTGAACCAAAACGAATAAAAAGATTGCGACCGCGAGAAGCTCCATCCCCGTTGTACAGCGGTAAAAGGACCTGTATCCCCTGGCTCTGGAGCAATACAGGGAAAAAAGGACGAGAAGGCCTGTGAACAGGGTGCGAAACAAAACAATGAGCAGCTTGCTCATCGGGCTTTTTACAAAAATCGAATCCGGGATTAAAAGCGCTTCATTGAATACGCCGACAGCAAGGCAAACCTGATTGATGTATTTTCGGCTGGAGATCAGCTGGTAATTAAAGTACGCCGTTCTGCGCCCCGGCTTCGCTCCATCTCCCGAGGATTTCATTCGGATCCTGCCAAACTCCCGTTTCCCCATTTCCCCACACATCCTGTCCTTACTTTCATTCCAGTGAATAACCGTTTATTTACTCCCCCTGATTTTATTATAATATTGAATTAACACCGAGTAAAGTCCCGTCCGCCCCGTTTCCGAAAAAAAGGTTGACAAAAGCGGCATCGTAGAATAAAATAGGGAAAGATTACAGCCGGTAAAATGCGGATGTAGGCCCGTTATTACAAAAAAATATTACGGAAGCCAAACGCCAATGAGGGCAGGGCAACGAACCGTAAAGTAAATGATACAGAAGTCATTTAACTCGCTGTTTAGGTTAAGTGGCTTCTTTTTTGTTGAAAACCGGTCCGTTTTCACGTGCTACCATCCGGATTTGCAGCCGACAATAAACAGTTTGTGGAGGTACCTGCATGAAAAACATTGGGTATTACAATGGAAAAACCGGCCCGATTGAGGAAATGACCATCCCCATGAACGACCGTGTCGTCTATTTCGGCGACGGCGTGTATGACGCCACTTACGCGGTAAACCATGTCATCTTTGCGCTCGAGGATCATATCGACCGGTTTTTTCGCAGCTTTTCCAAGCTGAAAATTCCGTTCGCGATGTCGAAAGAAGAGCTTGCAAAAACACTTCAGGAGCTGGTCGACCAGGTGGAAAACTCCGAAAGCCTGATGGTTTACTGGCAGACCACACGCGGCACCGGCATGCGCAACCATGTTTTTCCCGACGGCCCGGCAAACCTTTTTGTCACCATCCGCCCGAATCCGCTGACGGCGATCGACCGGACCCTCAAGCTGATTACCGTGGAAGACACGCGGTTTTTGCACTGCGATATTAAAACGCTGAATTTGATTCCAAGCGTTATGGCCGCTCAGGCGGCGAAAGAAGCCGGCTGCCAGGAGGCGGTGTTCCACCGCGGCGAAACCGTCACCGAGTGCGCGCACAGCAATGTCTCCATCATCAAAAACGGCGTTTTTCGCACGGCTCCGCTCAACAACCTGATTCTTCCCGGCACCGCCAGAAAACATCTGGTCGCGCTTGCCGCGCAGGTCGGAATGCAGGTCAGCGAAACCCCCTTTACCGTCGCCGAGCTGATGGACGCCGACGAAGTCATCGTACATAGCTCCGGCACCCTGTGCAACGCCGCAGTGGAAATCGACGGCAAAACGGTCGGCGGGCGCGCCCCCGAGCTGCTCAAAAAGCTGCAGGACGCCGCTGTAAAGCAATTTGAGGATTATACGAAGGTGAAATTCGCTGATTACGCGAAATAAGAGCGAAAGGATCGTCATGACAGAAATGAATCAGGAAGCATTAACCGAATTAAACGTCGGCCAAAATCTTGACGACCTGATGAACCTGGACCCCCGCGGATACGGGGTCTGCCGGATTCTGTACGACGGGTCGCGGAAGCTCGCCGGCGAACCGTTAACCATACACGCGGCAAAAAAGCTGGTGGAAACGGTCCGGGAAGGCAACGAAGTCCTTATTCTGACCGGTTTTGTTCTGACCCCTTCCCTCTGCGCCGAAACGGACGGAATTATCGGCGCCATGCTGCTGGCAAGAGCGCTTGAAAAAGCGTTCCGCGCGGTTCCCGTCCTTGTCTGCCCGGAAGAAAACGTTCCGGCCGTGAAGGCGATCGCCCCGCTGATCGGCCTTCACCTTTACGAATCCGTCGGGGAAGCAAAGCGCTTTCCATTTTCCATGGCGTTCCTGACTTTCCCGAAGGAAGCGGAAAAGGCGGCGGGCCGCGCGGAGGAAATCATCGCGCAGGGGCTCCCTTCCGCTGTTGTCAGCATTGAAGCTCCCGGGGCGAACGCAAAGGGCTTCTATCATAACGCGGTGGGAAAAGACGTCACCCCGCTGGAAGCGAAAGCAGACATTCTGTTTGAAACGCTGCGGCAAAAGGGCGTTGCAACCATCTCCATCGGGGATCTCGGCAACGAGCTTGGGCTCGGCACGCTGGGCGACCATTTGAACCGTTATATTCCCTACGCCGCGCCGGGCTCCTGTTCCTGCGGATGCGGGGGCGGGCTGGCCGCCGCGACCAGGGCCGAAACCGTTCTGACCGCGACGGTTTCCAACTGGGGCTGCGACGGAATGATCGCCGCGCTCGCGTATCTGATGAAGAATCCGGAGATTCTTCACGACGGAGAGCTTCTCGGGGAAACGATCAAAACCGCTTCCCGCTGCGGAATGGTCAATATGGACGGTTCCCTGACCCCCGCGGTGGACGGCTTCGGCCTGAAAATGAACGTGCTGATTCTGGAGCTGATGCGCGAATGCGTCGCCTACGCTCTGGATTACGCGGGATACGAACCGGGGAAAACCTGGTTTCAAAAGGTGCTTGAGTTGGGATTTTTTCAAACCTGTTCCCATAGGGGAGAAACGACATAACCACGGGGAATTCTTTCGTAAAGACCTGCGTATTCCGATGTATTTTCAACGCAGTTGGCGGAAAAATTACCGGCTTCATGACGTTGCAACCTGTGAGAACGGGTTTTCAGTGAGGAGGTTACTGTAAATGCCGGAGCCCAGAATCCTGACCGCGGGGGACAGTGCCCTCACCGTCGAGTTCGGCAATGAAATCAGTGAGGAAATCAACGGGAAAGTGCTCGCGCTGGACCGCGCTCTTCGGCAGTCCGGTCTCAAGGGGATTACGGAAACGATACCGACTTATCGCTCTCTTTTAATCTGTTACGACCCTTGCGCGATCCGCTGTTCTTCTTTAAAACGCAAGGTTTCCCGTCTTGCGAACAACCTTGGCTCCGCCGCTTCCGGCGCGGGCCGGATTGTTGAAATTCCCGTCTGCTACGGGGGCGAATTCGGCGAGGATCTGCCGGATGTGGCGGCCCACGCGGGTATGGCGGAGGACGACGTCGTCCGGATTCACTCTTCAAAAGATTATCTGATTTACATGCTGGGCTTTTTGCCCGGCTTTGCCTATCTTGGGGGAATGGATTCCCGGATTGCGACGCCCCGCCTGAAAACGCCGCGCGTGAAAATCCCGGCGGGTTCCGTAGCCATCGGCGGCGAACAGACCGGCATCTACCCCATCGCTTCCCCCGGCGGTTGGCGGCTGATCGGCAGCACGCCGGTAAAGCCCTATGACCCGAACCGGGAGGACCCGATTCTGTACCGGGCCGGGGATCGGATCCGTTTTGTCCCGGTGCCGCGCGAAGAATATCTGCGGATTCATTCCCTTTCGGAAAAGGGCGAATATCAGTGCGTCGTCCGGGAAGGGGGCTCCTCCGATGGAAATTGAAATCATAAAGCCCGGGCTTCTGACCACCGTGCAGGATTTTGGGCGCACCGGTTACCAAAAGCTCGGCATTTCCCCCTCCGGCGCGCTGGACCGCAAAGCCATGATCCTCGCAAATCTTCTGGTGGCAAATCCCGCCGGGGAAGCCGTCTTCGAAATCACCCTGATGGGACCGGAGCTTCGTTTTACCGCGGATAATTTTGTCGCGGTGACCGGAGGGGACCTGTCGCCTGTGCTCAACGGAGCGCCGATGCCGCGGTACGCCGCCATTCCGGTCAAGGATGGGGACGTCCTTTCCTTCGGCCCCGCCAAAAGCGGCTGCCGCGCTTACCTTGCGTTCGCCGGCGGCCTCGAACTGCCGGTTGTCATGGGCAGCAAATCGACCAACCTGAAATGCGGATTCGGAGGCTGCGGGGGACGCAAACTGCAGACGGGTGATGTCATCGCATTCGCTTCGCCGAAAAAGGAGCTGCCCTTTTTTCCGCTCCGCACATTGGAGGCCCCGTCCTTCGGCGGCGAAACGGCCCTGCGGGTGATTTTGGGTCCGCAGGAAGACGCTTTCACCGAGGGCGGAATCCGTACTTTCTTTGAGGAAACTTATCAGGTTACGCCTCGGTTCGACCGTATGGGCTGCGCGCTGGACGGTCCCGTCGTCGAGTGCAGGGACAAAGCGGATATCATATCCGACGGAATCCCCGCAGGGGCCGTTCAGATTCCCTCGAGCGGCAAGCCGATCATCATGCTGGCAGACCGCCAGACGACGGGCGGATACACCAAAATCGGCACGGTGGCGTCGGTTGATCTGCCCCTGCTCGCGCAGTGCCGCCCGGGCGATTCCGTCCGGTTTCAGCGCATTTCCGTCGGGGAAGCCCAAAAGCTGCTGCGGAAAGAGACAAAAAAGCTCCGTAAGCTGAATCGGTATCTGAACGAATAAACAAAACAATGACCTGCCGGGCCGAAGAACGCTCAACGCGTCCGTCCCGGCTGTTGAAACGGAGGTTGAACGAATGGATCTGACAACGATGGCGCCGTCGGAGGTTCGCGGGCTGATCCGCAAAGGCGAAATTACCGGCCCGACCGCCGGCATGTGCGCCGGATATGCGCAGGCAAATCTGGCCGTGCTTCCAAAAGAGCTCGCATACGATTTTCTTTTGTTCTGCCAGAGAAATCCAAAATCCTGCCCTCTGCTTGAGGTTTCCGACGCGGGCAGCAGAGAACTGCATGCCATTGCGCAGGGCGCCGATATCGCCACCGACATTCCGAAATACCGCGTCTATGAAAACGGCGTGATGGTGGAAGAATGCACCGACGCCTCCCGTCTCTGGCGGGACGATTTTGTCAGCTTCCTGATCGGCTGCAGCTTCTCCTTTGAGGCGGAGCTGCTGGAAGCTGGCATCACAGTGCGCCACATCGAAGAAAACCGCAATGTTCCGATGTTCCGTACGAACATCGACTGCGTACCCGCCGGTATTTTCAGCGGCAAAATGGTTGTCTCCATGCGCCCCCTCCCCCATGACGAGGTGGTGCGCGCCGCGCTGATTACCGGAGGAATGCCCCGGGTGCACGGCGCTCCGGTTCACATCGGTTCGCCGGAAGCAATCGGCATCAAGGACATCAATCACCCGGACTTCGGCGACAGCGTCACCATCCGCGACGGGGAAGTTCCGGTTTTCTGGCCCTGCGGCGTAACCCCGCAGTCGGTGATCATGAATGTGAAGCCGAAAATCGCCATTACGCACTCACCGGGGCATATGTTTCTTACGGATGTAAAAAACGTACAGCTCAAATACTGAGGAAAGGGGAAATTACCGATGAACCGCATTGATTTAAACTGTGATCTGGGGGAAAGCTTCGGCGCCTATCGGCTTGGCATGGACGAGGAAGTCATCCCGTTTGTTTCCTCCGCCAATGTCGCCTGCGGCTTTCACGCATCCGACCCCGTCGTGATGCGAAAAACCGTTGAGCTTGCGGGAAAAAGCGGGGTCTGCGTGGGGGCGCATCCGGGATTTCCGGACCTGATGGGATTCGGCCGCAGAAACATGAAGGTTTCTCCGGCGGAAGCGAAGGCTTACGTTCAGTACCAGATCGGCGCGCTTTCCGCATTCTGCCGGGCCTGCGGCGTAAAGCTGGTCCACGTAAAAGCGCACGGCGCCCTGTACAACATGGCGGGCAAAGATTATGATCTTGCAAAAGCCATCTGCGAGGGCATCGCCGAGTTCGACGGCAGCCTGATTCTGCTAGCCCTTTCCGGCAGCGAAATGATCCGCGCCGCGAAGGACACCGGCATTCGCGCTGCGAGCGAGGTTTTCGCGGACCGGGCCTATGAAGAGGATGGTTCCCTGGTGGCCAGAACGAAGCCGAACTCCATGATCACGGACGAAAACGAGGCGATCCGCCGTGTTGTCCGCATGGCGAAAGAGGGTAAAGTCACGGCCGCGACGGGAAAAGATATTTCGATTCGGGCCGACTCTGTCTGCGTTCACGGAGATAACGCCCATGCGCTGGAATTTGTTCGGAAAATCCGTTCCGCGCTGACGGCGGAAGGAATTGAAATCGCCCCGCTCGCCCGGATTGTTTCTTGATATTTTAAAGCATAACCTGAATATTTTCTTAAAATTTTTTGTTTTTTTTAGAATCGAATCAAAAGCCTTGACGGCTTTTTCATCTTCTTTTATAATTCATATTATCTGAATTGGGAAAGTCAATTTCCTGCATTCCGCAACCAGAGGTGTTTTTTGGACCAAATTGAGGACCTGTTGGAGTATTACCGGAATATTCTTCACTGGAATCCGCCGTTTGCTCAAATCCTTTCCCGTTATGCTCCGGACGGTCTGAGAGGCTACCTTGGAATGCGGGATGCCGTGCAGAACGGCGCGCTGCCTGCCGCGACACGGGAAATGCTTTTCAGCATTCTTGACAGCATCGCGGACGAGGAAAGCGGCGCGAAAGCCCATGCCGCCGCGGCAATCCGGGCGGGAATGACGATGGAAGAATTGACCGAGGCGTTTCTGATCGTCACGATTGCGCGGGGAATCAACGTTCTGTGCAAGACCGGCACAAAAGCACTGCGCTCCGCTGAAGAAGAAGCGGCGAAATTGCAGAGCGGCAAAGAAAACTCATAAAAGTAAATATCGGATGAAGATTCCGGGAGAGACCGTCTGTCACAGACGGCGCCGAAGGGGAACGCAAAAACTCTCAGGCAAAAAAACCGGGATCCGACGAAACTCCGGAAAGTCCATCGGACACCGAAGAGGCAATTCCCGGTCGGGAAGAATCTTTCAGGTTGATCAACGGAGGCATACGGCAGGAAGTCCTGCCGTATGCCTCTGTCCTTTTTTGTTTGATACCACTGTGGAAAGAAGAGAACAATATTATGGAAAGCAAAACCCCTCTTTACAGCCGGCATGTCGCCGCAGGCGGCAAAATTGTCCCGTTCGCGGGGTACCTGCTGCCCGTTCAGTATCCCTCCGGCGTCATCGCCGAGCACATGGCGGTGCGAACCGCCGCGGGGCTGTTCGACATCTCCCATATGGGAGAAATCATTCTTGAGGGCAAGGATGCCCTTGCAAACCTCCACCACATCCTGACCAACGATTTTTCCGGCATGTACGACGGCCGCGTCCGCTACACCCTGATGTGCTATGACGACGGCGGCGTGGTAGACGATCTGGTCGTGTGCCGCATGAGCGAAAGCAAATATCTGCTGGTCGTCAACGCCGCGAACCGCAAAAAGGACGCGGAGTGGATCAAAGCCCACCTGAAAGGCGACGTTCGGTTTGAGGACATCTCCGATCATGTCGCGCAGATCGCCCTGCAGGGCCCGAAAGCGCCGGAGATTCTAAAAAAAGTGGCCGATGAATCCTCCATCCCACAGAAATATTACACCTTTGTGGAAAAAGGCACCGTCGGCGGAATTTCCTGCCTGGTCTCCCGCACGGGGTACACAGGCGAATTGGGCTATGAGCTTTACTGCGCCCCGCAGGACGCGGAGCGTCTGTGGGATCTGCTTCTGGAAGCGGGCAGGGAATACGGGCTGATCCCCTGCGGGCTCGGCGCCCGCGACACGCTCCGTCTGGAGGCTGCCATGCCGCTTTACGGCCATGAGATGGATGAAACGATCAATCCGTTCGAAGCCGGACTTTCGTTCGGCGTCAAGATGGATTCCCACGATTTTATCGGCAAAGACGCGTTAGCCGGTAAAATTCAGCCATCCCGCGTCAGGGTTGGTTTAGCGGTTACCGGGCGCGGAATCGCCCGCGGCGGCGAACCTGTGCTCATCAACGGAAAAGCTGTGGGAAAAACCACTTCCGGTACCTTCTGCCCGTTTCTGAAATCGGCTATTACGATGGCATTGATCGACTCCGGGAATACTGAGATCGGAACCGACGTGGAGCTGGACATTCGCGGCCGCCGTGTGGCGGCGCAGATCACCGCATTGCCGTTTTATAAACGGGCAAAATAATATTTGCTCCCTACCGAAACCCGTTTTTAAAAATCACCGGTCGAATTTTAAGGAGGAACTGATATGAATCTGCCAGAAGAACTCAAGTACACAAAATCTCATGAATGGGTCAGTTATCTGCCGGACGGCAGCGCTAAAATCGGCTTGACCGACTTTGCGCAGAAAGAACTCGGAGACATTGTTTTCGTCAACCTGCCGCAGGAGGGCGATTCCGTGGAAGCCGGAGCGGCGTTCGCAGACGTGGAATCCGTCAAAGCCGTTTCCGACGTTTACTGCCCGGTCACGGGCACGGTTCAGGCAGTCAACGAAGAACTGCTTGACGCGCCCGAACAGCTGAACAAAGCCCCCTATGAGTCCTGGATGGTGCAGGTCGGCGACATCTCCAAAACGGAGGAACTCCTTTCCGCCGGCGAATACCTCACATTCCTGTCCGGAAAAGAAGGAGACTAACGGTATGGGTTCTTACATTCCCTCCACCCCGGAAGAACAGAAAGAGATGCTTTCCGCCGCCGGATTCGATTCCTTTGACGGCTTGTTCTCGCAGATTCCGGAATCGGTCCGCCTGAGCCGCCTGCTCGACCTGCCGCAGGGTCTCTCCGAACTGGAAGTGCGGCGGAAAATGACCGCGATCGCTTCGGAAAACAAGGTGTTTCCCACCGTATTCCGGGGGGCCGGCGCGTACCGGCATTACATTCCCGCCGCCGTCACCCGCATTACCGCAAACGAGACCTTTCTGACCGCCTATACCCCTTATCAGGCGGAGATCAGTCAGGGGATTTTGCAGTCGATTTTCGAGTACCAGACCATGATCTGTGAACTGACCGGCATGGAAGTTTCGAACGCCTCCGTTTACGACGGCGCAAACGCCGCCGCGGAAGCCGCCGCGATGTGCCGCGACCGCGGTCGCACGACCGTCTATGTTTCCGCGGCCTCTCATCCGGATACCATTCGAACCATCCGGACTTACGCGTTCGGCGCGGATACTCAGGTTTGTCTGGTTCCCGAGAAGGACGGAGCGACCGACGCTTCCGCCCTGAAAGACCTGCTGGAACAGGACAAAACCGCGGCATGCTTCTTTTTACAGCAGCCGAACTATTTCGGAACGATTGAAGACGCAGCGGCATTGGGTGAAATTGCTCACGCGGCCGGGGCAAAATTCATTATGGGATGCAACCCGATCTCCCTCGCTGTTCTGAAAACACCCGCCGAATGCGGAGCGGATGTCGCGGTCGGCGAAGGTCAGCCGCTCGGTATGCCGCTCGGCTTCGGCGGCCCGTATCTCGGCTTTATGGCCTGCAAGAAGGCGATGATGCGCCGCCTGCCCGGCAGAATTGTCGGCCAGACCTCCGACGCCGCCGGCAACCGCGCGTTTGTATTGACGCTTCAGGCGCGCGAGCAGCACATCCGCCGGGAAAAGGCGCTGAGCAACATCTGCTCCAACGAAGCGCTCTGCGCGCTGACCGCATCCGTCTACCTGAGTACAATGGGTCCGGACGGACTCAGAGCGGCGGCGGAGCAGTGCTATTCCAAAGCGCATTACGCCGCTAAGAAAATCGGCGCGGTCAAGGGCTTTGAGCTGAAGAACCAAACGGAATTTTTCCATGAGTTCGTCACCGCCTGCCCGAACGTGCAAAAGACACTCGAATTACTGGAACAGCACGGCATTCTGGGCGGCCTTCCCCTGCCGGACGGCGGATTGCTCTGGTGCGTAACGGAATACAACTCCAAAGAGGAAATCGACCGGCTTGCCGAACTGCTGGAGGAGGCGGAACAAGAATGAAATTGATTTTTGAAGAAAGCCGCGCAGGCCGCGGATGCATGATTCTTCCGGCATGCGACGTGCCGGAAACCACCCTGCCGCAGCAATTCGCGCGCAAGGCTCCCCTTCGTCTTCCGCAGCTGTCTGAAAACGACCTGAGCCGCCATTACAGCGCGCTCGCGAAGCGTTCGTTCGGCGTCAACGACGGTTTTTATCCCCTCGGTTCCTGCACGATGAAATATAACCCAAAAATCAACGAGGAAATGGCGGCATTGCCCGGATTCACGGAGATTCATCCTCTTCAGCCCGCTCACACGGCTCAGGGATGCCTGAAAGTACTGCATCTGGCGGAAAAATTTCTCTGCGAAATCACCGGGATGGATGAAATGGTCTTTCAGCCCGCGGCGGGCGCCCACGGCGAATACACAGGCCTGCTGCTGATCAAGGCCTGGCATCATTCCCGCGGCGACCAAAAGCGCACCAAAATTATCGTGCCGGATTCCGCGCACGGCACCAACCCGGCAAGCGCGGCCATGGCGGGCTACACCATTGTGAACATCCCGTCCGGCCCTGACGGCTGCGTCGACCTGGAAGCGCTGAAAAAAGCCGTCGGCGACGATACCGCAGGGCTGATGCTGACCAACCCGAACACGCTTGGCCTGTTCGATAAAAACATTCTGCAGATTACGCAAATTGTCCACGAAGCGGGCGGATTGTGCTTCTATGACGGCGCAAACCTGAACGCGGTGGTCGGCGTCGCGAGACCCGGAGACATGGGCTTCGACGTGATTCATCTGAACCTGCATAAAACATTTTCCACTCCTCACGGCGGCGGCGGCCCCGGCGGCGCGGCGGTCGGATGCAAATCTTCTCTCGCCCCGTTTTTGCCCGTGCCCCGCGTCGCGGAGCAAAACGGGAAATTTTATCTCGACGACAACCGCCCGCAGAGCATCGGCAGTGTCAAATCCTTCTACGGCAATTTTCTTGTCATCGTGCGCGCTTTGACCTATCTGCTGACGCTTGGGAAAGAAGGCGTCCCTCAGGTTGCGGAAAACGCCGTTTTGAACGCAAACTACCTGATGGCGCTGCTAAAAAAGCGGTATCAGGTGGCCTACGACGTTCCCTGTATGCACGAATTTGTTCTTTCCCTGCAGGACTTAAAGGATTCCTGCGGCGTGACCGCGATGGACGTCGCGAAATCCATGCAGGACCTTGAAATGCACCCGCCGACCATGTATTTCCCGCTGATTGTGCACGAGGCCCTGATGATCGAGCCGACCGAAACCGAGTCAAAAGAGACGCTGGACCGGGCCGCCGAAGCTCTGCTCGAGCTGTACGAAAAGGCGCTTGCCAAACCGGAAGCCATGCACCGTGCCCCGGAAAGACGCGTGATCGGACGCCCGGACGAGGTGGAAGCCGCAAGGCATCCTGTGGTGAAATACGAATATGATTCATAACGCGTTACTCTGCACAACCGACCGTCTGATTCCGTACCGGAATCTGGCTCTGGAAGAATACCTGATGGATACTGTCCCCGAGGGTACCTGTATTCTTTATCTATGGCGGAACCAGAACACCGTAGTCATCGGCCGGAACCAGAATTGCTGGAAGGAATGCCGCGTGAAAGAACTGGAAGCCGACGGCGGGCACCTTGTCCGCCGCCTTTCCGGCGGAGGAGCGGTCTTCCACGACCTGGGCAATCTGAATTTTACGTTCCTGGTCCGGAAAGAAGACTATGACGTTTCCCGCCAGCTCGATGTGATTCTGCGGGCCGTTTCCGCCTGCGGAATAGAGGCCGAAAAATCCGGCCGCAACGACATCACGGTCGACGGACGCAAGTTTTCCGGCAACGCGTTTTATTTCAGCGGGAAAAGCGCCTATCACCACGGCACGATCCTGATCGATGTGGATAAGGAGAAAGCGGGAAGATACCTGAGTGTTTCCGCGGAGAAAATCCGCTCCAAGGGAGTCGATTCCGTTCGGTCGCGCATCGCGAACCTGAATGAGTTTTGTCCCGGACTGACCGTAAATGATATGAAACGGGAGCTTTCAAAGGCGTTTGGCCAGGTTTACGGAACAGAGCCGAAAATCATCTCTCCGGACTCGGTTGACGAGCGGCGCGTGGAAGAACTGCGGCTGAAATTTTCGAATCCTGATTGGATCTACGGCGTTCAGATGCCGTTCTCCTGCGAGTTTTCCAGGCGCTTTTCCTGGGGCGGCGTGGGAATCGGACTGCGGGTTCAGGGCGGCGTCATTGCCGGAGTGCAGGTTGACTCCGACGCAATGGATGAGGAATTCATCCGCCGGATCCCGCCGTGCCTGACCGGCTGCCCGTTTTCTTCCGAAGAAGCGGTCAAACGGCTTCGCACGGAATTTTCCGGTGAATCCGAGGAGCGCAGCCAATACGAAGCAGATATTGAGCGCTTACTTACCCAACAGCAGTTTTAAAACAGCCCGCAGGCAAAAAAACCTGCGGGCTTACTCTTAAAAAGGAGCATCCGTATGGAGAAAAAATATGATTTGGCGGTGATCGGGGGCGGCCCCGCCGGTTACGAAGCCGCCATCCGTGCCGCCCAGCTCGGTTTTTCCGTCGCGCTGATCGAAGCCCGCGACATGGGCGGAACCTGCCTGAACCGCGGCTGTATTCCCACAAAAGCGATTCTTCACTCTTCCGGGCTGTACCGTGAAGCAAAAAAATTCAGCGAAATCGGCCTTGCGGCAGACGGCCTTTCCTTTGATTTCGGCACCATTCTGCGCCGAAAAGACCAGGTGGTTACGGAATTGCGCACCGGAATTGAAAAACTGCTGAAAGCAAACGGGGTCGACTGTTTTGAGGGCAGAGGTTTTCTGGAAAGTGCGGAACAGATTACCGTAACGGGATCCTCCGGCACGCAGGAACTAAGGGCCGGCAAAATTCTTCTGGCAACCGGCTGCGTACCGTCCGTTCCCCCGATTCCCGGGGCGGAACTGCCCGGCGTTGTAACAAGCGACGGTCTTCTGGAGCTCGATGCCCTTCCCCGCCGTCTGGTCATCATTGGGGGCGGCGTCATCGGCGCGGAGTTTGCCACCGCTTTTTCCGATCTGGGCTGTGAAGTGACAATCGTGGAGGCCATGCCCCGGATTCTGCCGACCATGGACCGTGAAATTTCGCAAAGTCTTTCCATGATTCTCAAAAAGCGCGGTGTGCGGGTTCACTCTTCCGCAAAGGTGGAGCAAATCGCCGGGGGTTCTCCGCTTGTCTGCCGGTTCACGGAAAAGGAGACGGAAAACAGTGCGGAAGCGGACCTTGTTTTGATTGCAGTCGGCCGCAAACCCGCGACCAATGATCTTTTCACCGAAGGACTCGGGATAAAAACGGCAAAAGGATTTATCTTGACCGACGGGCACCACGAAACAAGCCTGCCCGGCGTCTTTGCCGTAGGAGACGTGACCGGGGGAATCCAGCTTGCCCACGCCGCTTCCGCCCAGGGGATCGAGGCGGTGGAGTACATGGCGCGGGGAACAGAACCGGTTCGCCCCCGCGCAATCTCCTCCTGCGTCTACACAAGCCCGGAAATCGCCTGCGCCGGCCTTTGCGCGGACGAGGCGAAACAGGAAGGCATCGAGGTCACCGTCGGCAAGGCTCTGACCGCCTCGCTTGGGAAATCGGTCATCGAGCACAGTGAGCGCGGCTTTGTCAAGCTGGTGTTCGCAAAGCAGTCCGGCGCGCTGATCGGCGCGCAGCTGATGTGCGAACGCGCGACCGATCTGATCGCAGGCCTGGTGCAGGCGATTGACCGGCGCGTGACGGCGCGCGAATTAGCCAGCGTGATTCGCCCGCACCCCACCTTCTCGGAGGCCGTGACCGAAGCGGCGGAGGACGCGCTGGGCGGCGCGATCCACGCAATGCCCCGTGGCAGAAGGGCTTAAGCCTGTTCAAAAAAATAACACCCGCAGAATACTATTTTTCATATTTCCTTGCAGAGTTCAGCCCTGACTGGTAAAATAATACTATAAGAATATTTGACTTAGGGGGAACCTGCATGATGAGAAAAACTCTTGCGGCCTTTACGGCTGTGCTTCTGATTCTGATTCCAATCAACTGCTTTGCGGCATCAAACGGTGCAATGAATTTAAAAACCGGGCAGACGACAACACAGTCGGGAGCCTATTACAATGACGGAGTTCTTTATCTGGAGCTGGAACCGGTCTGCCGGTATTTGAGCTATACGGTCACTCTGGCCGACGCCGGCAGCGACATCCGCCTGACAAACGGTTCCGACACCATAAAAATTGACCCGGCCGGAAATCAAATCGTGAAAAACGGCCATACGCTCAATGTCTCCTATCTGTCCCCCGAGGATACGCTGGGCGGCGGCTGCATGCGGTTAAACGACCGGCTTTATATGCGTTCCGACCTGCTGTCCCAGCTGCTGGGGCTCGACGTACAAACCGACGAAACGCAGAAAACCGTCACGGTTCGCGGAATCATCCAAAATGTCCTGAACATTGAAACGAAGCGAAACGATCTCTCCGAAGGCCTGCTGACGGCAACCGTTCAGTACCCGGTGCTGTCCGGTCCGTGGAGCGCGCAGGCGCTTGAAACTATGAACGGAATCTTCAAGCAGACCGCGGACTCCGCCGTGGACCAGGGACGCAAAAACTCAAAGGACCTTGAAGACATTGTGGCAATTCAAAAAGCCTCCGGCAACGAATACGGCGGCTCGATGCAATGCTCGGTCTATTTCGACTACGATATCAAGTACAGCCAGAACGGCCTGTTCAGCGTCGTTCTGAGCAATTACCAGTACGCGGGCGGCGCGCACGGTTCGACCATACAGACCTCGTACACCTTCGATCTGAAAACAGGCAAACAACTCGCCCTTTCCGATTTCATGAAGAAAGACAGCGGGTATCAGAAATTTCTCAATACAAAAGTACGGAACGAAATTGACTCGCGGGTTAAAGAAAAGAAGTTGTTTGAAAATACTCCTTTTCAAACGCTCGGCAATAATCCTGATTTTTACCTTTCTGATGACGGGATCACCTTCTACTTCCAGCAGTACGAATATTTCCCCTATGCGGCGGGAATTCAGGAATTCCCGGTTTCGTTTGAATCCATCTCTCAAATGCTGAATCCGTCGTACAGTTGCCTTTCCCAAAAGCTGAATCGAACCGCTTAAACACAGTCTATAGGGGTGCTATAAACAGAAGCGCCCCTCAGATTATTGAAGAACCCATCCGATGCGCAAAGCAAAGGATGGGTTCTTTTTGTTATTGTTCTAATGATACATACCCTACACACAGAGCATTGTTTGGATTTCAATGAATTCTCAGTGCCGGGAATAAAAAGAGAAAAGATTCAGAGCGTAATGGCTCCGGTAATAACGGCAGCAAGAATGATAACTAATGAAACCGCATAAGCCCATGGGAACGTCCTCTTCTGGTGTTCCCCAAGATCAATATCGCCCAAACCAATCAACAGAAATGTTGCCGGGGTCAGGGGTGAAAGCGGGAATCCGATTGTCATCTGTCCGGCAATGGATGCCCTTGCTACCAGCGCTGGGTTCAGGCCGATCTTCTGTACGGCGGAGGCCAAAACCGGCATTACTCCAAAATAATAGGAATCCGGATCAAACAGCAGACTGGCAGGCATCGCAATCAGGCCGATAATCAACGGGATTTTGCTGCCCAGGGATTGGGGAATCAGATTCACAAGACCGGTAGCCATCGCATCCAGCATACCTGATCCTCTCATGATACCGATAAAGGAACCGGCGGCAAACAGAATGCTTGCCATCATCAAAGCGGCTTCCGCGTGGGAATTAATAATTTTGCTCTGGAGCTTAAGGTCCGGGTAGTTGACGACCATGGCGATGACCAGCGCAATCATAAAGGTTGGCGCGGGCGGGAGTAGAGAGGAAACCATGACTGCCACGGTTACGATGATTAGTAGAATGTTAAAGGCGAACAGCTTTGGGCGGGCCAAGTCACTGGAACCGGAGGATAGGCCCTGAACAGCTTTCGCTTCTTCTTTTGAGATATCGCCAGCCGGTGCTTCCAGAGCCAGGCGCTTTTTCTCTTTCTTGCCAAAATAGACGGCAATCGCGAAAACGCTCAGCAACCCGCACATCATGGGAACCATCATCGGCGTAAAAATTTGACCCAGGGAAGAATGCAGGGCACTGATGGCACGGATCGTCGGGCCGCCCCATGGAAGCATGTTCATCGTACCCGCGGAAAGTGCGCAAAGTGTAGTTAGAATCCATGTGTGCATGCCCAGCTTTTTATAAAGTGGCAGCAGGGCAGGAATGGTAATTAAAAAGGTAGTCGCGCCGGAACCGTCCAGATGGGTCACGCAGGTAAGAATAACAGTTCCCACGCAAATTTTCACAGGATCATTTTTGGCGACTTTCAATATGCCTTTCACAATCGGATCAAAGGCACCCGCATCCGACATTGTCGTAAAAAACAATACCGCAAAGATAAACATGACGCCGGTCGCAACGACGCTTTTCATACCGTCCACGCTATATGTACCGATTTTATCCGCGTGGCCGGCAACAATGCATGCCAGAATCGGCACGACAATCAAACAGGTCAGGGTGGATGCCTTTTTACTTAAGATCAGGAAAAGAATCACCAAAATGGTTAATAAACCGAGAAGTCCTAATGGCATGGTCTTTTTCCTCCCCATTGTTTTAGTAAAGGGTTATCGTTTCAATGTGAATCGTTACAGAACTCCTTCTTCTGTAAGTTGCGCAATCTGCCCATCGCTGTAACCGAGCATCTCCTGCAGGATTTCCCTGTTGTGCTGGCCAAGCATTGGTGCCGGGGTGCGTATGCTCGGTTTGGTGTCCATCAGCTTGACGGCTTCCCCATTAACCGTAATATCCCCGATAGCCGGGTCGTGCAGTGGGACAAACATTTCGCGCGCACCGGCGATATGTTCATCGTTTAGAATTGCTTCAATATCCAGAATCGGCCCGGCCGGAACGCCTTTTGAAAGAACAAGGTCTACCGCTTCCTGAATCGTGTAATCTTTGAAAAAGTCTTCGACGATTACCTGAAGGTCATCCTGATTTTGAATGCGGAGAGGCAGGTCGAGAAAACGCGGATCTTGAATCAAATCCTCACGCTTCAAAATGTCCCGGCACAGAATATCATAGAGCTTCTGGTTACCGCACGCAATGATGAAATAACCATCTTTTGCCTTATAAGTATCGTAAGGAGAAACGGCAGCGTAGCGGTTGCCCAGCCGTTTGGGGACTTCGCCGGATGCCAGGTAGCGCTCGCTGGCGTTTTCCAGTGACGCGACGACGGAATCGACCAGAGAAACATCGACGCGCTGGCCATAACCGGTGATTGTGCGGGCATTGACCGCAGCCAAAATTCCGATGGCCACATTCAACCCACCAAGGATGTCGCCCATGGCGTTTCCCGCGCGGGTCGGCGGATCGTTCGGCTGGCCGGTGATACTCATCAGACCGCCCATCCCCTGCGAGATAATGTCATACCCGGGGCGCTGCGAATACGGGCCGTAGCAGCCGAACCCTGAAACAGCAGCGTAAATGATGCGGGGATTGACTTCTTTCAGCGTGTCATAGCCCAGGCCAAGCTTATCCATAACGCCGGGGCGGTAATTCTCAATTACGACGTCGGCCTTTTTTACAAGCTCCTTGAAAATCATTTTCCCTTCCTCGGCTTTAAGGTTTAGGGTAATTCCCTTTTTGTTACGGTTGATATTGGCAAAATAAAGGCTTTTACCGTTTTTAAAGGGAGGATAGGAACGGGTGTCGTCCCCGTGCTTGGGAATTTCAATTTTAATAACTTTAGCACCCATATCGGCAAGCATCATCGTGCAAAACGGCCCGGCCAAGACCCGTGTGAGGTCCAGTATAGTCAAGTTTCCCAGTGCGGTCTTCTGCTGCTCCATGCTTACACCTCGTCGCCGACATGAATTTTCATACGCATAAAGGCGGAACCCATGGATTTGCCAAGGCTGTCAAGCCGAAGTGAAAGGGTAGCCCCGCCGCCGAGGGCGTGCTTCATAACAAAGTTAAAACCATTCAGGGAGGGCACTTCATAGCGGATTATGCTTCCTTTTACCATGTCGCCGAAGTACTCGCGGACTTTTTCGACCGTGACCTCGCGTTTGATGATTTCATAATATTCCGGTTTGCGGGCAAAAACGCACACATTGCTGGTATCTCCCTTGTCGCCGCTGCGCCCATGGGCGATGTCCTTTAAGTAAATTTCCTTCATAGTTTATTTCACCTCCACAATATGGGATGTCAGTTTCACAGCGTCACGCGGAATCAGGGTGGGCCACAACCCAATGACTTCCTGAACATGAGCGCGGCCGCCGAAGAAGCTGGCGCCCGGAGGGCCGTTCAACTGCAGAGGGGAGATTTCCGGAATGATTTTGGCGGCTTCTGATTTTTCCTTGGTACGGATCGCGATTCTCAAAATGACTTCATTCTGGTTTTTGATGAGGGACTCGCTCATGTCGGCAACACCGAGATGCAGGGAGTTCAGCCCGACGTAGCTGACGTTTACGTCTTCATACTTCATCCCTTTGCGTTCCATCTTTTTTCTCAGGATTTCAGCCGCGTATTGTGCCTTTTCGTAGGCGTCCGGCCATGCGAAGCTCAAGTAAGTAACAACTTTATATCCGGCATGGTAACCAATGCAGAGTTTCAATGTATCGGGGCGCGGTTTACCATGAATATTGCCGACACGGACGCGGTTTTCACCGGCCTGCGTCAAAGTGGCACGGCTGATGTCTACATTAACGTCCGGGGTGATGTAATTGGCCGGATCGTGTACTTCGTACAGGAACTGCTCTTTGACGGACTGCTCGCAGATGATGCCGCCGCAGTCCGGTGCTTTGGTGATCACAAAATTCTCGTTGTCGATTTCGGCAATCGGGAAACCGAGCTGGTCCATGTCGGGCACTCCGCGCCAGTCATATTGGTAGTTTCCGCCTGCTCCCTGGCCGCCGCATTCCAGCAGATGGCCCGCCATGATGCCTCTGGAAAGGTTTTCCCAATCGTTTGCCTTCCATCCGAGCTCATGCACGCACGGGGCAAGGAACATAGCGGAATCCGCCGCACGGCCGGTCACTGTGACATCCGCGCCCTGTTCCAGACATTCAACGATAGGCTCATGACCAAAATAAACGTTGACGTTAAGAATTTTATCTTCTATTTCTTTAAAGTCGCCAACGTCGTCCATGTTTTTAAAATCGACACCTTGTTTCAGCAACTCTGGAATTTGAGCTTTCATATCGTCGCCCAGGACGTATCCGATTTTGTAGCCATGCATTTCCTGCTGTTCCGCCACGCTTTTGATGGCGTTGACAGCTCCTTCAATATTCATGCCCCCAGCATTTGATATGAGACGGATTTTTTTGTCGAACGCCTCTTTTCCGCACTGCTCGAGCAGACCGATGAAATCCCTTGCGTAACCACGCTCCGGATTTTTCAGCTTTTGTCTTTCCATGATGGAAAGAGTTAATTCTGCCAGATAATCGCACGCCATATAGTTGATGTTACTCTTCTTCACCATATGGATGGCAGCATCGTTACTGTCTCCCCAGAATCCCTGGCCTCCGCCGATAACAACTTTTCTCAACAAAAATCCTCCTTTATGTATAATATTTATAAAGTATCGTTATACTACAACGATACTTTATATACTAGTTTATTTTTTAACAATTGTCAACTGAAATTTTATTGATTTTCTTTACAAATATTTCTATAATATTGAAAGGACAAGCATAGCTGAAATGGGGGAATTGTTTGCCAACACTAAAAGAACTGGCGATTCTGGCCGGAGTATCGCCGACGACCGCTTCCGTTGTAATGCGCGGAGAGGGAAACCGGAGAAATATTTCGGCGGCAACACAGCAAAAAATTATGGATGCCGCAAAGAAGATCGGCTACCAAACCAATCTTGCCGCAAGAAGGCTTCGCTCAGTTGGAGAAAAACACACTGTGGTTGCACTGTACTGGGCCACCGATTTTCGTGCTCCCATGATGGTTCGATTTCTTCACGGTCTGCAGCATGCCATGCTCAGCATTGAGCGTGAAATAGACATCATGATTCGGCCATATGAGAACGGCGCGTTGCGTCAGGCGGCTTCACATCAGAACCTAAGCATGTTTAACGCGGCCATTATCTGTAATGCTTCTCAAAAAGATATGGAATATCTTGAGGAAATGACGCCGTTGATTCCGATTGTACTTTATAATCGATATTCGGAAAAATTTTGCGCCGCTACGATAAACAACTCTGCACTTGGGAGTTTGCCTGCCCGTATTTTTGCACTGAGAGGACATCAAAGAGCATCTGTCATTACCTCTGAACCGGTTTTTACGGAGATGCAGCTGCGCACGACGGCCTTTCTTCAGACGGCGAAAGAGTATAAAATGGAAACTGCGTCCGTCATTCATGAACAGAATTCTATGCAGGGTGGATATACGGGAACAATGAAGCTCTTAGAGCAAGGCAGACTGCCGGATTGCATCTTCTTTGGGTCGGACGCAATGGCTATGGGGGCGCTACGCGCTTTTTTTCATAAAGGGATTCAAATACCGCGGGATCTGGAGTGCATCAGTATCGGCAATGGGGACAGGGACCAAGAGGAGAATTCAGTCATATCTGTTTCCAATGTCCAGGTTCCTATGGAGGACATGGCTGAAAAATGCCTGAATCTTATCCTGGAATTACTGGAGGGAAAGCATAAAAAGCCATTTTCTTTCGAATTTCCGATTGTCTATCATCCTCTGGAAAGCTGCGGCAAAGTTCCTGAAGAATAGGAAGATTAGCATTGAATCCAATCCTCAAATGTGTCTCTCAAGGGACATTTAAAAAATTCGCCAGGCTGCATTACTATTACAGACCGCCGCTAAAGCGGCCTGTAAATTGTCAAAGAACCCACCCGACGCATTAAGCGAAGGATGGGTTCTTCGACAATCTGAGGCTATGTCATTCATTTTAACTTTTCTCATCGTCTGACCATCCATAACGAAACAGGCCCAACTTTCTTTGGACTTTGTCGACGGATTGAGGAGGCGCTTCTGTTTAAAGTGCCTCCTGCTTTTTGTCTACAGAATCCATCTCACGCAAACCAACTTCCTGTCACGTTCCTCCTCCGAACTACTTACTATACCAGTAAAGAAGAAACGGTTCCATTCGTGACACAAAGGAACGGAGGCTTGGAATGTCAATCAGTCTTTGTATGATTGTAAAAAACGAGGAAGAAAACCTTACAAGGTGTCTGAACAGCGTAAAAGACCTTGTCAGTGAAATGATTTTGGTGGATACGGGCTCCACAGACCGCACCGTTTCAATCGCGCGAGAATTCGGAGCATCTGTCTTTTCTTGCCCGTGGAACGACAGCTTTTCAGACGCCAGGAACTACGCCCTCTCAAAGGCGGCCGGAAGCTGGATTCTCGTCATGGACGCGGATGAGGAGCTGGAGCCGGAGGACCAAAGCGCCCTGCTCGCTCTCGCACAGCACAAAGACGGCGCTTCCGAAGTATGCTGCTGCAAAACGCTCTGCTATTCGGGGGCCCAGGCAGACTGCTGCAATCTTCTGGTCACCATGAACATCCGCCTGATCCGAAACGGTAAAGGGTACCGCTATGCAGGGCGCGTTCACGAGCAGCTTACAGGTCCCGAAGGCCCGCCGCGCATGACCGCTTCGGGCGTTCGGTTCTACCATTACGGATATTTATCCTCTCAGATTGAAAAAAAAGATAAGCATGGGCGCAATATTGCCCTGATTCAAAAGGAACTGGAAGAGAGCCCCGGCAACGGCTTCATGCTTTTCAATCTTGGCAACGAATACCTCGCGCTTGGAAAAACAGAGGACGCCATGGACTGTTACCGCGAGAGTTACCGGACTCTGGATCCCGCTTACGGCTACGGAACCATGCTTCTCACACGGATGATTCTGTGCTGCGAACAGCTTGGCAGAGATGAGGATCAGGCGCAGTATATCCGGGATGGGCTCCGGCTGTACCCGCGGCTGACCGATTTTGAATATCTCAGGGCGTGCATGCTGCACCGTCAGGGCAAGCTGCTGAAAGCCGTTCGATCCTGCCGCAGGTGCATCCGCATGGGCCCGCCGCCTTCCGACATGAACAGCGTCTACGGTGTCTCCTCTTTTAAGCCGTATCACCGGCTGTCCGTGTTATATGAACAGCTTGGGGAACCGGAGCTTGCTCTTCGTTACTGCCGCAAAGCCATTCGCTTGAATCCCCGCGACCGGGAAGCATTTGCCCGCATGGCATATCTGCTGTTTGCTAAGGGCTGCACCCCTGTTCAGGTTCAGTCCCGCCTTTTGCGGCTGTCGGAAAAAGACTTCTGCTCCTTTTTAATGCTGTCCGATCTGTTTTACGACCGGCGGATGTACCGCCAGGCCCTGCAGTTTGCCGTCAGGGCGCAAAAATGGGCGCCGGCATGCTGCTGTGCCGTCGCCCTATATGATGAAGGAGTCTGCCGGTTTTTCCTGGGGCAGTACCGGCGCGCGTACCGATGTCTGTCGCGGACTCCCGAAGTACGCGCGAACAGCCGAGCAGCATTCTTCTGCGTCCTTTGCAGCCTGCTTGATCCTTCCGCGGCGCCTGTGGAAACAGATAAGCTTCCCTTCGGGCTCTCAGCCTCCGACATCCCTGCCGCGACCGCGTTTCGGGCACTGCTCAAAGGGGAATCCTGCCCGCCTTTGAACAAGGACCAGCAGAAACCACCCGGCTGTGCGGACTCCGTTTTCGGTCTGCTGGAAATCCTGCTGCGCGGCGGACTGCTAAACGAATTTACAAAAGCCGTACAACTCCTGAACCAAATCGACGATCGCGGCATTCTGGTTCGGCTCGGCAAGCTGTGCTATCGATACGGCTACGCAGAGCTGGCCTGCCGCGAGCTGAAACGCTCGATCTGCGTCACCGGCGAAATCGACGCGGAAGGGCTTTCGATTCTTTCGAAAACACTCGCCGCCGCGGCCAAGGGTTAAATGGAACTCACAAATTTCCGTTCAGAAAACCTTCGACCTTTTGTGCGTCGGCGTACCCCTTCCGATACATCTGCTCCATACATTCCCTGTTTTTCGTCAGCGTCTTCATTCCGCAGCAATCGTCCGGGGCAAGGATCAGCGCATTGCCCCGCCCGGCATATTTCTTTGCCAGCGCAACGCCGTCATTGTACTTCTGATACCTGTGGGAAAGGCAATCCGCCGCAACCGGATATTTTCGTCTTAAAAGCCTGACCATGCGGGCATCATCCTTCTGCGCACGGATAAAATTCAAAGGCTTGGTCAGAATCACCACCACTCTGTCGCATCCGTCGTAAAAAGCTTTTTGAACCGGGACGGGATCCGCCAGCCCTCCGTCAAAGCAGGGAATTCCGTTGACCAAATACGGCTCGCAAACCCCCGGAATACAGGACGATGCTTTAAGAATATCGTAGTGATCCTGCTTCATGTCCGTTTTATCAAAATAAATGGTTTCTCCCGTCTCAGCTTTCAGCGCAACGGTCTTCATCTCTCCGTCGAACCGTTCGATCTCTCTGAAATTCAGAGGGTCTTCTCCGTCCTGATTCGAAAGATCGCCGTAAACGTAATCCATATTGATGTAGGAGCCCGTATGGATCAGATTCTTTAAGCTCATATATTGTCTGCGGAAAGAGTATTCCGTATAGAACCGGTAATTTCTGCCCTTCTGCTTTCCCAGGTAGGATGCGATGTTCGCGCTGCCGGCGGAGACGCCGATACAGTAATCGAACTGAATTCCCTGCTCCAGACAGCAGTCAAAAACACCGGCCCCATAGATCCCTCGCAAACCGCCGCCCACATCAACAACACCGTTCATCTTGTGATGCTCCTTTAAACTGATCTTCCATAGATGATTTATTCTGTTTCTCTAAAGAAAGCGGGGAGGCAACGCCGTAAACGGAATCTGTCCTTTGCCGGTTTATGTAAGGCTGACTTCTCCGGCGTAACAGGTTTCAAAAATCCGCCGGATTTCCCCCGGACGGTTTGTCTGTCCCAGCGCCCACATCAGCTTTGTGACCGCAGCCTCGGTCGTCATGTCATAGGCCTGCAGCACCCCCGACTCCAGGGCCTTCTGCCCCGCCTGATAAATGGTAAAATCGCTCCGTTCGTAAAGGCACTGGCTGCAAACCACGACCGGAATGCCGGACTGCACCACCTTGTGCAGTTTGGAAATCAAGTCGCGGCGGACAAAATTCAGGCCGCCCGCGCCGAACGCTTCAATCACGATTCCCTTGTACTGCATTTGCAGCAGCATATCGAAGATTTCCGGATTTAAGCCCGGCGTCAGCTTGATTAAAATGACGCCGTCGCAAAGGCGGTCTTCCAGCTGAAAATCACCCGCAGGCTTTCGCAGGACGGCCTCGTTCAGTCTTAGCCCGGTGGAGTCCACCATCGCCGCGTAGGGGCAGTTGACGCTTTCAAAGGCGTCGAATCCCGTCGTGCGCACCTTGACCGCCCTGGTCCCCAGAATGATTTTTCGGTCGAACGCAACAAAAACGCCCGCCCTTCCGCTGGTCGCCATGGCAAAAGCACAGCGCAGATTTTCAACGCCGTCGGTCAGCGGATGCCGGATCGGCAGCTGGGAACCGGTCAGCACAACCGGGACCGGAATGTTCCGAAGCATAAAAGACAGCACCGAAGCGGTATAGGCCATGGTATCCGTTCCGTGGGTCATGACAATGCCGTCGTACTGCTGAAACCGGGAAGCGACGGCGCGGGCCATCCCCTGCCACTCCTCCGGCTGAATATTGGAGCTGTCCAGCTGGTACAGGTTTTCGATTTGAAGCTGGTTTTCCGCGGCAAGCCCGTTCAGGTATGCCGCAAGCAGGCGGCCGTCCATCGCGGGAGCCAGTCCTTCCTCAGTCGGTTCGGAGGCGATCGTCCCACCCGTAGTCAGCATCAGAATTCTTTTCATACGGCCTCCAGATTCACTAGGCAAAGAAATATTAAATCATCCTATTATGGCATGAACAGAAAGCAAAGTAAAGAAACAGAGCAGAAAATATTTCACTTGGAAATTTGGAATATCAGTTCATATGAAACAAAAAGAAAGTCCCCGCTTTTTTCAGGGACTTTCCACGCAGGTACACGGCCGCGGCAAACGGACAGCAATTTTGGGTTAGCGGTGTGCAGCCGTTTTCCGGAGAACGGCGACCAGCGCCGGAATCGCAATAATTTGAAGAACGATTCCGGGGATTGCGTTCAGGAACGCCCCGCCGAAAAACATCACCCAAGTGAACCCTTTCCCCGCCGCCTGATACAGAAAAATACTGGCGGCGCCCCAGATGACGCGCCCCAAAATCATGGACAAAATCAAAGCGGCATAAATTGACGAAATCCTCTTCGGGAACTTTCTGTAAAAAAATCCGCTGAAAAAGCCGTATGAGGCAAGCTCCAACGCCATGGCCACCGCGGTCGGGTAAATCGGAGGCATACCGAACAGAACGGAACGGAACAGAGGCGTGATCAGCCCGACCAGCAAGCCGTAAGGCCAGCCGCATAAGAATCCGCAAAGAAGAACCGGGATATGCATCGGCAGCAGCATTGAACCAATCTGAGGGACCTGCCCCGTGAGAAAGGGCAGCAACAGGCCAAGTGCCAGAAACAGCGCGGAAAAAATCAAATTTTGCACCGAAGACAGGCCTTCGGTATGAGATGCAAGTGTTTTTTGATTGGATTCCATAATTTTTCCTCCCAATATAAGTTGGCCTTCCCTTGGGAAAGAAAAATATCTTCATGATACTTTATTCTTTTATTTTATCAGCCTGAACAAAATTGACCGTCGTCGAGACGGCGGATTCAATATAACGGGACAGGGGCAGTTCCGGGATTCCGGCAACGATGCAGTTGCATTTACTGATGGGAATCAGAATTTTTTTGGCATGGCTTTTTCCCACCGCCGCCGACATGGCGGGCGTGATTTCCCCAAAAAGGGAATCAGCGATCAGGATTCCGATCGGTCCCAGGATAAGATCGGCCCAGGCGCTGCCGAAAAGAACCGGATTTTCGCCTGTGGCGCCGGCGTCGGCCCCGGCTTTCAGCATTGCCGCCGTGGCGATGCTGTTTGTGCCGACCGCGGTAACCGGCTGCTCCGGCAGAGCTTTGCGAAGCTGAACGATCAACTGTTTTCCAAGGCTGCCCCCCTGGCCGTCGATGACTAAGATATTCATATCGTTTCCTTTCTGCCGCCTTCCTGGCGGCAGGCAATTTCGGCCGGTCCGGCATAAATGAAAACAGCCTGAGCGTCTTTTCTTATTTTAACCAGAAGCGTCGGCCAGTTCAATAGTATTTTTCATATTTGCCTTGATATCGCAAAAAAATTACTGGCCGTGAATCTTTACTTGCGTGCAAAAGTTGGATATACTGAATTCATGAACAGGTGGTGGTTCGATGAAAAGGTGCATTGTAACTGCCGGAATAGTTTGCAGTTTTACAAAATGAAGTAAGGAGCATGAAAATGACTATTCCGGAAAAAAGCATTTATCCCCGCGGCGACCATGAAACCGTATCTTTAAAGAACGTTGTGAAAGACCCCAATATCGTGGTCGGAGATTATACGTTCTACAACGATTACGTGAACGACCCGACCCGGTTTGAAAAAAACAATGTTCTTTATCATTATCCCGTGAACCGGGAAAAGCTGGTAATCGGGAATTTCTGTTCCATCGCGTGCGGCGCCAAATTTATCTTTACAAGCGCAAACCACACATTCCAGTCGCTTTCCACCTATCCGTTCCCGATCTTCGCGGACGAATGGGGGCTGGACTGGGAAAACGTCACCGAGGCCTGGGATAACAAAGGGGACATTGTCATCGGCAACGACGTTTGGATCGGCTATGAAGCCGTCATCATGCAGGGCGTGACGATCGGCAACGGCGCGATCGTCGGTACAAGGGCCGTCGTCACAAAAGACGTACCGCCCTATGCCATTGTCGGCGGCGTCCCCGCAAGGGAAATCAGAAAGAGATACGACTTAAAGACCATCGCCATGCTGCAAAAGCTCGAGTGGTGGAACTGGCCTTATGAAAAGATTCGTAAGCACTTACGGGAAATCATGAGCGGCAATGTCGAGAAAATAACAAATGAATAACGGATTTGGCGGCCGGCGCTCCGGAAACGGGGCGACCGGCCGCCGCCTTTCCTGTGTGACCAGATCACGGAACCTGATTTTCAGGAGAGTATAATAAAAACATACTATTTGTGAAAAGGGAGTTTCATCATGATTTTCGGCTTTGGAAAGTCCGGGGAAAACAGCGCAAAAGACAAGACGCTGGTTGTAAAAATCAGCCGCTGCCCGCAAAATCACCCCTGCCCTTCCGTCAGGGTCTGTCCGGTCGGGGCGCTGCATCAGGAGGGCTATCATGCGCCCACCGTCGATTCCGACAAGTGCATCCGGTGCGGAAAATGTGTAAAATTCTGCCCCATGCGTGCGTTAAAACTGGAATAAAGACCGTATCGAAGAATGAAATTCGGCGCGGCAGAAGCGTAAAGGAGGAGATGAACGGATGTTTCAAATTGCAGGCATACTGGTCGGCGGTGTTCTGGGCTTTCTTTATTATAAAAAGGTGGGATGCCCTACGGGCAGCTGCCCCATTACGTCGAATCCCTACGGTTCCACTCTGTACGGCGCGGTCATGGGGCTGTTGGTCGGTTCTTTCTTTTAAATCCGCTCGAAACACACGGCGGGCTTTGCGGAAACGCAAAGCCCGCTTTCTTTTTAGTCAACAGCATCCGGCGGCTTGTAATATCTGGCAATTCCACGTATAATGAAACCGGAAAGCGCTGTCACGCTGCACCGTGTGTATGTGTATACAATTCTCGAGAGAGTCAAACATAGAAAGGAAAGCCTGTCGGAAAGGACGTTCAAAATGGAACTCAACAAAAGCAATATGAAAAGCCTGGCGCTCTTAATCGCCTTCGGTATCGTATTTTTCATGATGCTGAAAAATTTATACCTGCTGCCCTGGCTGGTCAACTCCGTCTCCAATATCGTCGGCCCGGTTCTCGCGGGCTTCGCCGTCGCCTTCGTAATCAACGTTCTTCTGGTTCCGATTGAGACACGTCTCTTTTCTCCGCTGAACCGGCGGTACAAAAAAGTCTGGCCGAAAATGCGTCGGGCCGCCGGTATTTTTCTGTCCCTTGTCATTGTACTCGGTTTGATCGCGCTGATTATGCTGATCGTGATCCCGGAATTGGTCCGTACTATCACGAATTTGACCAACAACATACAGCCCTTTTTTAACGAACTGCAAAACAGCCTCACGAAAATTGACCGCGACCACCCGGAAATCGCCGGGTATTTTAAAAACCTGAACATCGACTGGGCCAATATCAGCCAGATGATTGCGGGCTACGGCCAGAAATTCGCCAGCAGCCTGGTCGGGTCCAGCGTATCGATGATGGGGATGATTTTTCACGGCGCCATCTCTTTCGTTCTGACCTTCGTCATTTCCATTAACGTCCTGGTTCAGAAGGAGCGTCTTTATCATCAGGTCAAACGGGTCATGTACGCGTACCTGCCCCGAAAATACGCGGACTCCGTATACCATGTCTTTCATTTGACGAACCGCGCTTTTTCGAACTTTATCGCGGGCACCTGCACCGAAGCCTGCATTCTCGGCTCGCTTTGTTTTATCGGAATGAATCTGTTCCATTTCCCCTACGCGCTGCTGATTTCTGTCTTTGTCGCCTTTATGGCGCTGATCCCGATTCTGGGCGCGTTTTTCAGCACCGTGGTCGGCGCTCTTCTGATTCTGATTGTCAATCCGATTCAGGCGCTCTGGTTCATCATCTATTTCGTGGTCCTGCAGCAGTTGGAAGGCAACCTGATCTACCCCCGTGTGGTCGGCTCCAGAGTCGGCCTTCCGGCGCTGTGGGTCCTGGTCGCCGTCACGATCGGCGGCAACGCGTTCGGCATTCTGGGAATGATCATCAACATTCCGGTCTGTTCCGTACTGTACACACTTCTCCGCGAAAATGTAAACAAAAGAATGCGCCGGCCGAAGGAACAGACATCCCCCGACCCGGAATAAAATTCATTTCCATCAAATCAACGGGTTACAGGTTTTCGCCTGCAGCCCGTTGATTATTGTACCCCTATAAAAATTAAACAAAAAAGGGATTGACCTTAACACAATGACAAGGTGTAAGATAGTTCAGGAATCGATTCCCAGGAGGCAAGCATGTTTACAATCGGAGAGTTTTCAAAGCTGAGCCATATTTCGGCACGGATGCTGCGGCATTATGACGCCATTGGCCTGCTGCGTCCCGCGCACGTCAATGAGCAGAACGGTTATCGGTATTACGACGCCGCGCAGCTGCCCGTTCTTCTTCAGATTGAAACTCTGAAGGACTACGGATTTTCGCTTTCTGAAATTTCGGAATTGCTGGCGCTTTCCCGGGAAGCGCTGGCAAAAAAGATCCACGCAAAGCGGCTGCAGGCATACGACGAATTGCATAAGCTTCGAAAAACTCTCCGACGAATGGAAGACGATATCATCAATATGGAGGGTAACCGTATGGTTCAGGAAAAATACCACGTCATTGTGATGGATACGCCCGCTCAAAGGGTGTTCGGGCTTCGCAAAACAATCAGTATCGCGGAGGTTCACGACCTGTTTCAGGAATTGCTGCGGGAAGCCGGCCGGCGGGGTCTAAAACGAGCCGGCGCAACCCAGCTGATGTATCACGGCAAAGAATTTTCCTATGACAGCATGGATGCGGAAGCACAGGTTCAGGTTTCCGGAGACGGGCCGGACGTTCAGGAAATCCCCGGGCAGCTTTGCGTCGCAACCACGCATGTCGGTCCTTACGAAACCGTAAAATACGCTTACGACGCCATCTGCGATTGGATGGCCGGGCATCCGGAATATCAAATCAGCGGCCCGGTCATCGAACGGTATCTGAAAGATGAGCATTCCGTTTCCGACCCGGATGAATATGAAACCGGGATCCTGTTTCCGGTGACAAAAGCCGAATAAATCCCTCGCGCATTCGGGCCGCCCGCCCGGTTAGGACGACAGCTTCTCGTGACTGCCGTCTTTTCCAAATACCCGGCGAATAAGCGGCACCTTGATGCGAATCGCGCTTTGCGGGCAAAGCTCCTGGCAGCAGTAGCAACGGATGCAGCGGTCATAACGGTACGACGGCGGATTACTTTTATTCCCGTCGTGCCAGTCGACCGCTTTCGGCGTTACGGGGCACATTTTAACGCAGACGCCGCATTTAACACATTTGTCCGCTATGATATACGGCCTGGGCACAAGAGCGTTTTTGATAACCGCCATGCCGCCGCCCGACCGTCCGGCTTTCATCGGCTTCCGATTCACCCGGAAATCATTCGCAACAAAGCTGTCGACCGGGTCCCCGAGCAATTCGATTTCCTCTTGCCGGCATGTACCCAAGCCCATTTCGATGCCGGCCTTGTTCGTTAAAACCAGCTCCGGATTCAGATTCATCAATCTGCATACCGTAGTATCCAGCGCAACGGGGTCCGCCGACAGCAGAAGCACATTCATTTTGCGGGGGGTTCCTCCCCGCGGGCCGTTGCCTTCCATCGCCAGTATTCCGTCCATGATAAAAAGCCTTGGACGAATGTAGGAATTCAAATCGATCAGCATTCTGGCAAATGCCGCGGCATCGGGGATTCTGACATGGAATTCTCCCTTCCGAGGTCCGGGGATGCACCCGAACTGATTCTTAACGGCTCCGGTCACGCGTTGAAAGGCATGCGTCTTCATTTTAGGCAGGCTGATGACGCCGTCGCTGTCGAGCACTCCGTTTGCAATCGTAAACTTTTTATTCTGACGCCCCTCGGAGAAAAACACTTCGCGGCCGGATTGAAAATCCGCCGGGGCAATGCCAAGCTCCGCGGCAACAGCCTCGATTCCGCTCCGTTTCGCCGCGTGCTCCGGATTCTGAAAGGCCGGTGAATCTCCATAAGTGAGTTCCGCCCCCGCTTTTTGAAATATTCCGGCAACCGCTTTGAAAACAGACGGATGCGTCGTAACACATTTTTCGGGAGGATCCGCGGAAAGCCAGTTTGGTTTCAGCAGAATTGTCTCACCAGCCGACACAAATCCGGCAGGCCCCCCAAGCAAATCGATCCCCTTTTGAACCGCTTCTTTCACATGGCCGAAATCATAATCCTCGCAGCGAACCAATGCAACCTTGGATTTGCTCATTACGATTCTCCTTTGTAACTATCTCTCTAACCGCAGTGTGGCACACGGCAGATACTTTGTCAAGCGCTTTTCAGTTTTATTCGTGGAATTTTCGCCGGCGCATACTGGCACAACAAGAAAACAGGCATGACCCTCGTAGAACAAGTGGTCTGCCTGTTTTCTTATGGTATCTTCTCGCTTCTTGCTCTTATTGATCAGCAGGTAAGAACAGGCTCTTGAGAAGTCGCCGCTTTAAACCTTCGAATCTCCAAATTTGCTGCCGATAAATTCCATACCGGAAATTTCTCGGCAAGAGCCGGATCCGTCGATCCCCTGACGCAGAGACTGCTTTCCATTTTCAGAAAAACCGGTTCACTCTTTTTTTCGCCGGAAATCTGGCGAAGCAGGATTTCCGCCGATTTTATTCCGATGGAGTAAGTATCTTTCGCAATGGCGGTAATTCCGGGCGGAATCATCGACGCCCATTCCCAGTCGTCGAATCCGCATACTCCTACGTCACACCCAGGAACACATCCAACCCGCTGCATTGCGAGAAGGACAGGAATTAACGCAACACCTTTGAAATCCCATTTGCTGCAGATGCCGCATACAGTAATAAGTACTGTTATAGTTTTCGGCCGTCACCGTGTCGATCACGCCCTTTTGCGCGATGCATCGGCCCGCCAGAACAATCGGGACGCCTCTTCTCTTCAGGTTGATTTAGGCACGCGGCTTTTGTCAGTCCTCTTTTTTCTCGGGGGCAGTCAGGTGCCTTGACACGGCCGCAAACGAATTCTGCGGCAGGAAAGGACTTCCCGCCGCATTCACGGATGGATAATCCCAGCCGCCATTGGAAAGGATCAGAGAAAACGCGGCTTTCTTTGCGTTTTGAAGATGCTCCGTCATATGCCGGGCCGCCTGCTCGAACTGATCGGACAGAACCGCGTCCAGTATCCTGATATGCTCCTGATTCGACCTTTCCATTCTTTCCTCAATCTTTTTTCCGGATAGAATGCGGATTCGGCGATTTTGAACCTGTATGTTGTCATACGTCTGGATTAAGTACTTGTTTTGCGTGGCGGATATAAAAATGTGATGAATCTCATCATCGACCTGATAAACCTCGTCAATATTTTCAAACGAATTATTTTGAGAGTAATAATTTTTATAGTTCAGAATTGTCGCTTTATCGATTTTATCGGCGTACCCCTCAATTGCAAACGGTTCGATCAGCAACCTGACTTCATAAATCGAGCTGATTTCATTAATGGATAAATCGGACACAACGATTCCTTTTTTGGGCAGAATCCTCACCAGATTCTCCTGCTCCAGCCGACCGATCGCATCCCGAATCGGCGTCCTGCTGACTCCGATTTCTTTCTGAAGAATATTTTCGTTTAGGAATGTGTTGGGAAGATATTCACAGGATACAATCTTCTCCTTAATCATTTTATAAGCTTTTTCTTTTAAACTGTTTTCACTCACATTAATATCCTCTAGAATACATGTTGTATTTTACATGCGTATTTTTGTTGGTATTATATCATGCTCAGAAAAGAATTTCAAGTGTTATTTTTCTTTTCAGAGAGATATGAAAAGTATCATTCAACAAAATATCTGAAAATATAAAAACATTATTGACAATTTGATGAATTTAGTTTATTATTTGATGTATACAACACGGTATACATACATTAACATATCAACGCAAAGCAGGGAGGACTTACGATTGGAAAGACTTTCGAAGAATACATATTCCGGCAGCAAAGAATACCCCATTAAAGTGTTGCAGTATGGCGAAGGGAATTTTCTGCGCGCATTTGTCGACTGGCAAATAGAACAGATGAATCAAAAGGCGGATTTTAACGCCGGCGTCGCCATCATTCAGCCTCTGCCACAGGGAAACGCAGCCCTTCTCAACGAGCAAGACCGCCTGTACACGCTTTTTCTGCAGGGGATGGAAAACGGAAATTCGGTCCGCACCCACAGCGTGATCGGCTGCGTAAACAAAGCAATCAATCCCTATGAAAATTATCAGGATTATCTTTCCCTGGCCGGATGCGAAACACTGCGTCTGGTGGTTTCAAACACAACGGAGGCAGGAATCGCTTTCGACCCGGCCTGCGGCCCGGACGATGCTCCTCCAACCTCTTACCCCGCGAAGCTGACGCAATTCCTGTACCGCAGATATCAGGTTTTCGGCGGAGCGAAAGATAAGGGGCTGATCATTATCCCCTGCGAGCTGATCGACCGCAACGGAGAAAAACTGAAAAAATGTGTTTTACAGTACGCGGAGCAGTGGAAGCTGGAACATGGCTTTATTGAATGGCTCAATCAGTCGAACACCTTTTGCTGCAGCCTCGTGGACCGGATTGTGCCGGGATACCCGAGAGACACCATTGATGAAGTGACAAAGGAGCTTGGATACATAGACAAGGCGGTCGACGTAGGAGAGCTGTTCCACCTTTGGGTCATCGAAGGCCCCAAATGGATTTCGAACGAAATTCCGTTTGAAAAGGCCGGGCTGAATGTGAAGGTTGTAGCGGATATGACGCCATACCGCACCCGGAAAGTCCGCATCCTGAACGGGGCGCACACGACCCTGGTTCCGGTTGCCTACCTGCTTCATCTGGACACGGTCGGCGAAGCGGTCGACGACGCGCTGGCCGGCAAGTTTCTTACGCAGGCCGTCGAGCGGGAAATCATCCCGACGCTCGACCTGCCAAAGCAGGAACTGGAAGACTTTGCGAAAGCAGTTTTTGATCGCTTCCGCAATCCGTTTGTCAAGCACTACTTAATGAGCATCGCTCTGAATTCTTTCTCGAAATACGAAACCCGCGTCCTGCCTTCTTTGCTGGAATACCTCTCGAGGACAAAAGAACTGCCGAAGCATCTGGTGTTTTCGCTCGCCGCTCTATTGGAATTTTACCGCGGCAAACGCGGCGAAGAGTCCATTGCCCTGAGCGACGAAGACGCGGTGCTTGAACTGATGAAAAAGCAATGGGCGGCTTATGACGGGACGGAGAAATCTTTGCTGAATCTGGTCCGCGGTGTTTTGTCGTTCGAGTCCGTCTGGAAGCAGGACTTAAACCTGGTGCCCGGATTGACAAACGCGGTCGCGAAGGATCTGTCCGAAATTGAAAAATCCGGCATGAAAAAGGCGGTTGAACAGATCGTGCAGGGATCCTGAGTATGAACAAAGCAATCAAGATTAACGACAAAGACAATGTCGCCGTGGCTTTGTGCGACCTGAAAAAAGGCGAACCGGTCGAACTCGGCGGCAAAATCATAACGCTAGTGGAAACGATCGCCCGGGGACATAAATTCGCGCTCTCCGATCTTTCGGCGGATTCCGAAATCATCAAGTACGGTTTCCCGATCGGCCGTGCGAAGCAGAATATTCCATGCGGAGCCTGGGTTCATTCCCACAACATGGCGACAGGCCTTAACGCTGCCGGAGACGAGTACCGTTACCGGAAAACACCCCTGCCGGTGGACGTTCCAAACCGCAATTTGACGTTTGACGGCTTTCGCCGCTCAGACGGCTCCGCGGGAATCCGCAATGAACTGTGGATTGTACCCACCGTCGGATGCGTCAACGGAACGGCTGAACTGATTGTCCGCCGATTCAGAGAAAAGCTCAGTCCGGTGCATGCCGAAGCAATCCGAATTCTGAAACACAATTACGGCTGCTCCCAGTTGGGAGATGACTTATCCGCCACAAGACGCCTTCTGGCGGACTTTACGCGGCACCCGAATGCGGGCGGGGTTCTGGTTCTCAGCCTTGGCTGTGAGAGCAACACGCTAGAAAGCTTTCAGCGGGAGCTCGGCTCTTTTGACGAAAGCCGCGTCCGTTTTCTTGTCGCTCAGGAAACGGATGACGAAATTGAACGCGGCGCCGATTTATTGGCGGAGCTGAACGACCGAATGGCCGGCGACCGCAGGGAGCCGATTCCATTAACGGAGCTGCGGGTCGGTATGAAATGCGGAGGGTCGGACGGACTTTCCGGTATTACTGCAAATCCACTGATCGGCCTGTTTACCGATTTTCTGATTTCTCAGGGCGGGACATCGGTTTTGACGGAAGTTCCGGAAATGTTCGGCGCAGAAACAATCCTGATGAACCGTGCCCGGGATAATAGAGTCTTTCACGAAACGGTTCATTTAATTCGTAATTTTAAAAAATACTTTACGGATGCCGGGCAGCCGGTTTATGAGAATCCGTCTCCCGGCAATAAAGCCGGAGGAATTACGACTCTGGAGGAAAAATCGCTTGGCTGCATTCAAAAAGGCGGGTCGGCCGAAGTGGAGGACGTCCTTCCCTATGCGGGACGAATCACACAGAAAGGGCTGAATCTGCTTTGTGCGCCCGGAAACGATCTGGTTTCCGCCTCCGCCCTAGCCGCAGCAGGCTGTCAAATGGTTCTGTTTTCAACAGGAAGAGGGACGCCGTTCGGAACGGTTGTTCCGACTATCAAAATTTCAACCAATACGCAGCTTTCGGAAAGAAAGCCGCGATGGATTGATTTTGACGCGGGTCCGATTGCGGCCGGCAAAAAAAAGGAAGATCTGTGCAGCGATTTGACCCGGCTTGTTTTGCAAACTGCCTCTGGGCAGCAAACATGCAGCGAAAAATATGACTTTGCCGAGATTGCCGTCTGGAAAAACGGAGTCACCCTGTAATCCCATTTTTTCAGACAGGTTAACAGTCTTATCCCGGAAGGGAGGATAATCAGAAAAGCAGTCCATGTGGGAATTATTAAAAACAAGATATGAAATTTGTTAATTGGAGGAGTTTATTATGAACAAGGCAATTTCCATCCTGCTTGCAGGCACATTGGCATGCACAAGTATTCTTGCGGGTTGTTCTTCCGGTCAAGCATCAAGTTCGGCAGCCCCGACTTCAGCCGGGAATTCCGCGGCGGCTTCCGCCGATTCCAGCGGTAAATCATACACATTCCGTTTCTCCGAAATTCAGGCGACGACACACCCGGCTTCCCAGGCAGACGCAAAGTTTGTGGATCTGGTTAAGGAAAAATCGAACGGCAGAATCAAGATTCAGGTTTACTACAATGCTCAGCTCGGCGATGAAAAGTCAGGCGTGCAGCAGGTGCAGTACGGCGGACTTGATTTCACCCGCGCCAGTCTTGGCGTTCTGTCCGGATTTGACCAGGAGCTGAACACCCTGTCCCTTCCGTACCTGTTCTCCAGCAGCGACCAGATGTGGAATGTGCTGAACGGCGATATCGGCAAAAAATTCCTCGACGGAATCTCAAGCTCCAAAATGGTCGGCCTGTGCTGGTACGACGCCGGTTCCAGAAACTTCTACACCAAAAAACCGGTAACAGACCTTTCGGGCCTTAAGAACATGAAAATTCGCGTGCAGGAATCCAGCCTGATGATGGATATGGTCAAGGCACTCGGCGCCAGCCCAACCCCGATGGATTACGGCGAGGTTTACTCCGGCCTTCAGAACGGCGTCATCGACGGCGCGGAAAACAACCTTCCATCCTATGAATCCACCAAGCATTACGAAGTTGCCCCCAATCTGCTTCTGGATGGTCACAGCCGTCTGCCGGAAATGATGCTGTGTTCGCAGAAGACCTGGGATTCTCTGTCGCCCAGCGACCAGAAAATTATTCAGGAATGTGCCGAAGAAGCTTCCAAGGTAGAGCGTCAGCTGTGGGCTGATTCCGAAAAGAGCGCCCTGGATGAAGTAAAATCCAAAGGCGTCAAGGTAACGGAGCTTTCCGCGGATGAACTCAAGAAATTCCAGGATGCCGTACAGCCGCTGTATGAAAAATATGCCAAGGACAACTTGGATCTGATCAAGCAAATCCAGAACACAAAATAACTTTCGATCCTCAGTCATGAGCCGCTTTTTCCGCGGCTCATGACCCTTAAATAAGGAGAACTCTATGAACACCAAGAAAAATCCGCTCGACCGGCTGATGTATGGTATTTCCTTTCTGTTCGATTTCGTTTACAGAATATTGGAAGAGTATTCCAAAATTGTAATGCTGGTCATCGTTCTTATCGTCAGCGCACAGGTCATCTGCCGCAAATTTTTGGGTTTCAGTATTTCCTGGTCCGACGAGGTTGCCCTGCTTCTTATGGTATGGATGGCCTTTATTTCTATGGCAATCGGTGTAGAAAAGAAGCTGCACATCGCCATAGAAATGTTCTTTAAAAAATTTCCCGCTCCCATACAAAAGATTCTGAATGTTATTAACAGCCTTGTCACCGTCCTGTTTGGCGTTACGCTGATTGTTTACGGCATCATGATGACGCAGGCTTCGATGGGGTCCATTCTTCCGGCGACCGGCTGGCCCAGCGGCACCCTGTACATTATGATTCCGGTTTCCGGGGTTTTCATCTGTTACTACGCGCTGATCGATCTGTTCCATTTGGAACGGTACCGGCACAGGGAATTGGAAGAAGGCTTTCATAAGGAGGAAAACACATGAACCTCAATTTTGCCATTGCTCTCCTTCTGATCAGTTTCGTCATCTTTATCATCTGCAAAATGCCGGTCGCCATCGCGCTGGCCAGTTCCACCGCCATCACCATGCTGTATCTGCAGATCCCGGTCATGACGCTGGTCCAGCAAATGAGTAAATCCATCGACAGTTTTTCCCTCATGGCGATTCCGTTCTTCATATTCGCCGGCGAACTCATGGGGGCGGGCGGAATATCCGACCGTCTTTTAAAATTTGCCAATGTAATTGTCGGCCGTCTGCGCGGCGGACTCGCACATGTAAACGTTTTGGCAAGTATGTTCTTTGGCGGCATCTCCGGTTCCGCCGTTGCCGATGTCTCTTCCCTTGGCTGCATTGAAATTCCGATGATGACTGATGCAGGCTATGACGAAGACTTTTCTGTTGCCGTAACAGTTACCAGCGCCTGCCAAGGCGTGCTGGTTCCACCAAGCCACAACATGATTATCTATTCTCTTGCAGCCGGCGGCGTTTCCATTGGCTCTTTGTTTATGGGCGGAATCCTTCCAGGGGTTTTGCTTGGGATCTGCCTCATGATTGTTTGCGGAATTATAGCCGTAAAACGCCAGTACCCAAAAGGAGAAAAAGTAAGACTGCGTGATGCCCTAATTATTACGCGTGATGCTCTTCTGGCTCTTGGCACCATCATCATTATTATGGGCGGCGTTGTTTCAGGCATTTTTACCGCGACGGAATCCGCAGCATTTGCATGCATTTACGCATTTATCATTTCTATCTTTTTTTATCGCGAATTAAAATTGAAGCAAATACCCAAGCTCTTGATGAACACGATCAAGACTCTCGCTGTTGTATTTAGCCTGATTGCTTCCGCCGGTGCGTTCGGCTGGCTGCTTGCTTATTTGCAGGTTCCCACGTTGATTTCAACTTTTCTGCTTTCCGTCACCACCAACCGTATCATTGTATTTTTATTGATTAATCTGATGCTGCTGGTACTCGGCTGCTTTATGGATATGGCCCCGCTGATTCTGATTGTTACTCCGATTCTGCTCCCTGTTGTGGAACAATACGGCATGGATCCGGTTCAGTTTGGTGTCATGTTGATTTTGAACCTTGCAATCGGCCTTTGCACACCACCGGTTGGCGGCGCATTGTTTGTAGGGTGCAGTATTGGCAAGATTCCAGTTGAAAAAGCAACAATGGCTATGCTGCCAATGTATGGCGCCATGGTGGTTGCATTAATGCTAGTCACCTTTGTTCCTGCCATATCTCTCTGGATTCCCGGCCTACTGTAAGTCTCGGTACTTTTTACAGCGGCTCTTTATACATCAAATTTAGTTTTCAGCGCGTTCTCCTTTGTATTTGCCCGTGTTTGTTATTCGCAATATGCATTCAGAAAGGATGTCAAGATGAAACCGTTTATGGATGAGGATTTTTTGCTTACGAACGATACCGCCAAAAGCCTGTATCACGAGTATGCCGAACAGATGCCAATCATTGACTTTCATTGCCATATCAGTCCAAAAGAAATTGCGGAAAACCGCAATTTCGAAAACATTTCGCAGGTCTGGCTTGGCGGAGATCATTATAAGTGGAGAATCATCCGCTCAAACGGCGTGGATGAGGCGGAGATCACCGGCTCACAAAGCTCCGACCGCGTAAAATTCCAGCGTTTTGCCGAAGCGCTGCCGCGCGCCATTGGCAACCCTATGGTCCACTGGACCCACTTGGAGCTAAAGCGTTACTTCGGCTGCAATCAATTTCTGACAGCGGAGTCAGCGGAAGATATCTGGAATCTGTGCAATAAAAAGCTGCGTGAAGATTCCCTTTCGGTGCGGGGCATCATTCATCAGTCAAACGTGAAAGTGATCGCAACAACAGACGACCCCGCGGACGACCTGTGCTGGCACAAAAAGCTGCACGGCGACCCCACATGTGATTTTCTTGTCGTTCCTTCCATGCGTCCCGACCAGGCGATGCGGGTGGAAAAACCGGAATTTGCCGTCTACATACAAAAGCTTTCCAAAGCTGCCGAAACTCCGATTCATTCCATAGACGACCTGTTCTCCGTACTCGCCGCACGCATTGATTTCTTTGATTCCATGGGCTGCCGCGCTTCCGACCACGCTCTGGAGTATCTTTTCTGCCGGGCGGAAGGAACCGCAAAAGCGGACACAGTTTTCAAGAAAGCCCTGAACGGAGAGTCCCTCTCGACGGAAGAAATTGAAGCCTACAAAACAGAGCTGCTCCTGTTTTTGGGGGAACAATATGCAAAACACGACTGGGCGATGCAGATTCATTACAATGCACTGCGCAACAACCGAACCAGTCTGTATCACGTGCTGGGCCCCGACACCGGCATGGACTGTATCGGCACCGCCGCCTGTGCGGATGGTCTGGTCGCGTTTCTGGATGCTTTGGACGCCCGCTGCGGTCTCCCGAAGATGATTCTTTATTCGCTGAATCCAAATGACAATGCGATGCTCGGCAGCGTGATCGGCAGTTTCCAGGGCCCCGGTGTACGCGGAAAAATTCAGCATGGCTGCGCGTGGTGGTTCAATGATTCCAAAGCCGGCATGGAAAACCAGCTGACCAGTCTTGCAAATCTTTCCCTTCTGGGCAATTTCGTAGGCATGGTGACGGATTCCCGCAGCTTTCTCTCCTATACCCGTCATGAATATTTCAGGAGAATCCTGTGCAATCTAATCGGTTCCTGGGTGGAAAACGGAGAATATCCCAATGACAAAAAAATGCTGGAATCCATCATAAAGGGAATCTGCTATGAGAATGCGAAAGCATATTTTCATTATGATGTTTGACCCGGCAAAATTCTGTCGCACTCCGTTTGAATTTTATTGGGATTTGCATTAAGATATAGGTGAATTTTGGTGCATGTCAAACCGGTTGTCCTCAATCGGTGCTGCTGCGCCATTTTACTTTACGCTGAAAGAAGGAACATGATCATGAGAGACTTGGATTTTGAGGTAATGCATGTCGGATTCAACTGTAAGGACACGGCAGAGGCACAGCAAACGGCTGACTTATTACTCAGCCTGTTTGGCTTTTCGGAAACAGACACGCCGATTTCTGTTTTTTCCAGTTCCAAAATTGAGATTATGAAAAAGAAGGGCGCCGGAACCCTCGGGCATATCGCGATTGGAACCACCGACGTTCCGGAAGCAAAAAAATATTTGGAAGGCAAGGGAATCGAATTTGACGACGGCACGGCAGCCTACAACGAAAACGGAGAATTAAAGCTGATCTATCTAAAGAAAGAGATTGCAGGTTTTGCATTTCATCTGCTAAAAAAATAAGCTGATTTTGAAGGATGGAGAATTACATTGGTACAGACTTTATGCTGTCCCGACAGCTCCGCCCGACTGGACTGTTATCCTGCTTCTTCCGAACGGATTCTGCCCGCCGTCGTCATCTGCCCCGGCGGCGGATATTCCTGGCTTTCTCCCAGAGAAAGCGGGCCGGTTGCCGAAATGTTTCGTCAAAACGGATTTCACGCGTTCGTACTCAGATACACGGTGGAAAATCCTCCCCTTGGCTTTCGGCCGCTGCGGGATCTGTCCTGGGCTGTTAAGGAGGTCAGAGAACATTCCGGCGAACCGTATGTTGACCCCAATCGGATCGCGGTCTGCGGCTTCTCGGCAGGCGGTCATCTGGCAGCCAGCCTTGGGGTATTCTGGAATAAGAATCGTATTTTCCCGGACGCTTCGCTATGGGAGCGTCACAGGCCAAACGCTTTGATTCTGGGGTACCCCGTCATTTCTTCCGGCCCCTTTGCTCACCGTGAAAGCTTTGAGCGCCTTTTCCAAACCGAGGAAAAGCAAAGCCTTTTCTCACTGGAAAATCAGGTGTCGGACAACGTCCCGCCGACTTTTCTTTGGCATACGGTTCAGGACGGAGATGTCCCCGTTCAGAATTCAATGCTGTTTTTAAACGCCCTTGTGGAACATCATATTTCCTGCGAACTTCATCTGTTTCCGAAAGGGGTGCATGGCCTTTCGCTGGCGACACCCGAGGTCGAAGAACCCGAAAAGAGCCGCTTCGCAGATCCTCACGTTGCATCATGGAGTTCTCTGTGCGTCGAATGGATGCACCAGACTTTTATCCAACTATAATACTCATAGCTCAATTACCGCGGCGGGAATCGATTCCCGCCGCGTTTCTGATTTCGCAGCACATTTTGCCGCGACGACATCCACTTCTCAGAGTCGCTGAGAACGAACCGTTTCTACCAATAGCATATCGGCTAAAATCGTATTCTTCTCATGTGAAAATCAACTTAAACTAATTTATGCAATATGTTGCAGAATTTACTGTTAATATTGACGGTTAGTCCTTCGCGTGGTATAAAGGAACTGTAAGAGATGCAATCGTTTGCATAAAGTTTCCTGTTAAGGCGCTTTACATGTGCGCAGTGTAATCTCGCCGTATTTACGGAACAACTATTTAAGTATCGCAAAGGAGATCTTGTCATGAGTAAGAAAAAAGTCATTGACTATAAGACCATTTTCCCCGCAATCTGTGTTCCACTGAATGACGATTACAGCATCAACGAAGCTGAGCTGCGGAAATATGTCCGCTGGCTGGCATCCTTTGA
>NZ_JBJKOP010000007.1:0-52986 GCF_046707225.1 Caproicibacter sp. | reverse complement strand
CTGGTAAGGCCCCTTGAAGACTACAAGGTTGATAGGCTGCGTGTGTAAGCACGGTAACGTGTTCAGCTTGGCAGTACTAATAGGCCGAGGGCTTGACCATATTTTTGGTTCGCCCGTTCATTTCATTCCCTTTTTCTGCTTCAAGTTTTGTTCAGTTTTGAGGGTACGTTTTGTGCCCAGTGTCCGGAAATGGAAGACCTGCCGTTGTGGCAGGTCTTTTTCTTTGCCATATGAATGCGACCGGCAGAACCGGCAGTCCTGGTCATTGCGGTTAACTTCCGCATTGAGCTTGTACTCGGTTTGTAGGGACAAGGGGGCTTGCGTCAGATTCAAGGATTCCGGATACGGGAGGGATACGGCATGGAATTGCTTTACGGGACGGGAAATCAGGCCAAGCTTGCTCTCATGAGACGCGCGTTGGCCGATTTGGACCTGAAAATTGTCGGACTCAAAGAGCTCGGCGTATTGGTTCCGGAAATTGTAGAAACGGGTGACTCGCCGCTGGAAAATGCCCGCATAAAAGCGACGGCATATTATAAACTTTTTCACAGGCCGGTCTTTTCCTGTGACTCCGGGCTCTATTTTGAAGGCCTGCCCAGTGATCTGCAGCCGGGGGTTCATGTCAGAAGGGTGAACGGCATGCAGCTCGGCGACGATGAAATGATTGCATATTACAGTGGCTTGGCTCTTCGCTACGGCCGAATCAGAGCAACGTACCGGAACGCGATTTGCTTTGTATCCGATGAGTCGCATCTCTATGAAAGCATGGCGAAGCAGTTATCCGGAAAATCTTTTCTGCTGACCTCACGGCCGCATTCAAAGCGGGTTAAGGGATTTCCGCTCGACAGCCTATCGATCGACCCGAAGACCGGGAAGTATTTTTATGACCTGCCGATGGATCAGGCGGACGATCCTGTATGGCAGAGCGGGATCCATCAATTTTTTGAATCAATGGTACACCGCCTTACCGCCAGGGCAAACCAGCATCCGGATGGTAAGGGCACGAGCCGTTAATTCAAGCGGCCCAATCGAAAAGCTACAGATCAAAATAAATAACTATATGTAGAGTTTAAAACAATAATACAAAAAGGATAAATCCATGAAAAACGGCGTGGATATAAAACGGCGGAGTCAAAAGCCTAAATGAACACGGGCGGTGGACAAATGAAAACGGAAAAGCGGGGACAGCAGCGTCTCCGCTTTTTCGCTTTTGGTAACTTTATTCCCTCAGGCGAAACCGTGAAATATCCTCCCGCAAAATTGTTGCCTGACTGGAAAGCTCTTCGCTTGCCGCGGCACTTTCTTCGGCGGTTGCCGCGTTCGTCTGTACGACTTCCGACACCTGATGGATCCCAATGGTGATTTGGGAAACGGCGTTTGCCTGTTCCTGCGAATCATGGTTGATCCTGTTGATCGTGCTGCTGATTTGCCGCAGCTTTTCAAACGCAGAAGCAGAGCTTTGGCCGGTCTTTTCCGCCTGAACGGATCCTTCCTGAATCCGTTCAATCGAATTGTGAATCAGGCGGGCGGTATCCGAGGCGGCGTCCGCTGATTTTGCCGCGAGATTCCGAACCTCCTCTGCAACAACCGCGAACCCTTTCCCTTTTTCGCCGGCGCGGGCTGCCTCCACCGAAGCGTTCAGGGCCAGAATATTGGTTTGGAACGCGATATCGTCGATCGTCTTGATAATGTTTTTGATCTGTGAGGCGGCTTCACTTATTTCATGCATGGAAGCCAGCAGGCTGCGGATTTCGTTTTGAGAGGCTTCGATCTCATCTACGCTCCCATGAACATCCTGTGTGATGCTCTCAATGTTTTCCGTGCTGAGGCGGACTTTTTCGGAAATTTCGGAGATAGAGGCGGAAAGCTCCTCGATGGAGCTGGCCTGTTCGGTTGCCCCCTGCGCCAGAACCTGCGCGCCGGACGAGACCTGATCCGCGCCCGAATGAACCTGGTCCGCCGTTTCGCTGATGTGGAAGAGAAGCCGGTTCAGGCTGTCCGTAATCGAATTCAGCGATTCCCGAATCGGTAAGAAATCCCCGATATACTCCCGGTCGACTTGTACCGTCATATCGCCGTTCGCCATGCGGGTCAGATGCCCGGAAATATCGCCGATATAAAGGGAAAGCGTTTTCCGCACGGAGTTCAGCGATGCGCCCAGCTTTCCGATTTCATCGTCGGACTGAGCTCCCTCCAGTTCGACGTTCAGATTCCCGTTTGCCAGCTGTTCCGCAAATTTCAGCATCCTCAAAATCGGTTCGGTGATGCTTTTCTTGGAAAATAGAAAGAATCCTAATACGCTGAGCAATACGATGATCAAAGCCGCGAGGAAGGAAAAAAGAGTGACTTTGCTTTGAAAGCTTCGGACGGAGTTCAGCGGCACGCCGGCACAGAAAACCCCAATCGCCTTGCCGTCGCTGCTTAGAATCGGTTCGTACACCGTCTGATAAGGCATTCCGAGGACATCCGCCTCGTTTTGATAGGAAAGCCCTTGATTTAAAACGATGTCCGCGATGTGGCTGTCCAGTGTCGTGCCGATTTGCCGTGCGCCGTCTTTGATAATCGTCGTATTGATCCGCAAGTCATTTAAAAAAACCGTATAGTGGGAATTGGTGATCGCTTTAAGCTGGTCGACGAAATTCTGATTGTCCAGCTTATAACCCGTTGAAATCACGCCGATGATTTTTCCCGAGCCGTCTTTTACGGGAGCCGCGGAGCGGACGGAAAGCTTGACCTGCGTTCCGGGCTCGACAAACGAACCGCTTTTGCCGGTCAGAGCTTGACTGATATTCTGCTGATTGGCAACCTCGTCCCCTGCCTGGTCACTGTCGGAACGCGCAAGGACGGTGCCGCTGCCGTCGGTAACAGTCACAAATTCCGTGTCGGTGTTCAGGCCCTTTTCCGCATCGCTCAGGGCGTGGAGGATGCCGTCCGCCTTGCCGGACGCAATCGCGTCCTTCAGGCTTTGAACGCCGGCCAGGTCTTCCGCGGCTTGCAGCGAGCTGGTTTTCATCTCGCTGACCCGGTTGGTCAAAATGTTAATCGAGGCGCTGGTTTCTTCGTACAGAATCTGGGCAACAAGCATATTGTTCCCTATGTACATCACCGTGACAACAAGGGCTGCGGTGAGGAAGACACACAGAACCGACGACAGAATCAGCTTTGTGCCAACCTTCCTGATTTTCAGATTTCTTTTCATTGCTTTTCCCTCCAAAAGAATAATTCATGCGCAGTATAAAAGTTACTAATAACATTCGTTTTAGGCAGGGAAATTTTCGGGGCAGCAAAGAAAAAATGGAATAAAAAAAGTTAGAATCTGCATGTCTCATATTGGGTTTGAAAAAGATAAGAAAATACAGTATGATTAGGATAAGTAAACGGGGGGACATTCTTGACAGCAATCAAAAACTATTGTATTATTGTATTAATATAATATTAGGGAGGACTCTTTATGGTCGTTAGCTCCTCAATTAGTCTGATCGCAATGATAATGATGCTGTTTGTCAGTCTGCTCTTTGTGGCGGAGCGCGTTTTATTCGGCCTTGCCGCTTATCACGACGCACAGTCTCAGGGAAATCCGGACGCGGTGATCTGGGGCCTTGCCGTCGGATTCCTCGGCATCATTCCGGGGATTATCTATCTTTGCGTGCGCGGCTCAGGCCGCCGGCTGGTCCGATGCGCCAACTGCGGGTATCCGCACGACGCTACCGATTTCTGCTGCCCGAAATGCGGAGAAAAAAATCCCGCGGCGGCTGAGGCGAACCCGTACGCTCAGGTGCTTGCGTCCCGGGCCAGAAAGGAAATGATCGGCGGAATCGCGGTGATTGCCGCGGGAATCCTGCTGATGATTCTGGTGATGCTGTTCTTCGGCGTCTTTATGATGCGGTACCGCGCGTTTTTTTAAATAGAAGGAACATGGGAAAACAAAGGAAATACAGGAGAAGTTATGCTTGAAATACAACATCTTACAAAAAAATACCGGAAGCTGCTCGCGAACGACGACTTGAGCTTTCGCGTGCAGGACGGAGAGGTCGCGGTCCTTGCCGGGCCGAACGGGGCGGGCAAATCGACCGCGATCAAGTGTATTGCCGGACTGCTGCGGTTTCAGGGCAGCGTAACGGTCTGCGGGAATCCCAATAAAAGCGTGGAGGCGAAACGGCTTTTCGGCTATATCCCGGAAATCCCGGCGCCGATGGAATCCCTGACGGTGCGGGAGCATTTGGAGTTTATCGCGCGGGCCTACCGTGTGGAGGACTGGCAGAAAAAAGCCGACGTCCTTCTGGAACGGATGGAACTGGAGGACAAGCAGAAAAAGCTGGGCGGCGAGCTTTCGAAAGGGATGCAGCAAAAGCTGAGCATTTGCTGCGCGCTGCTGCCGGAGCCGAAAGCCGTCCTGCTGGACGAGCCGCTGGTCGGGCTTGACCCCCACGCCATTAAGGAACTGCGCGAAATTATGGAAGAGCTGCGCGCGCGCGGCTGCTCCGTGCTGGTCAGCACCCACATGCTCGATACCGTTCGGCAGGTCTGGGACCGGGCGCTGATTATGATGAACGGAAAAATCGCCGCGGAACGGACGCGGCGCGAAATGGAGACCGGCGGCGAAAGCCTGGAGCAGCTGTTCTTCTCGATTACGGAAGGGAAGGGGGAGAAACTTGGAAGCGATTCTGTACATAGCGCGTAAGCAGCTGAAAAATTCGGCTGTCAAGCTGGTGCGGCGGCCGGTGCGCCTGATCGCGGTTCTGGCCTCCGCGGCGCTGATTGTCTGGATGCTTCTGGACATGCCGTCGAAGTCGCAGGGGCGGCTAGACCCGGCAATTCTGCAAAGCGGCTTTCTGGTCTGGCTTCTCGTGCTGGGGACGATCACCGCGCTTGCTTCGCTGGAATCCGGCTCCTCGCTGTTCCGCCTGCCGGATGTGAACCTTCTTTTCGTGTCTCCGGTCTCGCCGAAAACGATTCTCGCTTACGGCCTTGTGCGGCAGACGGGCAAGACGTTCGCCGGCTTTGCTTTCCTGCTGTTTTACAGTGGGATGCTCATTGACAGCTTCGGGATCACCGCCGCGGACGTTGTCACGCTGATTCTGGGAACTGCGCTGTTCCTGGTCGTTGTGCAGGTGCTGGCGCTGCTGCTGTACTGCGTCGCGAACCGGGGGCCGTCCTACCGCGCGGCAATCAAGGCGGGGATACTGGCGGTTCCGCTTCTGGTGGCGATGTATGTTCTGTATCAGGCAAGGACGGGCCTGAGCCTGACGGCGGTTACCAAGGCGGCGGCGGCGCCGATTCTGGACAATTTCCCCGTTGTCGGCTGGGCGAGGGGCGCCGTGTTTGCCGTTATGGCCGGAAATTTGAGCGCTGCGGCGCTTTACGCCGCGCTGACCGTGATTTTCTTCGCGTTGGTGATTTTTTTTCTGTTGAAAATCGATGCGGATTATTACGAGGACGTTTTGAGCAACGCCGAAAAAACCTTTGAGCTGCGCCGCGCCGTGAAAGAAAAACGCGGAATCAACGTCAGCAAGGGCAAAAAGGTCGGAAGAACCGGAATCGGCAATGGCTGGGGCGCAAGCGCGTTTTTCTACAAGCATCTCTGCGAGGCAAGAAGAAGCAGCCGGTTTGCGCTGGTCGGAGGTTCCACTCTGACTCTTCTGCTCATCAATCTCGGGGTGGCGGGAGTCATGGCGTTAATCGGCAGCGGCAAGGCGGACCCCGCGACGGCGGACGCGATGCTGCTTTCCGGCTGCGGCCTGAGCGTTTATATCCTGTTTTTCCAGAACGTTTCGGGGGACTGGTCCCGCGAACTGGAAAAACCGTATCTGTATCTGGTGCCGGAAGACCCGTTCCGCAAGCTGTTCTGGGCCGGCCTTTCCACGGTGATGAAGCCCGCCGTGGACGGATTCATCGTCTTCGCGGTCCTCTGTGCCGTTCTCCGCGCGAATCCTTTCACGGCGCTGGCCTGTGCCCTGGCTTACGCGGCGTTCGGATTCCTGTTTACCGCGGGGGGCGTTTTAGGCAGGCGGGCCTTGGGCAGCGTGCCGAACCGCGGCGTCACCATGATGCTGTATATGATGCTTTTGCTTCTGGTCATGTCGCCCGGCATTGCGGGAACGCTGATTACGGTCTTTGCCCTGAATGCGGCCTCTTTCGCGGGCGCGGCGCCGCTTTTGGCGGCTCTGCCGCTCGTCGTATGGAATATCGCCGCGTCCCTTTGTATTTTTTACGGGTGCCGGAATCTTCTGTCATCCTGGGAAAATTGATTTTCCGCGAGTCAGAGCATTTGATCGGACCATTTGACCGGCAAATCCCTGTTTTCGTGCCGGCGACTTAAAAAAAACGGAGTAATCTTCAATTTATGCTTGCATTTTGTCGCAGACCGTGGTATTATATCTAAGTCGCCAAAACACGAAAACAAGTTGGTACCGATTGCGATGAGGGTACACCCGTTCCCATTCCGAACACGGAAGTTAAGCTCATCTGCGCCGAAGATACTTGGCTGGTAACGGCCCGGGACAATAGGTGGCGCCAACATAAGAAGCAGTCACCCAATAGGGTGGCTGTTTTTTTGGTATCAGTGACCTTGTCTGACAAAAGCAGGGAAAGACAGGAAAACGAGGCTCCGGCATGGTATGATAAAAACACGGACGGAGGAATCAGGATGGACTGGATTCAGGGAATGCGCGGCGCGATCGACTATATGGAAGAGCATCTGACAGAACCGGCGGACTTCACGCGAATCGCCCGGGAGGCGGGCTCCTCGCCCTTTCACTTCATGAGGATGTTCGAAATCCTGACCGGAATGACGGTGGGCGAATACCTGCGCCGGCGCAGGCTGACGCTTGCGGGTCAGGAATTGTCGATGTCCGGCGCAAAGGTGATTGATGTGGCCCTTCGATACGGCTACTCCACGCCGGAGGCGTTTACCCGGGCGTTCCGGCGCTTTCACGGCATCTCCCCCTCGGCGGCGCGCGCGCCGGGGGCAAATCTCAGGTCCATCGGGAAGCTTTCGATCCAGATTACCTTGAAAGGGGACTGTGTTTTGAATTATAAGCTGATTGAGAAAGAAGCGTTCACCGTTGTCGGAAAAAAATTGAGAGTGTCCTGCAAGGACGGCGAAAATTACCGGGTGATCCCGCAGTTCTGCGCCAAATGCTCTCAGGACGGCACGGATGCCTATCTGCAGCCTTTGGCGGACAAAAGCATCGGTGAGCTGGGCATCTGCGCAAATTTCAGCGAACAGACCGACGATTTCGACTATTACTGCGCCGCGGAGTACGACGGAAGCCAAATCCCCGCCGGAATGGAAACGCTTGCGATTCCGAAAGGGACGTGGGCGGTGTTCGAATCCGTCGGCCCGATGCCGGGCGCGATTCAGGATGTGTGGAAGCGCGTCTTTGCCGAATGGTTTCCCTCAAGCGGCTACGAGCACGCGGACGGGCCGGAGCTGGAGGTCTATGAAAAGGGCGATATGAATGCGCCGGATTATCACAGCGCGGTCTGGATTCCCGTTGTAAAAAAGGCATAGCTTTCATACGATAGTTACAGGATAGGGCGCCCGGGTTTTCCGGGCGCTTTTTTTGGGTCAGGAGTGTTTCAACGGGTAAAAATGCGCTGTCTATATATATAGTATAGAAAGCGCGCGTTTCCATGCGAAATAGAGGCTGTTTTGCCACTTGTATTTTGGCGCTTTAAAGTGTAAAATAGCATCAGAAGATACGGCAGGAAAGGGGAACCAGAATTGATTATCGTAATGAAAAAAAACTGCACGCGGGATCATGTGGAAAACATTATTCAGCTGCTGAAGGAATACGGGCTGGGCGCGAATCTTTCCACAGGCAGCCAGACGACCATTATCGGCGTGCTGGGTGACAAGACGAAGCTGAGCGACGCAAATCTGGAATTGATGGACGGGGTCGAAAAATGCGTCCCGATTATGCACTCTTATAAACTCGCCAGCCGGGACATGGTCCCGGAGGGAAGAACCGTGCGGGTCGGCAATGTGACCTTCGGCGCAAAGAAAGTGGTGATGATCGCGGGCCCCTGCGCGGTGGAAAACCAGGAACAGATTCTGAAAGCCGCCGAAGGCGTCAAGGCGGTTGGCGCCGCGCTCCTGCGCGGAGGCGCGTACAAGCCGAGAACATCCCCCTATTCGTTTCAGGGAACGGAGGAAGAGGGCCTGAAAATGCTTCGCCGCGCGGGGGATGAGACCGGCCTGCCGGTTGTCAGCGAAGTAACCGACCACGAGCAGCTGACTTTCGCGGAAAAATACTGCGACATGTTCCAGATCGGCGCGCGCAATATGCAGAATTTCCGGCTTCTGCGGGAGGTGGGGCGCACCGGCGTCCCGGTGCTGCTCAAGCGCGGCATTGCCTCCACCATTGAGGAATGGCTGGACGCCGCCGAGTACATTATGAGCGAGGGCAACTGCGGCGTCGTTCTGTGCGAGCGCGGCATCCGCACGTTCGAAACGGCGACCCGCAACACGCTGGATGTTTCCGCCGTTCCGGTCGTCAGGGAGCGCAGCAGCCTTCCTATTATAGTAGACCCCTCCCACGCGGCGGGGAAAGCCGCTTATGTGGAGCCGCTCGCGCTGGCGGGAATCGCGGCGGGCGCCGACGGGTTAATTGTCGAGGTTCACCCGAACCCGAAGCAGGCGTTGAGCGACGCCGCCCAGCAGCTTACGGTGGACGCTTACGCGTCGCTGTTTCACAAAGCGGCGGAGGTGGCCCGCGCCGTGGGGCGCGAAATTTAATTGATTCGGGGATGCAGGATACCGCCGCGGAGATTTCCGCGGCGGATTTTTTATGGAAACCTCCCACGGCGGTGACGGGGAGGTTCCGGTAAAATACGCGGCAATACGTTGATTTTGTAAGATTGTTAACTAAAACAAACTTAATGGTTGACAATAAGGCCGGAAATCCTTATACTGTTAGAAAAGGAGAGATCGAAATGAAAAAGAAGACGACTTTCGAGCTGACTGCCTGCGCGATGTTCGCGGCGCTGACGGCCGTGCTCTCACAGTTTGCCGTGCCGGTCGGCCCCGTGCCGATCAATCTTGCGACTCTGTCCGTTTTTCTGGCGGGCGGCATCCTCGGCGCCGCCGGGGGGCTGGTCAGCCAGACGGTTTACATTCTTTTGGGGGCCGCCGGGCTGCCGGTCTTTGCCGAATTCAGCGGCGGAATCGGAGTGATCGCCGGACCGACGGGCGGCTATATCATCGGGTACGCAGCGGCCGCGTGGGTGGTCGGGATGATGGTGGGCAGGTTCGGGCGCGGGCCGGTTTCGCTCGCGGTTTCCATGGCGGCCGGGATTGCGGTCTGCTACTTTCTTGGCACCGCGTGGTTCATGATCGTGACAAAACGCGCTCTCTGGGAATCCCTGACGCTTTGCGTGTTTCCGTTTCTGATTGGCGACGCGCTGAAAATCGCGGTTGCAGCCGCGGCTTCGGCCCAGCTCGGCAGGGTGTACGACCGGCTGAACCGCAGCGCCGGCGCGGCATGAGCGAGCCGCTTCCCCTCAGGCCTCACCACGCGCTCTGCCTGAGGTTTTTTGTCGGCAAAGGGTACGGCGACGATTTTGTTTCCGGGATGGCCGCGGTACAAAACAGGCTGCGGGAACATCCGGGCGACAGGGTTGTGCTGACCGGAGGAGCGGACCGCGTCTGCGCCCGCTGCCCGAACAACGCGGGCGGCGTCTGCGAATCCGCCGAAAAATCCTCGCGGTACGATGAAAAATGCCTTTCAGCCTTTGGGTTGACGATTGGCCAGACTCTTACCTGGAGCGAGCTTGAGCAAATCGCGCTGCGCGTCGTCCTCTCCCCGGCGGCCCGCGCCGCAGTTTGCTCCGACTGCCGATGGGACTCCGTTTGCCGGGAACAACAGGAAAAAATCCGCGCTTCGCGCTGAGAAAAACAGCTTTGCAGACGCCGCCGGCACTTTCGGCGGCGTTTCTCTGTCCGGTTTGTCCGGAACGTCCCGAATTGTAAACTTGGCACAGTGAATTAGTTAACAATTGTATGCCGGCGGAAAACAGCGGACAGGAAGAACAATTTGAAATGAAACCTGAGAAAACGAAAGATTTGGGGCATTATAAAGAGATAGAAAGAGTTTGGGCTTCCTATATTAAAATTTTGGACTTTTTATCTTGACACGGAACCGGGCGTGTGGTAAGATCAATTATGCAAATTCCCGCGCGGATTCAGCGCGCGGTTTTGATTCCCGCAACAATCGGGAATAAGAGGATGCCGATCAAATTTCAGGAGGTAACAACCATGTCCACCTATATGCCGAAAGCCGGCAGTGTTGAGCACAAGTGGTATGTCATCGACGCCGCCGGAAAGCCGCTTGGGCGCGTTGCCGCGCAGGCTGCCGCTCTGCTTCGCGGCAAGCATAAGACAATTTTCGCACCGCATGTCGACTGCGGCGACCACGTCATCATCGTCAACTGCCGCGAGGCGGTTCTGACCGGCGGCAAGCTGCACAAGAAGATCTACTACCAGCCCACGCTGTATGTCGGCCACATGAAGAAGGTAAAAGCATCTACCCTGATGGAAGAGAAGCCCTGCAAGGCAATGGAACTTGCCGTCAAGGGTATGATCCCGGACAATGCACTTGGCCGCGCCGCAATGGCAAGGCTTCGCCTGTTTGAGGGCGACCAGCACAGCCACGCCGCCCAGAAGCCGCAGGCCTGGGAACTGTAAGGGGAGGATCAAACTATGTACGAAAAAGCACCTTATTTTTACGGAACCGGAAGAAGAAAAAGCAGTGTCGCGCGCGTCAGGGTTTACCAGGGCAGCGGTAAAATCACGATCAACGACCGTGATATTGACGAGTATTTCGGCCTGGAGACGCTCAAACTGATTGTTCGCCAGCCACTCGTTCTGACCAAGACCGACGAAAAGTTCGACGTTGTCTGCCGCGTTGCCGGCGGCGGCGTAACCGGCCAGGCCGGCGCAATCCGTCACGGCATTGCCAGAGCTTTGCTGCAGTATGACACCGAAAACCTGCGCTCCATTCTGAAAAAGGCCGGGTTCCTGACCCGCGACCCGAGAATGAAGGAACGTAAGAAGTACGGCCTGAAAGCAGCCCGCCGCGCACCCCAGTTCTCAAAGAGATAATTTGTATTTTCAGAAAAGCAGCAGGGCTCGGCGCGTCGGCGCCGGGCCCTGCTTTTTGCAAATGGCTGCTTTGTCTGTGTGCGCGGCTTTGGCGCGGGAGGTTTTGTGAGTTATTAGAGGAAGGAGACAAACGCGATGGAACTCTTGATTAGAACGGCGGAAAAAAGCGACTATGACGCGGTTCATGAGCTGCTTTGCAGCCTTCATCAGCTTCACGTGTCCGCTCGGCCGGATGTTTTCGCCGAGGCGGACCCGATGACGGAGGAAGAGTATGACTCCTTGCTGGGAAATGCGGGGAAATTCACCATCGTCGCGCAGGAAAAGGAAGGCGGGGTCGCAGGCTTCTGCTCCGTCACGCTGCGGAGACCGTCGGAAAGGCCGGAACTGAAAAAACGCACGGTGGCGTTTGTCAACGACCTGTGCGTCATGGAAAGGCTCAGGAACCGCGGAATCGGAAAGCGCCTGCTGGAAGAGGCAAAGAGAATCTCCCGGCAGAAAGGCGCGGGAAGCATGGAGCTGATGGTGTGGTCCTTTAACCGGACGGCGTATCGGCTTTATCGGGAAATGGGAATGTCTGAACGAAGCGTCATCCTGGAACAGCGGCTTTAAGCAGGCCGTGTTTTCAGAAGCGCGGCAGCCGGCTGAATCCCCTGCAAAAGAAATATTGCGGGGGATTTTTTTCTTTCAATAAAGAAGAAAGAAAAACAAACGCCTGACAAAAAGTTACAAAATTTAATAAGAATTCCAGCAAATCGAAAATCCAGCCGCCACGCGCCTTCCGGAGTTTTTGTGTACAAAGTATGAACGAGAAAAAGCAATTTTGGTGCCGATCCCGCATAAAAAACAGGGCTGTAACAGTTGTAACAGGTTTGTAACCGGTCATTTTCTTACATGTTGCACAGAAATCGAGGTCTCTTTCAACCATTCACCACCGGTAATAATGTCGTATTGCGAATTAAAAACGGAGAACGCCTGTGCAGGTTGCACAAATTAAAACGCCGTGATGATTTGACATATGGGCAATCGGTGAATATAATATCTCGCATCGATAGAAATCCTCAGCACTGACAGCCGGCAAGTGGGGAAACACACCTGAAAAACAATCGCCGACTGAAGGGAAAGGGTGAATGTATGCGTAAGAAACTCGAGCCTGTTTTCCGTTTTTTCCGAAGGCTTGCAAAGACGATGAAAAACGCCTGTCATTCCGGGCTGCTTTGGCGGGCCGGCGCTTCTGTGTCGGGAGCGAAGGCGCGGACCTGCCGCTTTTTTATGGGCCTGTGGAAAAATCTGAATTCGGCGCGGAGGGCCGGGCTGTTTCGTCAGCTGGCCGCGACAGTGCGCGGACGCAAAGAAGTCGCGCTTCTGTTCCTTCGCGAAAGGATTTTGGACAGGGACTCGGCACTGCGTTCCGCGCTGTTAAAACAGGGCGCGGCGCTTTTCCTGATGGTTCTTGTAACGGTCGGTTCGGTTGAAACGGTAATGGCTTCCACCCATCTTGCAACCGTCACATGCGACGGGGCTGCAAGCCGTGTGGAAATGACCTCCCCGGATACGGACCAGATTCTTCTGAAAGCAGGGGTTCAGACCGGCCCCGACGACCTGATTTCGCGCAGCGACGACCCGGATCATGCCGGCGACGTCCTCATTTCGGTGAAAACCGCGCGGAAAGTTAACGTTGAAGCGGATGGAGCGGACAAAGCGGTCACCGCGCATTACGGCGACACGGTGGGCGACGTGCTGAATCAGGCCGGCGTCAGCCTTGATTCCGACGACCTGGTGACTCCTGCCGAAAGCAAGCCGGTCGAAGACGGAACCAGCATTCAGGTGACGCGGATGGTGCGTGTTACGGTCGCTGTGGACGGCGCGAAGGTTTCCGCCACCGTCAAAGAGGGCAGCGTTTCCGACGCGGTCCGGCAGGCGGGCGTTCAGCTCGGTTCCGAAGACACGCTGAATGTTTCGCCGGACAAAACGGTTGACCAGGGAATGGAAATCGACGTTTCCCGTGTCACTTACAAAGAGGAGACCGAAACGCGTGAAGTTCCGTTCCAAAAGATCACGAAGAAGGATTCCTCTCTTGCCGCCGGAAAAACGAAGATTCAGACGGCGGGCAAAAACGGGAGCGAACAGGTGGTTCTGCGCCGGAAGCTGGTCGACGGAAAGGTCGCCGAGACGCAGACCGTGAGCACGTCCGTCGTGACAAAGCCGGTCGATCAGGTCACGCTGGTCGGCACAAAGAGGACCGCGGTGAGGGCGGTCGGGTCCAACGGGACTCTGACGGATGAAAACGGAAAAACGATAAAATATAAAAAAGTTCTGACCGGAAAATGCTCCTGCTACACCGGGGGCGGCTGGACCTCCACGGGAGCCAAGGCCGCGTTCGGGCGCGTGGCGGTCAATCCGAGCCTGATTCCCTACGGAACGAGGCTGTATATCGCCTCGCCGGACGGAAAGCTGGTTTACGGGTATGCCGTCGCCTCGGATACGGGCGGGGCCGCGATGCGCGGCATCATCATCGCCGATCTGTATTATGACAGCTACTCGCAGTGCATGAAGATCGGCACCAGAACCATGAATGTTTACGTCCTGTAAGCACGGGATGATGGAGCGGAGGCCGTTAAGGCCTCCGCTTTTTTGCGCCGCTGCGGGCCGGAATCCTGTTGACACCGGGGACGGGCCGGGTTATAGTGAAAGCGGAACAAAAATGAGGGAGGGGAGCTTTCCATGGTTTATTTTTACGCGGTGCTGTGGGTGCTGGTCGGTGTGATCCTGATTTTCCGCATGGGAGGGGAAAACCGTGTGTTCTACCCCATCGGCGGATTTTTTCTGATTCTCGGCGCGTGGTGGGCGGCGGGCGCCTACACCGGGCTGAATCTTTTTACCGGCGCGTGGGGCTGGGCGCTGCGGGCAATCACCGCGGCGGCGCTCTGCCTTGCCTGTGTGGAATTCGCGCGCGAAATGAAAAAGACCCGCGAAAAGAACAAAAGGGAATAGAACCGCAGATTCCCGGCTTTTTTACTGCCAAATTCACAACCGCAGCATACAATAGAGTGCGGGGCCAATATATTGAAACCGCTTTATCATAGATTGTCTGCCGGAGCCCGCTCCGGCAGACACCTGTGATAGCGTATCGGATTCAGTTGAAAAAAGCGGTGAAGTAAGGTACAATAGGAGCAAACAGGGGGCTGAGTTTATGCTGATTTCCTCTTCCATGCTGGCGTCGGACTTTTCAAAGCTGAGCGATGAAATCATCCGGATGGATATTTCCGGCGCCGATTGGATTCATCTTGACGTGATGGACGGACATTTTGTCCCGAACCTGACCTTCGGGCCGCCGGTCATTGCCGCGATGCGTCCGTTTACGGACAAGCTGTTCGACGTGCATTTGATGATCAATGAGCCGCTGCGCTACGCGCCTGAATTTTTAAAGGCGGGCGCCGATCTCATTACATTTCACGCGGAGTCGTCCTCCGACCCGGACAAAACGATTGAATTGATCCGTTCCGGCGGAGCCAAACCCGCGATGGCGGTCAAGCCGGGTACGCCCGCGCGCGCGGTTTTTCCGTACCTCGACCGGCTTTTCATGGTGCTTGTCATGACGGTGGAGCCGGGATTCGGCGGGCAGAAATTCATGCCTGACATGATGCGGAAAGTCAAGGAGCTGAAACAGGCGAAGCCGGACCTGCTGGTGCAGGTGGACGGCGGAATCAATTCGGAAACGGTGGCCGAGGCCGCGCGGGCGGGCGTTGACGTCTGCGTCGCGGGGACCGGCATTTTCAAAGCGCCGGACGCCGCGCAGGCGATCCGGGAACTCAAGGCGGCGGCCGGGGCGGGCCGGGAATAACGGAGGTACGGTGCGATGCCGTGCGGTGTAAAACTGGAGCTTGAAAAGGAACTCTCGCTGAAGAATCGGATTATTACCATACCGGCGCCGAAAAAGCTGTCGGCGCCGAAGATGTTCGCGCCTCTGCGCAAAAAGGCAGGACCCGCGAAGATTCTGGGCGCGGCGCGTATGGCGGGTATTGTGGACGAGCTGGACGGCGAGCCGCTCGCGGAGAAACTGGAGCGTTTTGCCGCGGCGCAGACGGCGGAGCTGATTGCCGTCTGTTTCGACGAGGACCCGAAGACTTCCGCCGACCAGGCGGTGCTGCGGGAAAATGCCGACCAGGTGCTGGCCGGGCTGGAGCTCGCGGCCCAGGCCTGCGGCGTCCGGAGTCGGAAAATCGCGGCCGCGTCCCGCGAAGAGGTGAACCGCGTCCGCAAAGACTGCCCCGGCACGGAGTTTCTGGTTGCGGGAATCCGCTACCCCGCGGTCGCGCTTCTGCGAAGAAAACTGGCCGATCAGGGCGGGAAGGCGGGGCTGATCGGCGCGCAGGCCTGCGCCGCCCTTGCGGCGGCGGCAGGCCGCGGCCTGGCTCAAAGTGAAACGGTCGTAACGGTGGCGGGCGACGGCGCGTCGAACTGGGTCAACTGCCGGGTTCGCATCGGCACGCCCCTGCGGGATGTGCTTGCGGCGGGGAAGCCGGTTCCCGGTACGGCGGCGGTCGCGGTGGGATCTTCAGTCAACGGCAGATGCGTCACCGACCTTACGGAGCCGGTGACGGCGGTCACCCGCTGCGTCATCGCGATGAAACGCCTTCCGCGGCGTCCCGCGCTGCCCTGCGTCGGATGCGGGCGGTGCGAGCGCGCCTGCCCGCGCGGCATTATCCCGTGGCTGATTCTGCAGCAGCTGGAGACCGGGTCGCCGAACCCGTTCCGGCTGTTTAACGTCGAGCGCTGCATCCGTTGTCAGGCCTGCAGCATTGTCTGCCCGTCGCAGATTCCCCTCGCGGCGGCAGTGGAACGCGCGGAAAAAATCAAGGAAGGCAGGAGTGATCCATGACCCTGACAAATGCCGCCTCCCCCTATGTGAAAAGCGAGTTTACCGTTTTTTCCATGATGAGCAGGATACTGCTGGCCTTACTGGCGCTGCTGATCATTCCCGTCGTCAATTACGGGCTTCGCCCGCTCGTCGTCGCCGGGGCGTCCGTGCTGACCGCGCTGATCTGCCGGATTCTGTTTTGCCTGCTTCGCAGAAAGAGCATCTCCATTTCCGAGATTTCGGTTTTGGTAACGGGCCTGATGATCCCGATGCTTCTGCCGCTGAACACGCCGCTCTGGCTGCCCTGCGCCGCCACCGCCTTCGCCGTTCTGGTGGTCCGGGAACCGTTCGGCGGGTTTGGGCGCAACCCGTTCAACCCCGCCGCCGCCGGCGTTGCGTTTGCCGCGCTTTGCTGGCCGAAGCAGGTGTTTTCTTACTTTGACCCCGCGGAACAGGCGGCCTTTCCGCTGTTCGGCGCAGGATCGTTCAGCACGGCGCAGTCCCCCGCGGCGGTGCTGAAGCAGGGCTTCAAACCGGACATCCTGCCGCTGAACATGCTGTGGGGCAATTTTCCCGGCCCGCTCGGTTCCACGGCGGTTCTGGTCATTGGGGCCTGCGGTGTTCTTCTGTTCCTGTCAAGGTCGGCAAAACCGGAAACAACCGTCTGCTTTCTCGGCACGGCGGCGCTGATCGCGGCGATGTTTCCGCGCATTCTGTGCAGTCCGCTGACCTCGGTAAAATATGAGCTTTTGTCGGGGTCGCTGTTTTTCGTTTCCGTGTTTATGGTGACCGACCCGGTCACCGCGCCGCGCACGTTTTCGGGGCGGTGCCTTTACGGGGCGTTTGCCGGCGCGACGGCAATGGCGTTTCGCTGGTTCGGCGCGTATGAACAGGGCGCCTGCTTCGCGCTGCTGATTGCGAACGCGGCCGCGCCGCTGATGGATTCCGCCGTGTTCTGGTTCCGCGGGTGGGAGGGAAAGCCGTCATGAAGAATAACAGGCTGGTTCTGCGCGGAGCGGGCTCGATTTTTCTAAACGGCCTGCTGTTCCGCAACCCCGTGCTGATCGGGGCGCTCGGCATGTACCCGGTCGCCGCCGCGGCGTGGAGCCTGAAAAACGCGGCGGCGCTTTCCGTTCTGTTTTTCGCGGTGTCGCTTCCAACTTCGCTGGTGCTCAGCGCGCTGGGCATGCTGGTTCCGCGCTGGTTCCGCCCCGGGCTGGTCCTTCTGGTTTCCGCGGGATTCTACATTCCGGCGGGGTACCTCGCCAATCTGCTGATACCCGGCTCCGTTACGAGTCTCGGCATGGCCGCGGGGCTGATGATCTGCAACTCGGTCGTTTATTCCCGCGCGGAGGAATACGCGCCGGAGCATGTGGCCGTGGCGGCCGCCGCCGATTCACTCGGCTGTTCCGCCGGGTTTTCCGCCGTCGCGTTTCTTGTTTCCATGCTGCGTTCGGCCCTGCTCGGCACGTTCCGTCTGCCGGCGGGAATCGGGTTTGTCATAGGCCGCGCGGCGGACCTTCCGTTCGCGGGCTTTCTGGCGGTCGGGTTTCTGGCGGCTTTGATCCAGTGGGTCAACCGGCTGAGGGCCGGCGGCGCTCAGCGAATCGGAAGGGGGAATCCGTGATGTTTTTCAGGCTAATGATGACCGCCCTTTTGGCGGTCGGCACGGAAAACCTCCTGTTTGCGGGCGGCAGCGGTTTCAGCCGCGCGCTGCGCTCTGCGCAAAGGCCGGATACCGTCGGGATTTACGCGCTGGCGGTTACCTGGTTTTCGCTTGCTTCCGTGTTTGCCGGAGTCTGGCTCGCCCCCTTTCTGCCGGCCGCTTACGGGACAAAGGCGCCTTTGCGCTCCGCCTGCCTTGCAGCGGCAGCGGCCGTCGCGTATCTTGTGACCTTTCTCCTGCTGCGCGCCCTGCTCCCGGCGCGGTTTCTGAGCAGGATCGCGCCGGTTCTCGCACCGGCGGCGGTTAACACGGTCGTCCTTGCCATGCCCTATGTGCAGTATCAGTTTGCGCTCGACCCGGCTCAGGCGGCGGGGTACGCGCTCGGGACCGGCGCGGCGTTTTATCTGGCCTCGGAGGTTTTGATGCACGCGGAGGCGAAATGCCGCAACCCGGATATTCCGGAGGCGTTCAGCGGCCTTCCCGCGTCGATTTTATTCGTCGGCATTCTGTCGATGGCGTTCGCCGGGTTTGCCGGGGGAAAGGTGTTTTGAAGATGAAAACCGATACAGTGGTACGGTTTTATGAAACCGTTGATCCGTCCCTGCTCAAATATGCCGTGATCGTTGCCCGCAGCGGCGGCAAATGGGTTTTGTGCCGCCACCGCGACCGGCATACCTGGGAAGCGCCCGGCGGTCACAGGGAGCCGGGGGAAGAAATTACGCAGGCCGCGCGCAGGGAGCTTTACGAGGAAACCGGCGCGGCCCGCTTTGCGCTTTCGCCGGTATGCGTGTACGGCGTTTCCGGCAGCATCAATCACGGAGCGGAAAATTTCGGAATGCTCTTCTTCGCGGAGATCGAGGAATTCGGCCCGCTGCCGCCGTTTGAAATTGAGGAAACCGACCTGCGGGACGAACTCCCCGCTCCGGACTGCCTGACCTACCCCGACATCCAGCCGGAGCTGTTCCGCCGCGTGCTGCGGCAGATCAAAGAAGATTAAAAAAGCACCCCGTTTTTTGATCAGGCGCGGCAAAACGTGCTATGATGGTAAAAAATGCGAATGGAGGCTTTTTTTACGAAAATCAGAGGTTTGCTTTTCACCGGTTTGATTCTTGGCGTTCTGGCGCTTGCGGGGTGCGCGCCGCAAACGGCGGCGGTCGGCGGCTCAGGTCCGGAAAGCTCAAGCCGGAGCGCCAGCCAAACGGCGGATTCCCGGAGCGATTCTTCGGACGCGCTTCCAAGCGCCGCGCCCGCTTCCTCGCAGAACGCGGCTTCGGTTGCCTCTTCGACGGCTCCGAGCGTGGAATCGAGGAATGACAAAGGGTATGAAATCAGCACGGACGGCGTCTGGGAGGCCTACGATAGCAACCGGGACGAGTATCGGCTCCATGTCCGGAAAAAGGACGGGTCCGGGGACAAAGTCATTGTCGACGATATCGTCCTGTGCCCGTGCATCGCGGGGAACTGGGTCTACTACTTCAATACGCTTGATGAGATCGACAGGATCCGGCTGGACGGAACCGGGAAAACAAAGGTCTGCGGCACGGAGAGCTTTGGGGATTTGTGCGGCAGCACGGCAATTACCGCGTCGTACAAGGACGGGGCCATCCTGTACCGGACACAGCAGATGCGAAGCGTGGGGGACAACAGCTCGTATCCGGCGTACACCTACAAACTGGATGTGGAAACCGGAACCGTAACCCAAGTCAAAAATTAAGACGGAACCATTCGCCGCTCCGGCGGCGAATGGTTCCGTCTTTCATTTTCAGGCAAATTTTGCCGGTTTGCCCTTGACTTCAAAGGCGAAAGTGGTATCATAATCCTGTAAGGCACAAAAAGTGCAATGCGGAGACAGGTGTTGGCGCACCGGCCTCCTGCATACGGAGAAACAGCCTCCATACACAACTGAATCATCAGCGCATTGCGGTTCCTATTATACCGCCTGTTCGTCCGTTTGTACAGGGGGTGTTTTCCGAATTCGCTTGTGTTTTTGTCAGCGTTGTATATGGATGAAAATCCGTGTACGGCGTTTTTTTGTGCCTTGCGGCAGACGGAACCCGGCGGGGCGGGAGCTCGGTTGCACCACCGTCCTCCATCCGCCCGCGGGCCCGGATGTTTTCGGTGTTTGTGAAAAGGAGACAGACAGCGCGCCGTTTTAGCGCGCTGTCTGTCTCCTTCAAGCCTTTAATATTTAACCGTTTTGACGAAGCTGTCGATTTCGTCTTTTTTTGCGATTGTGCCTTTGCAGTCGAGCAGGGTATTGTCCATGCGGATGATGGTATAATAAATTTCTCCGTTCTCCGCGGTGTATTTATTGTACGCGTCCGCGTCGACCGTGCTTTCCCCGCCGGTCACCGTCAGGCTTTTTTTCAGCGAAGCGTATTTCTGCTGCGCCGAGGTAGAATCCGTAAACACGGCAAACGTAATCTGCGTGTCGGAATCGCTTTTGGACGCGACCAGCGATTTTGCGTCGGAACCGTAGGAAGTGTCCTGCGTTACTTTGTAACCGGCGGCTTCGGCTTTCTTTTGAAAATCGTCGGCCGAAATCGGGGTGCGGGCGGAACAGGCCGAAAGAATCAGGGCGGCCGAAAGAATCACGGCGGCAAGAAGTCCGGCAGTTTTTTTCACGGTGATACCTCCATCAAAGCCGTTCAGGCTGATTTTTTTAAATCAAAAAGATAAAGTTATTATAGACCGGTTTTCGGCGGTTTACAAGTCTCATTTCCAAAACGGAGGCCCGACGTTTCCTGCTATCAATTTCCAGAAACAACCTTGTTAAATCCTGCATAGTCAGCTCTTTCCTGCGGATAATAGGGATGTAAATCACCGCATAGGAGGTAAATAAAATTTGAAAGCCACAGGAATAGTCAGGAGAATCGACGACTTGGGTCGCGTTGTGATACCGAAAGAGATCCGCAGGACGCTGCGCATCCGCGAGGGAGACGCCCTTGAGATTTATACGGATTCGCAGGGAGGAGTCATTTTTAAAAAATATTCGCCCGTCGGGGAGCTTTCCACGTTTGCCTTTCAGTATGCGGAAGTTCTGAACCGCACGGCGGGCCTGCCTATGTTGATTTGCGACCGGGACCATGTTGTGGCCGCCGCCGGGGTTTCCCGCAAGGAATACCTGGAGCGCAGGGTTACGCCGGAGTTGGAGGAGTGCATGCAGTCCCGCCGGACTTTCATTAACACCAGCGGCGAAAAGCTGCAGCCCATCGAGGGAATCGACCGCATGGCGAGCGTTGTCTGCCCGATCCTGGCTTCCAGCGACGTGACGGGCGCCGTGATTTTGCTGGAGGATGAAACCCAGGGCGCGCCGGATGAGACAAAGATGAAGCTGGTGCAGGTCGCGGCGGCTTTTCTCGGCAAGCAAATGGAGGAATAGCGCAATCATTTTCGGAATTCTCTTGCAATTTTTCTTTTTGTGTGTTAAAATATCCAAGGAATATGAAAGATGGGATGAAAGAGTGGGGCGACCCGCTCTTTTGTTTGTATAGCGGGGTGAAGCACGATGGCCGGAAAAGGGAAAGAGGGCGGAGTTTCCGCCGCGGTCCGAAAGCTGGCGCTGCCCTACGCGCAGCAGCTGGGGCTTTCGGTCTGGGATGTGCGGTATGAAAAGGAAGGCGGCGCCTGGTACCTGAGGATTTTCATCGACAAGCCGGGCGGAGTCGGCGTCGATGACTGCGAGGCAATGAGCCGCGCGGTGAACGGCCCTCTGGATGAACTGGACCCGATCCGGGAATCCTACTGCCTGGAGGTTTCGTCCCCCGGCATGAACCGGGAATTGCGGCGCGACGAGCATTTCGCGGCGTACCTCGGCTCCCGCGTGGCGGTCAGGCTGATCCGCCCCCTGCAGGACGGGACGAGGAATTTAACGGGGCTGCTTGCCGGTTATGAAGGCGGCGAGCTGAAAATAACGGCCGATTCCGGGGAAAAGGCCTGCCTGCCCCTTCGGGACGCCGCGTGGGTGCGGCTTCTGGAGGAGGACGAATTGGAGGAGTATGAGGAAACATGAACAGCGAAATTTTTGACGCCCTGGGCCTGCTGGAAAAAGAGCGCGGCATTTCGGTCGACTTTATGGTGGACCGCATCAAGAAGGCGATCGTCACCGCCTGCAAGAACAGCTACGGCAATGAGGACTGCGTGGTAAACGTCGACCAGGCCAAAGGCAATTTTGAGGTTTACCTGCGCAAGACCGTCGTTGAGGACATAACGGAAAAGGGAAAAGAAATTACGCTGGAAAAGGCACGGGAAATCGACCCGACGGCGGGGCTGGACGACAAGGTCGCCGTCCCGCTCGACACAAAGGATTTCGGGCGCATCGCCGCGCAGACGGCGCGGAATATCATCCGCCAGGGCATCCGCGACGGGGAACGCGACCGCATGTTCCAGGAGTTTGAAAGCAAGCACCAGGAGCTGGTCAGCGCCGTGGTGGAGCAGATCGACCCGCGCTCCGGCGCCGCCACCCTGACCATCGGCAAGGCGGAGGCCGTGCTGCCGAAGTCGGAGCAGGTCGCGGGCGAGGTTCTGCGGGAAGGCGACCGCATCAAGGTGTACGTTGCCGACGTTAAGGAAACCGAGAAGGGCCCGCGCGCGATGATCAGCCGGATTCACCCGGACCTTGTCAAACGCCTGTTTGAAGCGGAGGTACCGGAAATCTACGACGGCACGGTCGAGATCAAGGCCGTTTCCCGCGAGGCCGGGTCCCGCACGAAGATTGCCGTTTACAGCCATAACCCGGACGTCGACGCGGTCGGTTCCTGCATCGGTTCCAAGGGAATGCGCGTCAACCACATTGTGGCGGAGCTCGGCGGGGAAAAAATCGACATCGTCCAGTACAGCGACGACCCGAAGCAGTTCATCGCTTCCGCGCTGTCCCCGGCGAGCGTCGTAGACGTGGTTCCGGCGGCGGACGGTTCCCGCGCGTGCCGCGTCGCGGTTCCGGACGACCAGCTTTCGCTCGCCATTGGGAACAAGGGCCAGAACGCCCGCCTGGCGGCAAGGCTGACGGGTTGGAAAATCGACATTAAGCCGCAAAGCGGATTCTATGACGAACCGGCGGAAGAGCCCGCGGAAGAAGAACCCGAGGAAGAATAAAGAACAATGCCGAAGGGGCGGATGGCAATGCAGAAACGAAAAGTGCCGCTGCGCATGTGCGCGGGATGCGGGCAGATGAAACCGAAAAAGGAACTGGTCCGGGTGGTAAAATCCCCCGAGGGGGAGATTTCGATGGACCTGACCGGCCGCAAGCCCGGGCGCGGCGCCTATGTCTGCAAAAGCATTGACTGTCTGAAGGCGGCGCGAAAGGCGAGACGGCTGGAAAAAGCCTTTTCGTGCCGAATCCCCGATGAGGTTTATGACCGTCTGGAGGAGGAACTGAGAGGGGATGGGTAACAGGCTGCTTTCCCTGCTGGGAATTGCAAGACGGGCCGGGAAGCTCTGCCTGGGCAGCGACGCCGTACAGGAGACAGCGCTCAAGGGCGGATGCCCGCTGATTCTGTTTGCGTCGGATCTGTCCCCGCGCACGGCGCGAACGGTTTTAGCGGCCGCGGCAAAGGGAAATGTGGAAACGGCGACGCTGCGTGAGAACATGGATGAAATCGGCTGCGCCATTGGGAAACGAACGGGGGTCATCGCGGTAAATGATAAGGGATTTGCAAAAAAGCTGCTCGCGCTGAACGCGGAAGATTGAGGAGGAATTCATACTATGATGATTAAATACAGGGTACACGAGGTGGCAAAGGACCTGGACGTCCCGAATAAGGACGTGATAGACGCTTTGCAGGAATACACCGGTGAAACAAAAAAACATATGACGGCTTTGACTGAGGACGAACTGGATCTCGTGTTTGAGTCCTTTACCCAGAAAAACAACACGAAAAGCCTGGATTCCTATTTCGCGCAGGTCAGTCGCCGCGAGCCGGTTGTGGAACCGGAACGGCCCGATGTGGCGGTTCGCACGCAGCCGGCGCAGAGCGCGCCGAATCCGGCGTCCCCGTCGCCCGCGTCCGCGCCCCGTCCCGCCTCCTCCTCACCCGCTCCCCGGAGAAACGACGAAAAAAGGCCCGAAAACCGGGCGCCGTCTTCTGATCACCGCCAGGGGCAAAGGCCCGCGCAGCAGCAACAGCAGCGCCCCGGCCAACAGCAGCGCCCCGGCCAGCAGCGGAGCGCCGGGCAGCAGCAGCGCCCCGGCCAACAGCAGCGCCCCGGCCAGCAGCAGCGTTTCGGTCAACAGCAGCGCCCCGGTCAACAGCAGCGTCCCGGACAGAATCATGGCGCCGCGCATCCGCAGCAGGGCCAAAAACCGCAGCAGCAGCGCCGCCCCCAGCAAAACAGCATCCGGCTGGAAACCGGCGGAAATGCCATTCAACGCCCCACAGGGAGAATCGTGGATACGCATTCCACCCATGTGGAACTGGATAAATACAATGAAAAGTACGATCGGCTCGCTTCCGAAAAGGTGAAGCCGAACGACAACGTGGTGAAAAAGCAGAAGCTGACGCAGCGCAGCTCCCAGTACCGCGGCAGGCCCCGCAACGCCCGCAGGGAAACGGAATCCGAGCGTCTGCGCCGCATTGCGATGGAGCGCAAGGCAAAGCCAATCACCGTGCAGATTCCGGAGCAGATCACGGTCGGCGAGCTTGCCACCCGCCTGAAAGCGACGGCGGCGGAAGTCATCAAGAAGCTGATGGGTATGGGCGTGTTCGCGACGGTCAACGATGTGATCGACTTCGACACGGCGTCGCTTGTGGCGATCGAATTCCACGCCAAGGTGCAGAAGGAAGTCGTTGTTACCATTGAGGAGCGGATCATCGACGACAGCGAGGACAAAGACGACAATCTGGTGACGCGCGCCCCGGTGGTCGTGGTCATGGGCCACGTCGACCACGGCAAAACCTCCCTGCTCGACGCAATCCGTCACACCAGCGTGACGGAAACGGAGGCCGGCGGCATCACGCAGCACATCGGCGCCTATCAGGTAAAGGTCGGCGGGCGCGACGTCACGTTCCTCGACACCCCGGGCCATGAGGCGTTCACCACCATGCGCGCAAGGGGCGCCCAGGTGACGGACATCGCGGTTCTGGTTGTCGCGGCGGATGACGGCATCATGCCGCAGACGGTGGAGGCCATCAACCATGCGAAGGCCGCGAACGTTTCCATCATCGTCGCAATCAACAAAATGGATAAACCGGGCGCGAATCCTCAGGCGGTCATGGAAGGCCTGACGAAATACGAGCTGGTTCCGGAAGAATGGGGCGGCGATATTCCGTGCGTGCCGGTCTCCGCGGTGCAGAAAACCGGGATTAAAGAGCTTTTGGAAATGATCCTGCTGGTCGCGGACATGAAGGAACTGAAAGCCAACCCCGACCGCGCCGCAAAGGGAACCGTGGTCGAAGCCAGGCTCGACAAGGGCCGCGGCCCGGTGGCGACCATGCTGGTCCAGAACGGCACCCTGCGTCAGGGCGACATCCTTGTCGCAGGGACTACGGTGGGCCGCGTGCGCGCCATGACGGACGAAAACGGCCGGACGATCGAATCCGCCGGGCCAAGCGTCCCGGTGGAGATCACGGGCCTTGACGACGTGCCGACGGGCGGGGACATCTTCAACGCGGTTTCCGACGAACGGCTCGCAAGGGAGCTGGTCGAGCAGCGCCGCAGCGAACAGAAGGAAGAAAAATTCAACGCGCGCACCAAGGTGACGCTCGACAACCTGTTCGACCAGATGCAGCAGGGCGATATGAAGGAGCTTCATCTGATCGTCAAGGCGGACGTACAGGGCTCCGTCGAGGCGGTGTGCCAGTCTCTGGAAAAACTGACCAACGAGGAAGTCCGCGTCAATGTGATCCACAGCGGCGTCGGCGCCATCAACGAGTCGGACGTCATGCTGGCTTCGGCCTCCAACGCGATCATCGTGGGCTTCAACGTCCGCCCCGATTCGGTGGCGGAAGAAAACGCGAAGCGCGACGGCGTGGATTTGAGGCTCTACCGCATCATCTACGACTGCATCAACGAGATCGGCGACGCCATGAAGGGCATGCTCGCGCCGAAGTTCCGCGAGGCCGCGCTCGGCAAGGCGGAGGTCCGCCAGGTCTACCGCATCAGCAGCGTCGGCACCATCGCCGGCTGCCATGTCACGACCGGCAAGATCCTCCGTACCGCGCAGATCCGCGTGGTTCGCGACGGGATTGTCCTGACCGAAGACAAAATTGCTTCTCTCAAGCGCTTCAAGGATGACGTGAAGGAAGTCGCCGAGGGTTACGATTGCGGCATCGGGCTGGAAAAATACAACGATATCAAGGAAGGCGACATTCTGGAAGCCTTCCAGATGGAAGAATACAAAGAATAGGCGAAACAGAGTCCCGCCGTGCAAGCGGCGGGCTTTTTCACCAGGGAGGGACGTATTTATGGCCGGACACAAAATGGGACGTGTAACGGAGGATATCAAACGCGAGCTGACCGCGATTTTACGCGAGCTGAAGGATCCGCGGGTTCAGGGGCTGATCAGCATCGTCCGAGTCGATGTGACGAACGATCTGTCCTACTGCACGGTCTATATCAGCGCGATGGAGGGGATGGACCAGGCCAAAAAAGCGGTTGTGGGCCTGAAGTCCGCCGCCGGGTTTATCCGGCACGAGCTTGGCAGCCGCCTTTCCCTGCGCAAGATTCCGGAAATACTCTTTAAGCCCACGGATTCCATCGAGTACAGCGCGAATATCTCAAGGATCCTGAACGACCTGAAGGAGGACGAGCATGATCGGGGTTGAGGAAGCGGCCGCCCGCCTGCAAAAGGCGGAGCGGGTTCTGATTTTAAGCCATCAGTTTCCGGACGGCGACACCCTCGGCTGCGCCAGCGCCCTGTGCCGCGGGCTGCGGCGGATGGGCAAGCGCGCGGCGATTCGCTGCTCCGACGAAATCGGCCCGAAATACGAATTTTTGTTCCGGGGTTTGCCGGACGACGAGTTTGAGCCGGACCTTGTCGCGGCGGTGGATATTGCCGACGAAAAGCTGCTGGGCGAACCGCTCGAATCCGAATGGGGCGGAAAAATCGACCTGTGCGTCGACCATCACCCCTCCAATACGCTTTACGCCGCCGAAACCTGCCTGAATCCGAAGGCGGCGGCGACCTGCGAGATCATTTTCGACCTTCTCCGGGAGCTGAAGGTGGAGATTACCCCGGACATCGCCGCGCCGCTTTACACCGGCATCACGACGGACACCGGCTGTTTCAAATATATCAACGTGACGCCGCGCACCTACCGTATCGCCGCCGATTTGGTGGAAACGGGCATCGACGCGCCGACGATCAACCGCGAGATGTTCGACACCAAAAGCCGCGCAAGGCTCGACATGGAGCGCAGGGTACTCGATTCCATCGGGTACGACTGCGGCGGCAGGGTCGCGGTCATCGTCATTTCACGCCAGATGGTGCGCGAGTCCGGCGCGAGGGAGGACGACCTCGACGGCCTTGCGACCATCCCACGCGGAATTGAGGGCGTAATCGTCGGCGTCACCCTCCGCGAGAAAGAGGACGGAGCCTGGAAGGTCTCGCTGCGCGCGCACGACCCCGCCAACGCCTCTGAAATCTGTGAAAAGTTCGGCGGCGGCGGGCACAAGGGAGCCGCAGGCTGCACGCTGAATCTGCCGCTTGCAGAAGCGAAGGAACAGATGCTCCGCGCGGTGCGGGAGTATCTGAAACCGCGTTTATGAACGGAATCCTGATTCTGGACAAGCCCGCCGGCTTTACCTCTTTCGACGCGGTCGCGGTGATGCGCGGGCTGACGCATGAAAAAAAGATTGGGCACACGGGCACGCTGGACCCGATGGCGACCGGCGTGCTGCCCCTGCTGCTCGGCTGCGCGACGCGCGCGAACGCTTTGCTGCCCGACACCGACAAGGAGTACGAGGCGGGGTTCCGGCTGGGAATCGCGACGGATACGCAGGACACGACCGGAAAAACGACCGACGAAAGCGACCGGGGCGCGTCCCGCGAAGCGGTGGAGGCGGCGCTCGGGGCGTTCCGCGGCGAGATTTTGCAGGTGCCGCCGATGGTTTCGGCGATCAGCGTCGGCGGAAAACGCCTTTACGACCTTGCGAGGCAGGGAATTGAAGTGGAGCGTGAGCCGCGCCCGGTCACGATCCGCGAACTGGAGCTGCTGTCCTACGACGAGCCGTCGCGCAGCGGCGCGCTGCGAATCGCCTGTTCCAAGGGAACCTATATCCGCACGCTCTGCGCGGATCTTGGAGAAGCGCTGCATACATACGGCGTGATGTCATCCCTTCGGCGGACGCGCGCGTCCGGCTTTACGCTGGCGGACAGCGTCACGCTGGACCGGGCAAAGGAGCTGGCGGAGGAAGGACGGCTCGCGGAAAGGCTTTTGCCGGTGAAGTCGCTGTTTTCGGGGATGCCGGCGGTCGCCGTTTCTCCGGCGCAGGCGGCCCGCTTTCAAAACGGCGGGGCGCTGGATCTCGAAAGAACCGCGCTGCGGCGCGCCCTGCCGGCGGAAGACGCCGTTTTTCGCGTTCAGGGGCCGGACGGGGCTTTTCTCGGCCTGGGCCGGGCGTCGGCCGGCCAGCTGCGCGTGCTGCGCCTGTTTCGCGGCGCTGAATAAAGAGTTTCATTTTGGAGAAATATAAGCATGGATGTTTTTAGAACACTGACACACTCCGGGGGAGAAAGCGCCGTGGCGCTGGGAAATTTCGACGGGCTGCACATCGGGCACCGGAAGGTGGTTTCCCTGGCCTGCGGCGGCGCGGCGGAAGGACTGCTGCCGACCGTGCTCACCTTCGCGGAAAATCCGCGGATGAATTTGGGCGGCGGCGCCGGGGGCCGGCTGCTCTCGCAGGAGGATAAAATCGCCCTGCTGAAGGAAATGGGCGTAAAGCAGCTGTATATTCTGGAATTCCACACGGTCCGGGATCTGACGGCTCAGGAATTCGTGGAGCAGGTTCTGGTCGGCTGCCTGAAAGCGAAAAAAGCCTGCTGCGGGTTCAACTTTACGTTTGGGCGCGGCGGCAGGGCCGACAGCGCGGCGCTTTCCTCCCTGTGCGGGGAGCGCGGCGTCGGCGTATCGGTCGCGCAGGCCGTGCTGGTGGACGGAACGCCCGTCAGCTCCACACGGATCCGCGGGCTGATTGAAAGCGGGCGCGTCGACGACGCGGCCCGGCTGCTGGGCCGCCCGTTCGGCTACCGGATGCCCGTCCGGCACGGAAGAAGGCTGGGGCATTCGCTCGGAACCCCGACCTTGAATCAGGAGCTGCCGGAGGGGTTTGTGCGGCCGAAGTTCGGCGTTTACGCTTCGAGGGTCTCGGTCGGGGAGGAAAGCTATCTGGGCGTGACCAACGTGGGGGTCAGGCCGACGGTCGGCTCCGACCGCCCTCTTTCGGAAACCTGGATGCCGGAGTACCGGGGCGGCGAACTGTACGGAAGCTCCGTTCGCGTGGAGCTGCTCCGCTTTCTGCGCCCGGAACAGCGGTTTTCCACGCTGGAGGAGCTGCGGCGCGCCATCTTGCGCGACGGCGCCCGGGCGGGGGAGTATTACCGCAGACCGCTGCATACGGCGGAGTTATTTTTTGATTTACAAATAAGCGGCACTGTGTTATAATAAAAAACCATGGAACCCCTTTCCCGGATCAGGGGAAACGCCCCGTGTGCGGGGATTTCACCGGCCCTGTTCTGAGAATGTGGGAAATTTATAAAAAGGTGGAACAGGAAATGTTAAAAGAAGAAAAGACCGAAATTATCAAGCAGTACGCGCTGCATGAGGGAGACACCGGCTCGCCGGAGGTTCAGATTGCGATTCTCACCAACAGAATCAACGCGCTGACCGAACATTTGAAAGCCCACAAAAAGGATCACCATTCCCGCCGCGGCCTTTTGAAAATGGTCGGCCAGAGAAGAAATATGCTCAATTACTTGATGAAAAGCGATATTACCCGGTACCGTGTCATCATTGAAAAATTGGGAATCCGCAAATAATTTAAAATCTAGGGCAGGCGGTTCTTGTTACCGCCTGCCTTTAGGCTATTTATGAGATTTCTCCGGAAAGTGGGGAACACGGGAATTTAGCAGTGAAACGGACGCCCGGCGCGGTCGGCGGGGCGCCGGTTTTATTGCTAAATCAGCCGTACCCGCCCTCCGGAGCAGAAACGGAGGAGAATTGATTCATGTTTGAAAAATTCAAAGTGTACAAAACGGATTTTGCCGGCAGGCCGCTTGTGGTGGAAACCGGCAAGATGGCTCAGCTTGCGAACGGCGAGTGCCTGGTGCGCTACGGCGAAACGGTGGTTCATGTGGCGGCTACGGCTTCCGCAAAGCCCCGCGACGGCGTGGACTTTTTCCCGCTTTCCGTCGATTTTGAGGAAAAGCTCTATTCCGTCGGCAGAATTCCGGGCTCCTACATCAAGCGCGAAGGCCGCCCGACCGACAAGGCGATTCTGACTTCCCGCGTGATCGACCGCCCGATCCGCCCGCTGTTCCCGAAGGACATGCGCAACGACGTTTCGGTCGTCTGCACCGTGATGAGCGTCGACCATGACTGCCAGCCGGAAATCGCCGCGATGGTCGGCACGTCCATCGCCCTCAGCATTTCAGACATCCCGTGGAACGGCCCGATTTCCGGCGTTTCCGTCGGGTATGTGGACGGGGAGTTCGTCATCAACCCGAACAGCGAGCAGAGAAAGAGCTCCAAGATGGCCGTGACGGTCGTTTCGACCGCCGACCGCATTGCCATGATCGAAGCGGGCGCCGAGGAGATTCCGGACGACGTGATGTACAACGGCATCATGGCCGGCCACAAGGCGAACCAGGCGATCATCGAGTTTATCAATTCCATCAAGGCGGAAATCGGCAAGCCGAAATTTTCCTACCCCAGCAACGAACCGGACGAGGACATGCTCGAGGCAATCAAGGACTTCGCGATCGACGACGTCCGCGCCGCGCTGGACACCGACGACAAGAACGTCCGCGACCAGCGGCTGCAGCCGGTCTATGAAAAGGTTCATGAAAAATTCGACCCGATCTACCCCGACCAGCAGGCGAAGATCGACGAGTGCATGTATAAAACGCAGAAATATGTGGTGCGCCGCTGGCTTTTGGATGAGCAAAAGCGCGTCGACGGCCGCAAGATGGACGATATTCGCCCGCTTTCCGCGGAAGTCGGCCTTCTGCCCCGCGTTCACGGCTCCGGCATGTTTACCCGCGGCCAGACGCAGGTGCTCACCGTCGCGACGCTCGGACCCATGAGCGACGAGCAGACGTTCGACAGCATCGACGAGCAGGAAACGAAACGCTATATCCACCAGTATAACATGCCGTCCTATTCCGTCGGCGAAACCAGGCCCAGCCGCGGACCGGGCCGGCGCGAGATCGGTCACGGCGCTCTGGCGGAGCGCGCGCTGCTGCCGGTGATTCCGTCCGTCGACGAGTTCCCGTATACCATGCGCCTTGTTTCGGAGGTGCTCTCTTCCAACGGCTCCACCTCGCAGGCTTCCATCTGCGGCTCCACGCTGGCGCTGATGGACGCGGGCGTTCCGATCAAATCGCCGGTCGCCGGCATTTCCTGCGGCCTGATTACCGAGGGCGACCGCTGGATGACCATGGTGGACATTCAGGGGGTTGAGGATTTCTTCGGCGACATGGACTTCAAGGTAGCCGGAACCCACGCGGGCATCACGGCGATTCAGATGGACCTGAAAATCCACGGCCTGACGCCGGACATGGTGAGAGAAGCGCTGTATAAGACCCATAAAGCCAGGGATTATATCATCGACGACGTGATGCTCAAGGCGATTCCGGAATCCCGCAAAGAGCTTTCCAAATACGCGCCGAAGATGCTTTCCATTTCGATTCCGCTCGAAAAGATCCGCGAGGTCATCGGCTCCGGCGGAAAGGTGATCCAGAAGATCTGCGCGGAGTGCGACGTCAAGGTGGATGTGGAGGAGGACGGGCATGTGTATGTGTCCGGCATCGACCTCGACAACTGCAAGCGGGCAATCAGCATTATTGATACGATTGCGAACGACCCGGAGCCGGGCTCCATCTATAACGGCAAGGTAACCCGGCTGATGGATTTCGGCGCGTTTGTTGAAATCGCGCCCGGCAAGGAAGGCCTGGTGCATATCTCCCAGCTGGACGTCAAACGGGTTGAAAAGGTAACGGACGTCGTCAATATCGGCGACGCGGTTATGGTTAAGGTGCTGAATATCGATGAAAAGGGAAGGCTGAATCTTTCCCGGCGCGACGCTTTGATCGAGGTGGAGGGTCTGGTTCCCGAAAATGATCCGGAACCCCGCCCGTTCCGCAGGCCGGCCCCGCGGCGCGACGACCGCGGGCACTCCGGCTCGAAACCGAATTACGGAAAACCAAGGCAATAAAATTTAACGGATAAAAAGCGCAGTCAAAGGCTGCGCTTTTTATACTATTTCATGATAATCGTGCTTTTTTTATTCAGGCTTTTGAATTCCTTCAGCAGGACCTTGAGGATTTCCTCCTGGCTCATCGTCAGCCCGTCGATCTGGATCAGTTTTCGGTTTTCCAGCCCGAGAATGTAGTCGGCGGAAGCACCGTAAAGGATGGATAGCTTGACCAGAACTTCTAAGGATGGGGTTTTGATGTTATTTTCATAGCCACTGATCGTGGTTTTGGAAAGATTCAGGCGCTTTGCCACCTGTGTTTGCGTTAGATTTTTGCTTTCCCGCAGCTCGCGAAGACGATAGCCAAAATCAAAAATCATAATATCAGCTCCTTGACATGAGTTTACTCGATAATTGTACACTTTAAGAGAACAATTCAGTGTATCTATTAACCATAGAGTAAATTTTTGCTAAAATGTAATATATATTATTTTAGATTGATGACGGGTTTCATATGATGCAATACCATTTTTATAAAACCTGTTCAATCCAGTACAAAATTATGATATAATCGGAGCGAAAAGGAAGGGAGTGGAAAGCGGAGCTATGTCCTCTGTTACACAGGCAAAGCGGATCGTCGTTAAGGTTGGAACCTCCACGCTGACCTATGAGAACGGAAAGCTGAATCTGCGCAGGATTGAGCGCCTTTGCAAGGTTTTGAGCGACCTGCAGAACTCCGGAAGGGAAATGGTGCTGGTCACCAGCGGCGCGATCGGCGTCGGCGTCGGCAAACTCGGCCTGCGGGAACGCCCGCGGGAAACCGAAAAGCGGCAGGCGGTGGCGGCGGTCGGCCAGTGCGAGCTGATGTTCATCTATGATAAATTTTTCGGCGAGTACAACCGCACGGTCGCGCAGGTTCTTTTGACCGGCGACGTGGTTGCGAGCGAAAACACGCGGAAAAACACCCAAAATACATTTCAGGAACTGATCGGGATGGACATTATCCCGGTGGTCAATGAAAACGATACCGTGGTCGTGGATGAGCTGGTGGGGAACCAGATCGGCGACAACGACACGCTGTCGGCGATCGTGGCCCGGCTGATCGGAGCGGACCTTTTGATTCTTCTGACCGACATCGACGGGCTTTATGACGACAACCCGTCGGTAAATCCGAACGCAAGCCGCATTCCGGTTGTGCCGCAGGTGACGGACGAGATCCGTGCTTTGGCGGGCGGGGCGGGTTCCAGGCGCGGAACCGGCGGAATGCGCACCAAGGTGGACGCCGCCGATTTCGTCAATCAGGCGGGGATTCCCTGCTGCATTATGAGCGGCGCTTACCCCGAAAAGTTGTACGACCTGTTTGAGGGAGCGCAAATTGGGACAGTTTTCGGAAGAAAAAACGGTTAGAATAAAGGAAAGATCACAGAGCCGCCGTCAGGCGCGAAGGAGAAGACAATGACTGCTTTGCAGGAAATGGGAAGAAGGGCGAAAGCCGCCGCCCGCGAGCTTGCCGCCGCCGGGGAGCTCCGGGAAAAGGCGCTTTTCGCCATGGCCGGGGCTGTGGAGGATTCCGAGCAGGAGATCCTTTCCGCCAACCGTCTGGATCTTGAGCAGGCGGAGCGGGACGGGATGAGCGCGCCGCTGATGGACCGGCTGGCCCTGTCGCCGGACCGGGTCCGGGGCATGGCGGACGGCATTCGCTCGGTTGCGGCGCAGGCCGACCCGGTCGGGCAGGTGGTGTCGGGCTTTCTTCGCCCAAACGGGCTGAAAATCGAAAAGGTACGCGTCCCGATCGGCGTGATCGGCATGATTTACGAAGCCCGCCCGAATGTGACGGCGGACGCGGCGGCGCTTTGCCTGAAAGCCGGTAACGCGGTCATCCTCCGCGGCGGAAAAGAAGCCCTGCGCTCCAATCAGGCGCTCGCCGGCGCAATGCGCGGCGCGCTGGAAGCCTGCGGCCTGAATCCCGACTGTGTTCAGCTGGTGGGCGACACCTCCCGCGACTCTGCGGTGGAAATGATGCGGCTCACCGGGTATCTCGATGTTCTGATTCCGCGCGGCGGGCAGGGGCTGATCCGATCGGTCGTGGAAAATTCGCGCGTCCCCGTCATCCAGACGGGCGCCGGGAACTGCCATGTGTATGTGGATGATTCCGCGGACGTCGGCATGGCGGCGGAGATTATCTTCAACGCCAAGACCTCCCGGCCCTCCGTCTGCAACGCGATTGAAACCATTCTGGTTCACCGGGATATTGCACAGAGGGCGCTTCCGGCCATTCAAAAGAGGCTGGACGAAAAGCATGTGGAGCTGCGCGGGTGCGAACGAACCAGGGCGATTCTGGGGGACGGCATCGTTCCCGCGACGGAGGACGACTGGGCCGCCGAGTATCTGGACTACATCCTCGCTGTTCGGGTGGTCGACAGCATGGACGAGGCGATCCGCCATATCGCCCGCTATTCGACCGGGCACAGCGAGGTCATTGTGACCGACAGCTACGAAAACGCCAGACGGTTTACCGCAGCCGTGGATGCGGCCGCGGTTTACGTCAACGCTTCCACGCGGTTCACCGACGGGGGAGAGTTCGGGCTTGGAGCGGAGATCGGAATCTCCACCCAGAAGCTGCACGCCCGCGGCCCCATGGGTGCTTTTGAGCTGACTTCCTTTAAATTTATTGTAACCGGCAGCGGGCAGATTCGTTAGAAAGAGGGTGGAATCCCATGGAAAAAAACAAGAAAGAGCAAAGTCCGGAATCCTATTCTGCGGATTACCGCTCATCCTTTGCAAGTGAAGAAAAGAAGACTCCGCCGGCAAAGAAAAGACGCCAGCCTCCTTCCGTGCGCGCAACCGTGCCGGAACCTTCCGCCGCGCGGCGCGCCAGACTGGAAAACGATACGGAAATCGACGATTTTCTGCCGGAGAACGACACCATGGACGACGAGCGCCTGCTGACCAAATGGGACGACGGCATGGGTGCCGAGACACCGGAAAAACCGAGGCAGAAGCGGAGCGGCCGCAACCGTTACGGAATCTTTGTCGGTTCGCTGGTTCTGATTCTGGCGCTGGTCGGCGTCGGATTCCTTGCGACGACGATCGGAACCAAAATCCATTCCGCGTTGACGGACGACAGCAAGCTGCGCGCGTACGACCAGTTCCTGACGGTAGCCGTCGCGCAGGACCCGCAGCCGTTTTCCTCGCCGGAGAAGGCGGACCCGGATTTCGTGTTGAACGCTTCGCTGTGGCAGTGCATGACCAGCGACAGCGCGTCAAACTACACCGACTACGACGATGCGGGCAGAACGCTTGTCCCGCTCGGCGATGTGGCGGATGCCTGCCACCAGTTGTTCGGGCCAAACTGCCAGCTGCAGCCGAAGAATCCCACGGAAGAAACCTTCTATGAATATGATTCCCAGAACGCGCAGTTCCATGTGGCTCTGTATTCGCTTGACAGCACCTACACGCCCTATACCGAAGATGCGAAGAAGAAGGACGACATGGTGGTCCTTCGGGTCGGGTACGTCGCGCCCAGCGATGAAACACGGGCGCAGTCATCGGGCTCGGTCTCTTCCAATGTGACGCCGAAACCCGTAAAATACATGGAATACGACCTGAAGACGGACCCAACGACGCAGCAGCAGTATATTTACGCGGTTAAGGCGCTGCCGGAGACATGAAAAAACCGGGCGGGGCTCCCGGCTAGGCCCGCCGGCCCGGGAGCCCCGCCCGGGGAGTGACGCGCAGCGGTTATGTTGCGAGGTACATCAGAGCGAAAATCAATGCCGTATCCGCCTTTTCTTCCAGCAGAATCAGAAGAAGAACCCAGATCAGCGTGCGCTCGTTATCTTTCAGAAGCGAGTCCAGAAGGCCGGAGGCCAAGTTGTCCGCCGGTTCCTCGGGGCCGGGCGGCGGCTGGGAGGGCGGCGGAGCAGGACGGGCCTGTTCGCCCGCGGAAGGCCGTTCCTCATGAGGACGCGGCTGCGGCGGCTCGGAAGGGCGGTTCCCGGCCGGCCCGGGAGCCTCGAAGGGCGAAAAGTGCGCCCTTGCCTGCATTTCCCTTGCGCGGCGTACGGCATCCTCCTGAAGGCTCTGAAAGCTATATGAATTATCGTTATGGTTCCCTGGCATGGTTCACCTCATAAAAGCCCGCTGCCCCGGATGAGAGGAAGCATTCGGACAATCTGCATCAGCCGAATCGCCTCATCCAGTTTCTTTCTTTTATCCTCGTTTAAAAAGGGCCGCAGCGACCGCAATAGCCGCGTGCTGTCGTCTTCCTGCCGGAATTTGGAGACCATGGGCGCAAGCTTCATGATCATCCGCATGGAATCCTGGTCCAGACCGTCGGGCGTCCGGTTGTCCTGCACGGCGGGAAGCGGCGCCCCGCCCGACGGGGAAGAGGGCGGAGGCTCCGTCCCCCCGCCCAGCATGCCCGCCAGATTCTTGATTTTCTCCATGCTTTCCGGGTTCTTTAAAATGTCGTTCAGCATGGAGGAGAGGTCTTCCATTTATTTTCCTCCCTTGAATTGGCGGATCAGGTCCTGCGCCTCCTGGGAATTCAGAATTTTTTCACAGGCCTCTTTATCCGACAGAAGAGATTTTACCCGTTCCTGGTCCTGCTGACCCAGCTTGCTCATCAGGGTTTCCAGCAGCTGATTGTTGCCCGAATTGTTTTGCATAACATCACCCCGCAATATCTTTATGCGATGCCCGATTAATATATGCCCGTCCCGGCAGGGCGGTTCAGGAGGTCTTTTCATGCGAATTCTGGTTGTATCCGACACCCACAGGGACTCCTTTTCCCTTCGGGCGGCGATTCTGAAGCAGCCAAGGGCGGAGGTTGTCATTCACCTTGGGGACGGAGAGGAGGAGGCCGCCGACGCAAAGGACAGCTTTCGCGACAGGATGTTCCTGATGGTGCGCGGAAACTGCGACTGGGGCAGCACGCTGCCCGACGAAGGGTTCACCGCGCTGGGCGGGAAAAATATTTTCTATACCCATGGTTATACTTACAATGTGAAGTACGGCATTTACAATGTTGTTTCCGCGGCGCGCGGCCGAAAGGCGGATATTCTTCTGTTCGGCCATACGCACACGGCGCTGACCGAGTACCGGGACGGACTGTATATCATGAACCCGGGCTCTCTCTGCGGCAGCACGGGGACCTATGGAATTCTGGACATTACCCCCGCGGGGATCGTGACCAATATTCTAAAGGTCTGACGGCTGCTCTGTAACAGAATATGCCGAATCAGAACGGAAAGGAACAAGGATATGAGTGAATATGAAAGATGGCTGAAAAACGCGCTGGATGATCCGGACCTGACGGAGGAGCTGAAATCGATCCGTGACAAGCCGGAAGAAATTAACGACCGGTTTTACCGCGACCTGGAATTCGGCACAGGAGGTCTGCGCGGGGTGATCGGCGCGGGAACCAACCGGATGAACATCTATACGGTGCGCAAGGCGACGCAGGGGCTTGCGAATTACCTGAAAAAGCACTCTGAAAATCCCAGCGCGGCGATTGCCTACGACAGCAGGATCAAATCCGACCTGTTCGCGCGGGAAGCCGCGGCCGTGCTTGCCGCGAACGGCGTGACCGCGCATCTCTATCCGCAGCTTTCCCCGACCCCGACTCTTTCGTGGGCGGTTCGCACGCTTCACTGTGACGCGGGCATCTGCGTGACGGCGAGCCACAACCCCGCAAAATATAACGGATATAAGGTTTACGGCGACGACGGCTGCCAGATTACCCTGAAAATGGCGGATGACGTGCTTGCCGAAATCGAAAAGCTCGACGTGTTCGGCGACGTAAAGCGCATGGACTATGACAAGGCGCAGAGCGAGGGCATGATCCGCCCGATTCCGGACGAGGTGACCGACTGGTTCCTCGACGAAGTGATGAAGCAGCGCGTCTTTCAGGAGCCCTGCGGCAGCCTGAAGGTTGTCTACACGCCGCTTAACGGCACCGGGCGCGTCTGCGTCACGCGTATTTTGAAAATGATCGGCGTGGGAGAAGTGACGGTTGTTCCGGAGCAGGAGTTCCCCGACGGAAACTTCACCACCTGCCCGTTCCCGAATCCCGAAATCCGGGAGGCTCTGCAAAAGGGGCTGGAACTGAGCGAGAAAGTGCGGCCCGACCTGCTGCTGGCGACCGACCCGGACTGCGACCGGTGCGGAATCGCGGTGAACCAGAACGGAAAATTCGTCCTGATGTCCGGCAACGAGGTCGGCGTCCTTCTGCTGGACTTCATCGCGCGCAGCCGGAAGGATCAGGGGACGATGCCGAAGCGTCCCGTCGCGGTGACGACCATCGTCAGCACGGATATGGCGACGCCCGTTGCGGAAAAATACGGAATCGAGCTGCGGCGCGTTCTGACGGGCTTTAAGTACATCGGCGACCAGATTGCGCTTCTGGAACAGGACGGCGGCGCGGATCGCTACCTGTTCGGGTTTGAGGAAAGCTACGGTTACCTGTCCGGCGGCTATGTCCGCGACAAGGACGCGGTCGACGCGAGCATGCTGATCTGTCAGATGGCCCAGTATTACAAAAAGCAGGGCAAAACGCTGGTTGACGCGATGGAGGAGCTGTATCAAGCTTACGGCTACTTTGAAAACGCGCTGATGAATTTCGGCTTTGAGGGCGAGGACGGAATGATTCAAATGGGAAAGATCATGGATACCCTGCGAAAAAGCGCGCCCGCCGAAATTGCCGGCTGCAAAGTATCCGGTTGGAGCGATTACGAGGCATCCGTGACGAGCGGCGGCGGGAAAATCGATCTGCCGAAGTCCAATGTTCTGGAATACCGGCTGGAAAACGGGGGCAAGGTCATCATCCGGCCCAGCGGGACGGAGCCGAAAATCAAGGCTTACCTTTCCGCGCGGGGAAAAACGAAAGCGGAATCCCTTGCGTTGATTGAAAAATTGCGCGGCGCGGTCCCCGCCCTCATGAAATAAAAAATCAGTCAGGAAATAATTGACAGAAACGGATTTATAGGGTAAACTAAAATTGCATATACAGAGCCCTAAAATGTTCGAAAACGGCGCGGTGCATTTGCAGTTCTCCAATACGGCAGGTCTGTATATCCAAAAAGGCTGTTGCAAAATGATCATTTTGCACAGCCTCTTGTTTCGTCATCAGCCGTCCGTTTTTTGGCCTGACCGGAAAGGATTCCTCTGTCATGCAAAGACCGAAACTGAAATTGCGTTACAGCCTTTTGGACAAATTGCTACAGTTCTTCTCTTTTCTTGCCGTAATCGGGCTGATTGCCCTGACGGTTGCCGCGATGCCCGTTCTTCCCGCAACGATTCCGACCCATTTCGGCGCGAACGGAAATCCTGACGGCTGGGGCGGCAAGGGCTCGCTGCAGCTTTGGGGCGGGAGCGAATTTTTGACCGGTTGACAAACAGACGGAAAAAAGTGATAATAATAAGGACAGGCTTACCGGCGCTTTCGGCCCGGGCAGACCTTATTGTTATGAAAAGGCGGATTAAAACATGAAAAAAATATGGATTCTTGCGGCTGCGGCCGCTTTTATGATGACGGCGACGGCGTGCGGAGCCGGCGATGTGGGCGGAGCTTCCTCAGGAGCTTCGTCGTCCCAGGCGTCCTCCTCCAGCAGCGGGCCAACCGTCGCGCAGTCGAGCGTTGAGGACAGTTTGAAGGGACTCGAGAAATATCTGACCGGGAACGGGGTCCTTTCCGGCGACGCGGCTGAAATGCGATCGGACGTCATCGGGGCGAAAGCCGGGGGAAGATACCAGTTTTCCTATAACGGAAAAAATAATGTTACCGTTGAGCTTTACGAATTCGACCCCAACAGTGTGAACGGCACCGCAAAACAGGTGCTGGACAGCGTGAAGTCGAGCGGGCAGTTTACCCTGATGGGGCAGAAAATTACCGCAGTCCTTTCGGACAGCGGTAAATACCTGATGATTTACCAGGACACGGTCACAAAGGATGAGAACAAGGCTTATGCCGACAAGGTGACAAAGCTGTTCAAGGAATTTAAAAATTCATAACGGCAAACAGAAAAAAGGGAACCGCGGTGCCGCCGCGGTTCCCTTTTTTCTTGTTTTCAGGCTCAGTCTTCAAACCTGCCGCAGCACTTCTTGTACTTCTTGCCGCTGCCGCAGGGGCAAGGATCGTTGCGCCCCGGCTTCTTGCCCTTATGCATGGGCGTATGGGACTGGCCGGCGGTGTCCGCCCCGGCGGCGCCGGTCGGCTTCGCGACCTGCTCGCGCTTCGGTTCCTCCTGCGTGCGGATCTGCACCGTCAGCATCATGCGCGCGGTATCCTCGCGGATGGTGGCGATCATATTGTCAAACATATCAAAGCCCTCGAGACGGTACTCGACGACAGGATCCTTCTGGCCGTACGCGCGCAGCCGAATTCCCTTCTGGAGCTCTTCCATCGCGTCGATGTGGTCCATCCATTGAGTGTCGACGTTCTTCAGCAGCACCACGCGTTCCAGCTCGCGCATGATCTTGCCGCCGAACTGCTCCTCGCGCTTTTCATAGATCTCGTGCGCTTTTTCAACCAGATCGTGAGTCACGTCCTCCGGTTCCAGCCGGACCTTTTCCTCATCGGTGTAAACAAGGTCTTCCGGACCGAGCAGCCAGCCCATGTAGCGGTCGCGCAGGCCGTTCAGGTTCCGGTTTTCCCGCTCCGCGTCCTTCGGCATAAAGCGGGTGACCTGGTCCTCAATCGCCTGGTCGATCATCTTCAGAACCTGCTCTTTCAGGTTTTCTCCGTTTAAGACCTGATCGCGCTGGCTGTAAATAATTTCACGCTGACGGTTCATGACGTCGTCGAACTGAAGAACGTTTTTGCGGATTCCGAAGTTGCGTCCCTCAATCTTGCGCTGGGCGCTTTCAATGGTGTTCGTCAGCATTTTATTCTCAATCGGAGTATCCTCGTCCACCTTGAGGCGTTCCATCATCGCGTTGATGCGTTCCCCGCCGAACAGACGCATCAGGTCGTCCTCCAGCGAGATATAAAACCGGCTCATGCCCGGGTCGCCCTGACGGCCGGAGCGGCCGCGCAGCTGATTGTCGATGCGGCGCGACTCGTGGCGTTCCGTGCCGATGATGTAAAGGCCGCCGGCGTTTCGGACTTCCTCGGCTTCTTCTTTCGTCTGCTCCTTGTACTTTTCAGAAAGCCGGCGGAAGGATTCGCGCGCGTTCAGAACCTCTTCGTCGTCGGTTTCGGAATGCGCGTCCGCCTCGCTGATGAGCTCTTCCGGAATACCCTGTTTCCGCATTTCGGCTTTTGCCATGAACTCCGGGTTGCCGCCCAGAACGATATCCGTGCCGCGGCCGGCCATGTTGGTCGCGATGGTCACGACGCCCTTGCGCCCGGCCTGGGCGACGATCTCGGCTTCCTTTTCATGGAACTTGGCGTTCAGGACCTCGTGCTTGATGCCCGTCTTGTGCAGCAGATGGCTCAGCTCTTCCGACTTTTCAATCGAAATCGTGCCGACCAGAACCGGCTGCCCCGTTTTATGGTGTTCCGCGATGTCTTCGATGACCGCGTTGAATTTTGCTTTCTCCGTCTTATAGACCACGTCCGGCAGATCCTTCCGGACCATCGGCTTGTTGGTCGGGATTTCGACCACGTCCAGCTTATAGATTTCGCTGAACTCGTCCTGCTCGGTCATGGCGGTTCCGGTCATGCCGGAAAGCTTGTCGTACATGCGGAAATAATTCTGGAACGTGATGGTCGCGAGCGTCTTGCTTTCGTGTGCGACCTTGACGCCCTCCTTGGCCTCGATGGCCTGGTGCAGGCCTTCGTTGTAGCGGCGGCCGTACATCAGGCGGCCGGTGAACTCGTCGACGATGATGACCTCGCCGTCCTTGACGACGTAGTCGATGTCCCTGCGCATGACGCCGCGCGCTTTGACGGCCTGATTAACGTAGTGCTGAATGGAAATATTGTCGGCGTCGGTCAGGTTGTCGATTTTGAAGAAAGCCTCCGCTTTTTTCACGCCGGACTGGGTCAGCGTGGCGGTCTTGGCCTTTTCATCCACAATGTAGTCCGCGTCCTGATAAAGCTCGTCGTTGTCTTCCTTTTCGTTTAATTCGGCAACCCGGACGCAGCTCAGCGATTTGGCAAAATGATCCGCGACGGTGTACATCTCGGTGGACTTGTCCCCCTGGCCGGAGATGATCAGCGGCGTTCTCGCCTCGTCGATCAGGATGGAGTCGACCTCGTCGACGATGGAGAAATTGTGCCCGCGCTGTACCTTTTCCTCTTTGTAAATCACCATGTTGTCGCGCAGGTAGTCGAACCCGAACTCATTGTTCGTGCCGTAGGTGATATCCGCATTATAAGCCTGCTTGCGGGCCTGATTGTCCAGATCATGCACGATCAGCCCGACGGAAAGGCCCAGATAGCGGTAAATCTTGCCCATCCACTCCGAGTCGCGGCGCGCCAGGTAATCGTTGACCGTGACAATGTGAACTCCTTTTCCGGAAAGCGCGTTCAGGTAAGCGGCCAGCGTCGCCACCAGCGTTTTTCCTTCGCCTGTTTTCATTTCCGCGATTCTGCCCTGGTGCAGCACGATGCCGCCCAGAATCTGCACGGGAAAATGCCGCATACCCAGAACACGGTCCGCCGCTTCCCGGCAGACCGCAAATGCGTCGGGCAGAATCTCGTCAAGGGTTTCGCCCGCCGCGAGACGTTCTTTTAACGCGGGGGTCTGCGCCTTGAGTTCTTCGTCCGAAAGCGCCCTGTATTTTTCTTCAAGATCAAGCACCTGGTTGCACAGGGGCTGAATCCTTTTCAGTTCCCTTTTGGAATAGTTGCCGAAAAATACGGTTAAAACATTCTTCATCCAATTCACCTCAAAAGTATTGGCCGCCGCAAAAGCCGAAACCGGCTGATTTTTGTTATTCCTGTTTATTATAACATAGCGGCGGCGAAAAGGGAAGCGGATTTGAGCGGCAAAATATTGTGGAAAGAGAAAGAAATGGGAAGACGGGGCACGCGGTGCCCCCTCCTTCCCGCGGTTCAGCCCGATGGTTTTTCCCGCGCCTCCGGCGACGGCTTTCGCGGCTTTTGGAACTTTTTGCGAACCGTGCCGACGACCAGAATCAGCACCGGAAGAAGAACCTGAAACGGGAGGGCTACAATCGGATAAATTTCCCGAAAGCCGAAAACTTCCGACATGTTTTTGTCGAGCAGGGCCGAAAGAGTCAGGAGCAGCAGACTGACCGGCGCGACAAGCGGCTCGCTGTCCCGGTACCCGAACAGCCGGGCGACTCCTTCGCAGGAAGAGAAAGCAAGAACCGCGAATTTGATAAACCCGGCGAGCAGCAGGTTGATGCCGATCAAAACCTCGATCCTCGTGAAAAATTCGCCCATCTGAATCACGCTGACACACTCGTAGGAGGAAAATCCGGCGGTGGAGTCATAATACCCGAGAACAAGGATATTGCGGAGGACCGCCGCGTACAGAAAACCGAATCCCAGAAAAATCCCTTTGATCAGGGTGGGAAAAATCTTTTCAATCCGTCCCGAAACCCCGAACATGGGCAGGCAGACGACCAGTTCGCCGTAGGGAAGGGTAAACGCAGTCACGACTCCTTTCAGAAAATCGGACGGTTTGGATTGAAGGACCGGCTTCAGATTGCTCAAATCCATATCCCTGAACGACAGCAGGACCGTCAGGATAATCGTGAAGTACAAAACGGGCAGCACAAACTTGCCGATCCGGGTCAGCACATAAAGCCGGTTGCTCAGCAGGTAGACGGCGACGGCGACCATGGCCGCCGAAATGCCGATCAGCGGTGTTTGCGTTAAATTCACAAGGTGCATGAATTCCGAGAAAGTCCTGAGAACCTGCCCGCCTAAAAGGAGAAGATAAAAAAGATAAAGAACGCAGACCGCCAGACCGACCGGCCTGCCCATCGCCCGCAGCACGTTGCGGTAAAAATTCTGCCCGGGGTAGAGCCGCAGAATCCCCGAATAGACCCACGTGACCGGAATCATCAGAGCCACGGCGACTAAAACTGCAATCCAGGTATCCTGCTTCGCGCTGTTGGAGCCGCTGGAAATCACTGAACTGCCCATCAGGAACAGCGCGATCGTGCTCTTCATTTGTTTTTCAGAAATATCCGTTTTGTTCATGGCACATTCCTCATCTAAGAGATTTGCTTTTGCGCGCTGCAAAAAGCGTTAACTTTCCTGTGGCCTGGGCGCGGGCGGTTCTTCCTCCGTCGTATCCGGATTTTTCCCCTGCTTTTTCGGCTTTGAAAACTTTTTCCGCGCGGCCCCGACAATCAGGACAAGAACCGGAAGGAGTACCTGAAAGGGAAGGGTGTAGACGGACATATACTCCATCCAGCGGAACAGTTCCAGGGTGTTGCCGACCACAAAACCGGAGAGGGTCATAATCAGCAGCGAGCTCGGCGCGACCAGCGGCTCGTAGTCCCGCAGCCCCAGCGTTTCGCACAATCCGTCGCAGGCGGAGAACAAAAGGACGCAGCATTTGAAAAAGCCCGCGAGCAGAAGGTTGATGCCGATCAAAACCTCGATCCGGGTAAAAAAATCCCCGAACTGAATCAGGCTGACGGATTCGTAAGACGGAAACTGGAAGACGGAAACGGAGTAGCCCAGAGTCAGAAAATTGCGCAGGTTTGCCGAAAACAGAATCACAAATCCCAGAAGGACCCCCTTGAACAGGGTGGGAAATATCTTTTCTTCCCGGCTCAGCGCCCCGAACATGGGGGCACAGATCAGGATTTCGCCGTACGGCACCGCCAGGGCGGAAAGGACTCCTTGAAAAAGATCGGACGGTTTGGAATTCAGAATCGGCAGGATGTTGCGCAGATCCATATTTTGATAGGAAAGAACGATTGTAATGGCGACGGTGATATACAGAAACGGAAGCATGAATTTGCTGATTCTTGCCAGAACATAAAGCCGGTTGGTGAGCACATAGACCAGTACGGCGACAATGGCCGCGCTGATCGCGATGATCGGCGTGGACGTCATCCCGGCAATGTGGATAAACTCGGAGAAAATCCGCATTACCAGGGCGCCGAGGTGAAACGTATAAAGAGTAAAAATCAGGCAGACCACGGTTCCGGCGGGCCGGCCCATCGCGCGAAGAATGTTGCGGTAGTAATTTCTGCCGGGGTAAAGATTCAGAATCTTCGTGTGAACCCACATCAGGGGGATCGTCAGGAACACCGCGATGATGATGCAGATCCAGGTGTCCTGTTTTGCGGGGGAAGAACCGCCTTTTACAAGAGAACTTCCGATCAGAAACATCGCGACGGTCGCTTCCATCTGTTTTGCCGAGATTTCAGTTTTCTGCATTGTTTTCTCCTGATTTCAATGGATTCGGTTCGTTGAGCGAAAGAGCTTTGCGGCGAAACTGCCCGTCCGCTTTTCCGGGGTGCGGAAATGTGGGATCTGCCGTCCGCTTTTTCTGTATTTGTTTTCTCGCTTTTCCGACGATCAGGACAAGAATCGGCAGCACTACCTGAAACGGCAGCGAATACGCGGGGAGGTACTTGACAAAGCGGAACAGTTCCACCGTGTTGCTGTGCACCAAAACGGCCAGGGTCAGAATCAGCAGGGCGACCGGAGCGACCAGCGGCTCATAATCCTTCAAACCGAACAGCTGCGCCATGCCCGCGCAGGAAGAAAACACAAGAACGCCGGTTTTGATAAAACCCGCCAGAAGAAGGTTAATCCCGATAATTACCTCAATTCGCGTGAAAAATTCACCTAACTGAATCACGCTGACCGCCCCGTAAGAAGGAAAAGCGTAGACTGTAGCGGAATAACCCAGAACCAGCAAATTGCGTAAAAACGCGGCGAACAGAACAATCAGGGCAAGCAGAGTACCTTTTAGCATGGTGGGGAAAATTTTTTCCTTTCGGTCCAGCGCCCCAAACATGGGCGCGCAGACCAGAATCTCTCCGTACGGCAGTGCCAGAGAAGAAAGAACGCCGTTCCAAAAATCCTTCGGCTTTGTTTCAAAAATCGGCAGCATATTGTTCAGGTCCATATCTTTAGAAGAAAGAAGGATTGTCATCGCGACGGAGAGATATAAAAGCGGAAGGACAAATTTTGCGATTCTGGACAGCACAAAAAGGCGGTTGCTCATCACATAAACAATCACCGCCATAATGCACGAAGAGATTGCAATTATGGGGGTGCCTTTCATGTTGATAATGTGGATGAATTCCGAGAAAATTCGAAGGACAAGCGCACCCAGATGCAGGGTGTAAACCGTCAGAAGAGCAACGACCACCGTTCCGGCCGGGCGCCCCATTGCCCGGAGGACATTATAAAAATAGTTCCTTCCCGGGTATAGGTTCAGAATGGCCGAATGGACCCAAAGAATCGGAATTACCAGAATCGCGGCAGTCAGAATACAAATCCAGGAATCCTGCTTCGCACTGGTGGAGCCGCTGGAGACCAGAGCGCTGCCGATCAGAAACATCGCGACGGTGCCAGACATTTGTTTTCCGGTAATCTCTGTTTTGTTCACATCGCAGCCCTCATTTTACAAAATTGGAGAGAAATTTCATTAAAAAAGATGAGATGCTGGGGATTTGAACGCCTGACCCAATCAAAATATTCAGAATCAGCACCACGGCAAAAATGGGGATCTGTACCAAATAATACCGGAACTCTTTTTGTACAAACGTTCTGCGCAGATTGAGAAACACAAGGACTAAAAATAAGGGCAGAAAGACCATCAGATACGCCATGTCAGTCACCTACCTTCGGCAGACTCAGGCCCGTGTTGTCGATTTTAACCTCCGCGTGAACCTTGACTTTCATGGTCTTGAAAATCTGGTCCCAGTTTTTGCTGACCTGATCCCATTCCTTCGGCTTGCTCTGGTGTATTTTGCTGCCGAAGCCGAAAATATCGCTGTCAAAGCGCTGCTGCACATTCTTAACATCGCTTTCAATTTCGTATTCCAAGGTTTTTTCCGCGTATTTTTCCACTTGCGCCAGGCCGACCTTTGTCAGAAAATCCGTCTCGCCGTCCTGTTCGGCATAGGCGGCCTGCATTTTTACATTGATTTCCATACTTGCCGACTGTCCGGAAACGGTCGGCTTTACGTTTGTCTTGCTGTCGATGATTTCAAGCGTGACGTTCGTCGACCCGGGGGTGGGGCCTGTCACCAGAAGCCCGCCCTTAATCTTGTCCCGAACATAGTTGTAGTACCTGTCCTGGTCCGGATTCAGCCAGCCGATCTGCTTGTCTTTTTTAAAAACGGCTCCCCCGGAAAGCTGGACCGTATCCCCGCCCGCTTCCTGCTTTTTTTCAATCGCCGGCAGGACCAGCTCCAGTCCGTCCGTATTCAGGATGTTTGTAACCTCATAAAGCTGAAGGCCGGTCGGGCTGCCGTAAAAGCCGGTGCTTTGCTGCAGGGTGCTGACGATCTGAAGAGAAATGAGCTGGGCGGAATCCGGATTCACCTGCAGGATTTCCTTTGCGGTCTTTTCCTTGGAGACCAGAAGGTCCAGCGTGAGCCTTGGCTCCGCGTCGCGTTTCATCCAGTCCATCACGGACCGGAGGCCGTCTTTGGCGATGTCGCTGCTGAAAACGATGATTTTGCAGTGGCTGAAATAAAGCTTTTTGTCCGATTCCCGCAGCGTGCTGCGGACCGCGTCGAAAAGCGTGTTTCCGTCCTCTTCCAGCAAAAGCGGTTTTATTTCCTGATTTTTTCCAGAGCCGCCCATTTTCACGCACTCAAACGTCATATGGTATTTGTAGCCGTTCTGCCCTTTGTCGATGGCGATTCCCGACACGATGGAATACGTTTCCAGCTCGTGGTAATCCCAGCAGCCGGTAAAAATGATCGGAATGAGCGCCGCTTCCAGAATCAGGATTGCTGCTTTCAGAACTTTTTTCATTTGGGCTTCTCTCCTCCGCCGGACTGTCTGACCCTGTTTCCGCTCAGGAAACGGGGCCGCCTGATCATCAACCACCACGGTGCACGGACGTAGATGTCCTTATAGCTCTGAAGACCGCGGGTGTAAATATCCGACATGATCGGAATGCCGAAGGAAGTCATGCCGAACAGTCCGGTCAACAAAACCATAAGACCAAGAAGCATTCCGTAAAGCCCCAGGGTGCAGGCGCACAGCAAAAGGAAATAGCGGTGGATGATGATATATCCCTTGAGCCGCACGACCATGAGCCCGCAGATGCCCGACATGGCCACGACGATGATGATCGGCGCGCTGACGATTTTGGCGTCCACGGCCGCCTGCCCGATGACCAGCGCACCGACGATGCTCAGCGTCTGCGCCATCACGCCCGGCATTCGGGTTCCGGCCTCGCGGAGGATTTCAAAGACGATCAGCATCATGACCGTTTCCAGCGCCGTGGGGAACGGCACGCCCTGACGGGCGGCGAAAATGCTCAGAAGAAGCGGAGTCGGCAGCATCTCCTGATGGAACGTAACCATGGCGACATAGGTCGCGGGCAGGCACAGCGCGAGCACAAACGCAAAAATCCGAAGGATTCTGTCGACGGAGGAGAAAATATAATGAATATAATAATCCTCGTCCGCCTGAAAATGCTCGATAAAAAGATGAGGAACGGTCAGCACCATCGGCGTTCCGTCCAGAAACAGGGCGACCCGGCCCTCCAGCAGCTTCGCGGCAACCACGTCGGGCCGCTCCGTGCTGCCGACGGTTTTGACCGCGGAAAGGGGAGAGTCCTTGATGTTTTCCGTAATGTAGTTGCTGTCCAGCGTGCCGTCAATGTCGATCTTTTCCAGGCGGTGCTCCAGCTCCGTCAGCACGTTGCGGTTTACGACGCTGTCCAGGTAGCAGATGCAGGCCTTGGTTTTTGTCCGTGTGCCGAACGTCAGGAATTTGAATTTCAGGTCCTGCGACCTGATCTTGCGCCGCACCATGGAAAGATTGGTCAGAATGGATTCGTTGAAGCCCTCCCGCGGGCCGCGGATGACGCGCTCGCCCTCCGGCTCTGCGATGGAACGCAGCGTAAAACCCTTTGTGTTCAGAATCAGGGCCTGCGGGCATCCCTGCGCCAGAAGAATCGTGTCGCCGTAGACAATCCCCTGAATCAGCTCCTCCACCGCGTCCGTTTTTTTCACGTCGTTGGAAAACATGGCCTGCAGCTGAATGGTGTCGACCAGCGTGGCGCCCGCGTCCGGCCTGAAAACGAATTCCAGAAGAGGGCGGATGACGTCCTGATTCATCAGCCGGTTGTTCACCATGCCGTCCGTATAGACGAGACAAAAGCGCAGGGTTTCCTTTCCCCTGCTGTTTTCCAGCTCTCTGAAAATCAGCGTGTCGTCGTTGCTGAACAGATTTTTCAGGTAAAGAATGTTCTGCTCCAGCTTGTCCGACGGGAGCTTCGCCCCCGCAAAGCTGTCTGAAGAGCCCATTGCCACTTCCCCTTTCCCCGGATTTTTGTCAGGCAAAATTTGCCGATGCGCTTATCGTTCCCGATGAAAAGTAGAATATTCACAGGTTTTGCCGCCCCGTATCAGTCAACAATAATCTATAATCATGGTAAATTTGAATCTTGTTCGCGGGGAAAACGCGCTCTAAAATAGAAATAGAAAAAGAAGCTGCTGCAGGAGGATTTTTATGAAATCAAACGATGCCAAAAAAGTATTGGGGGAGAAGAATTTCCGTGAGACTTTGAAAGAGCGTTACGGCGTCGGGGAAGAGCGGGCCGAGACGTGCCGGCTCCGCCTGCTCCGCGCGGTGGAAAAATTTGAGGAGCTTTTTGGCGCGGACCGCGACATCCGCGTTTACAGCGCGCCGGGCCGCACGGAAATCGGCGGCAACCACACGGACCATCAGGGGGGGCGCGTCCTCGCGGCCGGCGTCGATCTGGACGCCGTCGGAGTGGCAAGCGCCGGCGGCGACGGAATCACGGTGCATTCGGAGGGCTTTTCGCCGGACCGGCTGAACCCCGCCGAGCTGATGCCGAGGGCGGGGGAGGAAGGCTCTTCCGCGGCGCTGATTCGCGGAATCTGCGCGGGGCTGGCGGCGCGGGGCCTCAAAATCGGCGGATTTCGGGCCTACACGCAGTCGGACGTGCTGCCGGGCTCCGGCCTGTCGTCCTCCGCGGCGTTCGAGGTTCTGATCGGGAGAATAGCGGACGATCTTTTCGGCAGCGGCGACGCGGACCCGGTTCAGATTGCGCAGATCGGGCAGGACGCGGAAAACCGTTATTTCGGCAAGCCCTGCGGATTGATGGACCAGACGGCCTGCGCCGTCGGCGGCTTCGCGATGATCGACTTTCAGGACGCGAAGCGGCCCGCCGTGGAGAAAATTCCGTTCGACTTTTCCGGCTGCGGGTACCGCCTGTGCATCATCGATACCAAGGGAAGCCACGCGGGGCTGACGGCGGATTACGCCGCAATTCCGGAGGAAATGCGCCGGGTGGCCGCCTGCTTTGGAAAAACGCTGCTGTCGCAGGTCTCGGAAGAAGAATTTTACGCGGAGCTTGCGCGGGTCCGCAGTCAAACGGGCGACCGCGCCGTGCTGCGGGCGATCCACTTCTTCGGCGACAACCGCCGCGTGGCACAACAGGCCGCCGCGCTGCGCGAAAACCGGTTCGCGGATTTTCTGTCCCTGGTGCGCGAAAGCGGGCGCTCTTCCTTCCAGTATCTGCAAAACGTCTACTCTCCCTCCCGCGTGGAAGAGCAGGGCGTCGCGCTCGGCCTCGCGCTGTGCGAGCGCCTGCTTTCCGGCTGCGGCGGCGCTTGGCGGCTGCACGGCGGCGGCTTTGCCGGCACGGTGCAGGCCTATGTGCCGAAAAATGATTTCGACGGATTCCGCCGCGAAGCGGAGGCCGTATTCGGGCCCGGCTCCTGCGTGCCGCTTGCGGTGCGCACGGCGGGCGCGATTCGGATCTTATAATGCAGAGAGAATCAAAGGGGAATGTAACATGGCGGAACTGAGATGGGACCCGTTTGTAAAAGACTGGACGATGGTGGCAGGAAACCGGCAGGGCAGGCCGCAGATGCCGAAGGACTGGTGTCCGTTCTGCCCGTCTTCCGGCAACGTGCCGGAGTACGAGGTTCTAAAATACGACAACGATTTTCCCGCGCTTTCGACGGCGCCGGGCGAGCCGGACCCCGTCGGCACGGATTTTTTCAAAACCGCGCCGAATTACGGCAAGTGCGAGGTGATCCTCTATTCGCCGGAACACCGCGCGCGGATGACGGATCTTTCCGACGGGCACATGGAAAAACTGGTGAACCTGTGGTGCGAACGTTTTGAGGCGCTGCGCGCCGACCCGAAGATCAAATACGTCTTTCTCTTTGAAAACCGCGGCGAGGCGGTCGGCGTGACGATGCCGCACCCGCACGGGCAGATTTACGGGTATCCGTTCCTGCCGAAAAAGCTCGCACTTGAAACCGACTCCGCAAAGGAGTATTATGAACAAAACGGACGCTGCCTTTTCTGTGATTTTTTACAGAAGGAGACGGAATTTGAAAAGCGCGTGATTTTTAAAAACGAGCATTTCACCGTTCTGCTTCCGTTTTTCAGCGCATATCCCTACGGCGTCTATATTCTTTCAAACGCCCACCGGCAGTATATCACCGACTTTACGCCGGAAGAGCGGCGCGCGCTCGGCGTGACGGTGCGCTCAACGGTCGGGATGCTCGACAGCCTGTTCGGCTTTCGGTTCCCGTACATGATGTGCATGCACTCCGCGCCGGTCAATCTGGGCGACTATTCAAAGGACTTCCACTTTCACATTGAATTCTATCCGCCGATGCGCAGCGCGGAAAAAATCAAGTACAACGCTTCCAGCGAAACGGGGGCCTGGGCGGCCTGCAACCCGACCTGCCCGGAGGAAACGGCACAGGAGCTGCGGCAGGCCTATCGGCGGTATCTGACCGAAAAGGAGAGACAAAAATGAACATCCTGATTACCGGCGGAGCCGGATACATCGGCTCGCACACCTGCATTGAACTGCTGAAAAGCGGCTTTGACATCGTCGTGATGGACAATTACAGCAATTCCTCCCCCGAAGTGATCGGAAAGATCAAAACGCTCGCGGGCAAAAAATTTCCGGCCTACGAGTGCGACATGCTGGATTACGATGGGTTTGAGAAGATTTTTCAGGAAAATAAAATCGACGCGGTCATTCATTTCGCGGGCCTCAAGGCCGTCGGCGAATCGGTGGAAAAACCGCTTGAATACTACCACAACAATCTGACCGGAACCCTGAACCTGTTCCGTCTGATGAAGCAATACGCCGTGCACGAATTTGTGTTCAGCTCCTCCGCAACGGTCTACGGCATGAACAACAAAGCGCCGTTCACGGAGGAAATGCCGCTGTCCGCGACAAATCCCTACGGCTGGACGAAGTACATGATCGAGCAGATCACGCGCGACGCCTGCCGCGCGGACCCAGAAATGAAAGCCGCGCTGCTGCGCTACTTTAACCCGATCGGGGCGCATCCGAGCGGGCTGATCGGAGAAAATCCGAACGGGATTCCGAACAACCTGATGCCTTATATTATGAAGGTGGCCGTCGGCAAGCTGCCAATGCTTCATGTTTACGGCGACGATTACCCGACCCCGGACGGAACCGGCGTGCGCGACTATATCCATGTGTGCGACCTTGCGTCCGGCCATGTGAAGGCGCTCGAAGCCCTCGGCTCGATTTCCGGCGCGCGGGCGTTCAACCTCGGCACCGGCAAGGGCAGTTCCGTCCTCGATGTGGTTCGCGCGTTTGAAAAAGCGAGCGGCGTGAAAATTCCGTACCAGATCGACCCGCGCCGCGCGGGCGACATCGCCACCTGCTACGCGGACGCTTCCCGCGCGAAAGCGGAGCTGCACTGGGAAGCGATGTATTCGCTTTCGGACATGTGCCGCGACAACTGGAATTTCATTCAGAAAAACTCATAACGGATCGCAGGAAAGGGGCTGTTGCAAAACAGCGCCGAAAAAAGCCGGAACAACCATACCAAAAGGTATTGGCTGCTCCGGCTTTTTGCTTTAGAATTTAGTTGTGACACAAAATGAAAAGCTCTTAGAGCATA
>NZ_JBJKOP010000006.1:0-28739 GCF_046707225.1 Caproicibacter sp. | reverse complement strand
TTTTATGCGATGCTTAAAGGCGGAGCTTAGCACTGCCGTGTCTGTTTGACCGTTTATCTCGCAGAATTTTCAACAAAAATATCGAAATCGCTGACTTTTCAACAGAAAAAGGAGCTGCCCCAAAACTCTCGTTTTGCAACAGCCCCTGATTTCACATCTTATGGGAATCCTCAATTTTGAATCGAGATGACAATGAAATGAACCCCTGTCGCCTGGTTCCTCTTACCCCGGAACACCTTCCGGAGCTGTACCGCTGGGTGCTGGAGGAAAAACATCATGAGTTTTATTCCTGCCGGCCGGTACTCACGCCCGCTTCTTTTCAGGAATACCGGGAAAAGTGGCTTTCCCTTCTGGAAGATAAAAACGCCCGGCACTTCGTGTTTCTCTCCGGCGGCGAATTGATCGGGAAAATCGATCTGTTCGACTACAACCCGCGAAACCGAAGCGCCGAATTCGGGTATTACCTGCCGGAGCAGGACCGTTCCCGCGGTTTGGGAAGTATCCTGCTGCGCGCCTTTTTGACCGCCGTGTTCGAGGACAGGGACCTCAACCTGAACAAGGTGTACGCCACCACCGCTTCCAATAATTTTCGCTCCGTCGGTCTGCTGCAAAAATACGGCTTTCACCTGGACGGCAGAATGCGGGAGCATTACCGAATCGGGGAAGCGTGGTTCGACCAGTTGATCTGCTCCCTTTTCAAAGCGGAGTGGGATGAAATTTGTCGAACAGGGCATTGACAAATGCTTCCAGCCGGGTTATGATAATTCCCGTATGAAACAATTCGGAATGGATACAGGGAGGGATGACAGATTTGACAGAAAAGGAAAAGATGCTTTCCGGGCTTCCCTATATCGGGGATCAGGCTCTTGCCCGGGAACACCGCCGGGCTGCGGACCTGCTTTACGATTTTAACCACACCCGTCCGTCGGAAGAGGAGAAACGGACCGGGCTGCTGCGGGAGCTGTTCGGCTCCGTGGGGGAGAGCTTTTGGGTGGAGCCGCCGTTCCGCTGCGACTACGGCGGCAATATCTCTGTCGGGAACCATTTCTACGCGAACTACAACTGCGTGTTCCTCGACTGCGCGAAAATCACGATCGGAAGCCACGCCTTCTTCGCGCCGGGGGTCAGCCTTTACACGGCGGGGCACCCCGTTCATCGGGAACCGCGCAACAGACTGGTGGAGTACGCATTGCCCATCACCATCGGCGACAGCGTTTGGCTGGGCGGCGGAGTCATCGTGTGCCCGGGCGTCACCATCGGGGATGGGGCGGTCGTCGGCGCCGGCAGCGTCGTAACGCACGACATTCCGAAAAATGTGGTCGCAGCGGGGAATCCCTGCCGGGTTCTTCGCGCGATTACGGAGGAGGACCGCCGCTATTACTGCAAGCGCCGGCCTCTGCCGGACGGCGATCCCCGGTCTGCGGAGTTTTCCGCGGAGCCGGTTTAAATGTGATGATGATTCGGCAGCGCCGAAGGGTTTACGTGGATCATGCAGTGTTTCACCGCCGCGACGTTCCCCTCGATTTCATTGTGAATGCTTTCGGCAACCGCGTGGGAATGCTCAAATGTGGCGTTCCGGTCAACGGTGATTTCCAGATCGACGTAGATTTTAGACCCGTACTGCCGGGTTTTCAGCGCGTCGATCGCCAGCACATCCCGGTTGCTTTTCGCAATCCGTTCGATTTTCCCAACCGTTTCCGGCGGGCATGCGGCGTCGATCAGCTTCGCGCACGCGTCCGCGCAGATGTCCCAAGCCGCTTTGAAAATAAAGAGGGAAATCACCAGACAGGCGACCGAGTCGACGACCGGATACCCCAGACGGATTCCGGCGACGCCGATCAGGCTGCCGACGGAGGACATCGCGTCGGAGCGGTGGTGCCACGCATCCGCCGCCATGGAGGAGGAACGGATTTTTTTCGCGCATTTGATGGTAAATCGGTACATCCATTCCTTGGAACCGATTGAAACGGCAGCCGCGCCCATGGCGAACGCGTTCATCAGCGAATTCTGCGGCAGCGCCGCCACAGGGTGCAGCAGCTTTTGAACCCCGTCCCAGCCGATGCCGCCGCCGATGCCGAACAGCATCAGGCCCAGCAGGAACGCGATGATACATTCGATTTTTTCATGTCCGTACGGGTGGCCGGAATCGGACGGTTTATTCGAAATGCGGATGCCGATCAAGACGATGAGCGTGCTGAAAATATCCGTCAGCGAATGCACCGCGTCGGAAAGCAGGCTCGCGGATGCGATTTTCAGACCGAACAGCCCTTTTATGGCAAACAGAAACAGATTGACCAGCATGCTTTGAATCGAAATCCGATCCGCCATGCGGGATTCCTGCGGGGTCAAGGCGATCATCTCCCAAGTGCGAAACGCATGATTTTTCATGCTGTTCCCATACTATGAAAGATGTTGTTTGGTTGACAGAAAAAGAAAGAGGGGCCTGAAATCTTTTTTCACAAAGATCAGGCCTCTTTCTATTCATTTTTTAGAGTGGAAACAAATTTATTCGTTTTAGGTATTAATTATATTATTTTTCTGCCGATAAAGGAAATGATAGAAGAATGTAAACTCTTTTAAGGACCTTCTTAATAAAACGACTCCTCGCTATATGGATGCCAATGATATTGCACTTGGACCACATTATTTGGTAATTGATTTGGAATCGAATACAATCATCGATTTTGCAAGTAATTTCAATTATTGGTATGGAAGCGGGAGCAGAACTTTTTCCGGTACAATTACCGCTTCCGGTATTTAATTGAAATGAGGAAAAAGAGATGAAAATCACATCCTGCTCAAATTGGCTGAGCATGCTGCCCACAGCTGCCAATCAGGCAAAAAACATCACGGGTACGCTGCGACAGCTTTCCGACGACGCCGTTTCAGCCTCCACCTCTTCCGGTTGCTGCCAGAAAGTTCATTTCCTCGGAAGCCTGGACGCTTCGGACAATGATTATACCGCCCAGGATGCGCTGGAACAGCAATGGTACGCGCAGAGCAAAGTGTCCCTAGACTTTAGCGAGGCCCCGGAAAATCAGCCGTCGATTCAGATAACCCTGGAACCGAGCCAGTCGGACCTTGACGCGCTCCGCACAAAACTGAGAACTGATGGTCTGGATTCTGGTGTTGACTGGTCCGAGTTGGACTTTGCTTTTTCCGCGCTTCATTTCGACACAACAAACAATATGAATTGTTTTCAACCGGAGGAACTTGGCACAAAATTAGATTATTTGACCTCCCGCTACGCATATCTAAAAACGACTTTCTCTTCCGATTCCTCCGAAGACGCCATGGAACAGGGGCAAAAGCTGAATGATCTTTATCAAACAACACTGAACCATCTGGCGTCAACTTACGCGGATGGGGTCGGCGGTTTTCTGGAGAACAACGGAGCCGGGGGAGAAACGCAGAAATTCTATGACAGCATTCTCGCGCAGGCCGATCGCCTGACAAATCAATATTCAGATTATCTAAGCAGCCACGCGGACTACGCCGGGCTGAGCGATTCTCCCGACCAGTGGCTTTCCTCCGATGACGCTTATATGGCGGCGCGGCTTAGAGATGCCGTTCAGACCGACTCCGGCAAAGCCGCCGCCAACACTGCCTATTCGATTAACGACATGGAACTGGCCGGTAAATACGCGCAGCAACTCACCGGCCAATTTACGTCCATAAATAATAACAGCGAAGCGGTGCTCACTGAAAACGAGGAAAGTATTGGACTGGACTGCGCCTCGCTTGCCATGAAGGTGAATGTTTTTATAGAACAAAGTGGAATGGGCGGCACGATGGCGGACACCATAAATTCTTCTTTCAGCGGATATCTGGAAAACTACCTGAATCAAATGAATGAGCAGCTACAAGCGCAGCCCAGACTGTATGCCGAAGACGAACGCGGGTTTTCTTCCCTTCAGAAAGATCAGGTTTTGGCAGTCTTCCGGCACACCATGTCCGCTTATCACGAAAGTGGGGACGCATTGCAGGCCATTCTCGCGGGCGCAAATTACGGCGGAGCCATCTACGCGCAAAAAAGAGAAAGCGCGGAATACGACGGAATCTACCGTTACTCCGAAAAGTTCGAAACCTCCTATTGGGAGAACTTTTCCACCGCGCCTAACCAAATCACGTCCTACGACGATTCTTCTTCAACCTTTCAAAAATACGATGCAAACTGGTCCGCGTTTCTGGTTTCCCTTCACAGCGGCGACGTTGATAATATTGATTTTTACCTTGGGAACCGTGGACGGCTGTCCGTCACCAGAACGATCCCTCAGACAGTTCCGGAAAAGCTGAATATTATTGCATAATCGATAAAACGGCCATGGGTACACAACCCGGGCCGTTTTTACAGACTTCTTTTATTCTTTTTCCAAAATCGTTCCACCGCCCAGCACCGTGTCCCCGTCGTAAAAGACGACGGCCTGTCCCGGCGCGACCGATTTCTGCGGAGACTCAAACTCCACGCGGACGCGCCCGTCCGAAAGCGGAGACAGCGCCGCGTTCGCGGGCGCCGCGGAATAGCGCACCTTGACCTGCGCCCGGGTTTCTTTTTCCAAGGCATCGAATGGAATCAGATTGATGTCCCCGGCCGTCAGGGCATGCGCGTAGCGCTCCTGTTCCCCGCCGAGCGTGACCGTGTTATGTTCCGCGTCGATCCCCGTTACGTACATCGGCTTTCCAAAGGACATCCCAAGCCCCTTGCGCTGACCGACCGTGTAGCGGGTCACGCCCCGGTGGCGGCCGATGACGTTTCCCGTTTCATCGAGAAAGTCGCCCGGCTTTGCGGCGCGGCCGGTGTACCGTTCGAGGAAAGCGCCGTAATTGTTATCCTCTACAAAACAGATTTCCTGGCTGTCCCGCTTTTTCGCGACGGTCAGCCCGGCTTCCTCCGCCATTCTGCGGATTTCCGGCTTCGGATAGTTCCCGACGGGCAGCAGCGTATGGGCGAGCTGCCGCTGCGTCAGCATGTACAGCACGTAGCTCTGATCCTTGGCGGCGGGCGATTTTTTCAGCAGCCACCGCCCCCGCGGCGTTTGTTCGATCAGCGCGTAGTGCCCGGTCGCAATGTAATCGAAGCCCAGCAACTCGGCGCGGTCCAGCATCGCGCTGAATTTGATGTGCCGGTTGCACGCGACGCAGGGGTTCGGCGTTTTCCCGGCCTCGTACTGTGCCGCGAACGGAGCGATCACGTCCCGCTCGAACAGCTCCTTGAAATTCAGCACCATATGGTCAATTCCCAGCTTGTAGCAGACGCGGCGCGCATCCTCAATATCCGCGAGCGAACAGCAGCCGCCCTCGCGCTCGGGCATCAGCCCGTCCGGGCTCAGGCGCAGCGTAACGCCGGTAACTTCGTACCCGGCTTTCTGCAAAAGCAGAGCGGCGACCGAACTGTCGACGCCGCCGCTCATTCCCAGCATGACTTTTCGCTTCATTTATAAAATCGGGTCGTCGGCGGCCGCTTCATCCGCGCCGTCCGGTTCGGCACTGAAGGTACGGAAGAAATCATCCCCGTCGTCCGACGCGCATTCGGCGCAGGCACACTCGTCCCCGCAAACCTCCTCTTCGTCATCCACACCGGCCGGAACCATCATTTCATCCAGCTTCATGAAAGCGCGTTTCAGCCTGCGGTCGGCGTTGTCCACGGCGACGCAAAGCGGCTCGGTGCGTTCGTTTGTAGAATCCCGCATATTATCATAATAATATTTGCCCAGCTCGATGTAAGAGCGGGCCTGAATTTCCTTTTCATTGCGGATGACGATTTTCAGCCGGTTGATAATGGCGGCCCTGCGGTTTTTATCCACGACGAAATTGACCGCTTTCGTCACGGAATCGGTGACATTTTTAAACACTTCCATTCGGATACCTCCTGCCGCGAATGCGGTTTTACATGATTTAGTCCTATTATACCTCAAAAGACGCTTCAGCAACAGTATTATTTCATCTATTCCTTTTTTTATGTCAGTGTGTTATAATAACAAAATACGCAAAGAATAAGGAGATAGCGGGAATGTCGACGCAAATAACCGAAGAGATCAGCTGCCCGCGGTGCGGCGCGGCTGTCAAAACGGAACTGTGGCCGGGGGCCGATGCCGCCCGGAACCCGGAACTGAAGGCGCGCGTGCTGGACGAGTCCATGTTTGACTGGAAATGCCCGGAATGCGGCTACGCGGCCCGTTTTTTATATCCCTTCCTGTACCACGATCCGGAGCGGAAATTCATGGTGTACCTTTCGCCGACCGGAGACGGCTGCGAGGCGGTTTCGATGGAATCGGAATTTCCCCAGTTGACCGGCGTTGTTAAACGGCTGGTCACCACGCCGGAGTCGTTAAAGGAAAAGATCCTGATTTTTGAAGCGGGGCTGGACGACCGCGCGGTGGAACTGGTGAAATTCGCTCTTGCGGGCGTTCTGAATAAAAAACACGGTAAAAAAACAGCGGCCGGTTATTTCTGTTACGCGGACGAAACGGAAAACGAAATCGGTTTTTCTTTTTTGTTTGAAGGGGAAACAGAGCCCGTGCGAAGGAACACCAGAATGGACGCATACCGCAAATCGCTGGAAATTGTAGAGGGCGCCGGTTCTGTCGGCGACGATGGCTTTTTCCCGGTTGACGGAATTACGGCGCAGAAAATTTTGGACGAGTACCGCGAAAGCGACGACTGACGGATTGGGGCGTAAAGGAAAAACATGTGCGGACTATGCGGATTTACAGGCGAAGTAATCGACCGCGACGCGGTCATTAAAAACATGACGGATGTGATTACGCACCGGGGGCCCGATTCCAGCGGAATCTACTCCGACGCCGATATTTCGATGGGGTTCCGTCGGCTGAGCATTATTGACCTGGACCAGGGCAGCCAGCCGATTTACAACGAAGACAAATCGATGGTGCTCATGTTCAACGGCGAAATTTACAACTATCAGCAGCTCCGCGAAATTCTGATTGCGAAAGGCCACCGGTTCTGCACAAAAACCGACAGCGAGGTTTTGCTGCACGGGTTTGAGGAATGGCGCGAGGAACTGCTGAACAAGCTGCGCGGCATGTTTGCGTTTGCCATCTGGAACAAAAACGAGAAAAGCCTGTTTTTGGCGCGGGACTTCTTCGGCATTAAGCCGATGCATTACACGCAGGTCGGCGGCAGCTTCGTCTACGGCTCCGAAATCAAAAGCATTCTGGAATTTCCGGGATTTGAGAAAAAGCTGAATTTGAATGCCCTGAACAATTACATCAGCTTTGAGTATCCGGTTCCTCCGGAGACGTTTTTTGAAAACGTCTCTTGCCTGATGCCGGCCCACTACCTTTGGTACCGCAACGGCGAAGTGGAAATCAAGCGCTATTGGGAACCGAAATTCGAACCGGACGAAACCATGACGGAGGAGCAGGCCGTCGACGAGATCGACAAGGTTTTCGAGGATTCCGTCGCGGCGCACCGCATCAGCGACGTGGAGGTCGGGTGTTTTCTTTCCAGCGGCGTGGATTCCAGCTATGTCGCGACGTATTTCACCGGCCAGAAAACGTTTACGGTCGGCTTCGGCGAGGACGAAAAATACAACGAAATCGGCTACGCGAAGGATCTTTCCTCCCAAATCGGAGTCGAGCATCATTTTAAAACGATTTCTCCGGACGAATACTGGGGGAACATCCGCAAGGTCATGTACCATATGGATCAGCCTTTGGCGGACGCTTCCTGCATCGCGCTTTATTTTGTGTCGAAAATCGCGAGCGAATACGTCAAAGTGGTTCTTTCGGGCGAAGGCTCGGACGAGCTGTTCGGCGGCTACAACATCTACCACGAGCCGGACGATCTGGCGGCTTACCGCCGTTTGCCGCTCGGGCTGAGGAAGGCGCTCGCCTCATTTGTACAAAAGCTGCCGTTTTCTTTTAAGGGAAAGAATTTTCTGATTCGCGGCTCTAAAACCACCGAGGAAACCTTTATCGGCAACAACAGCCTGTTCACCATGGCGGAAAAGCGCCGTCTGCTGAAAGACGGCATTCCCGCGACCCGCCCGCAGAAGCTGACCCGCCCGTGGTACGACCGGGTGCAGGGCAAGGATGATGTGACGAAGATGCAGTATCTGGACATCAACGTCTGGATGGTCGGGGACATCCTGTTAAAGGCCGACCGCATGAGCATGGCGAACTCCCTTGAGCTGCGCGTGCCGTTTTTGGACCGCAAGCTCTTCGCCGTCGCCTCCCGCATTCCGCGCAGGCTGAAGGTCAACCCGCAGAACACCAAATACGCTCTGCGCAAAGCAGCGCTGCGCCATCTGCCGGAAGCGACCGCCCAAAAGAAAAAGCTCGGTTTCCCGGTGCCGATCCGCGTCTGGCTGCGGGAGGAAAAGTACAGCGGGATCGTGCGGCAGGCATTTACCTCCGAAACGGCGGGGAAGTTTTTCAATACCGACTTTCTGACCGGCCTGCTTGACAGCCACATGCAGGGCAAGTGCGACAACAGCCGCAAAATCTGGACGGTTTTTATCTTTCTAGTCTGGTACGATATTTATTTTAACGGCGCGTCCCATGAGCCGGGCGAGCTGCCGGTCGTAAAATAATCGATTTTGGACTCTTCGGAACTTCCGGAGAGTCTTGTTTTTTTCATCGGGGCGGGATATAATAAAACAAGAATCGTTATTATATATTTAGAAAGTGAGGGATTTTTATGAATTTATTCGATCTGACCGGGAAGGTTGCCGTTGTCACGGGGGCTTCCAGCGGGCTGGGGGCCGACGCGGCGAGAGCTTACGCCGCGCAGGACGCCGATGTTGCGCTGCTGGCCCGGCGCAGGGAAAAGCTGGACGCCGTGGTGAAAGAAATCGAGGCAATGGGCCGGAAGGCGCTTGCGGTGCCTTGCGACGTTTCCAAAGAAGACAGCGTCAAGGCCGCCGTGGAGCAGGTGCTCGGCGCGTTCGGGAAAATCGATATTCTTTTAAACGACGCGGGAATCGCGCAGGGCGGGTCCGTCGAAACGCTGACCGAAGACCAGTGGGACCGCTCCATGGATGTCAATGTGAAGGGCATCTATCTGATGTGCAAATATGTGGTTCCCGGTATGAGGGAGCGCAAATACGGCAGAATCGTCAATATCGCCTCCGTTAACGCCATCCTTGCGGATAAGGCGGACGCGCTGGTCCGCCATGTTTACAACACCTCGAAAGCCGCCGTGCTCGGCCTGACCAAAGGAATGGCGGCAAGCTACGCCAGGGACGGAATCACGGTCAACGCGCTCGGTCCCGGGCTGTTCGAGTCCGAAATGACCGAAAACACGCTGTTTAAGCACGAGGCGTTCATGAACATGTACAATTCCCTCTGCCCGGCTTCCCGGCCGGGAGCAAGGGGCGAGCTGAACGGGCCGGTGCTGTTCTTTTCCTCCGATGCGTGCAGCTACACAACGGGCCAGTTTATCGTGGTGGACGGCGGCTTTTCCATCACATAACAATGCGAAAAAGCAAAAGGGGCTGCTGCACCATGAATTTGCGTTAGCAAATCAGCAGCGCCGAAAATAAGAAAATGCGCCTTAAAACGGCTATTATAGCCTGATTAAGACGCATTTTTTGCGAGGTTTTCAGATGAGCCGCAACAGCCCGTTTTGTCCGCCGGTGCGGCGGAAAGGCCGCGCGATCCGTCCGGAAAGACCTTTTTACAAAGCGCTGCAAGACCTTCCCGGTCCATCGGCACGCCGGTGGTGTAGACGCGCATGGCGAGGGAGGAATCCCCGGACTCGCTTTGGTAATGAATGACCGGGGAAAGGCTAAATCAGCTCCAGATGTTTTAAACCCCGCTCGATTCCGTCCTCAAAAATCGGGGAGGTTACATAATCGGCCTTTTCCTTAACCTCGTCGACGGCGTTGCCCATCGCGACGGCGCATCCGACCGCGCCCATCATCGTGATGTCGTTGTAGCCGTCCCCGAACGCGACCGTATCCTCTTTCGGAATGCCGGTGTGGGAAAGAAATGCTTCGATCCCCTTCGCTTTGTCCCATTCCAGAAAGCTCATGTCGCTGGTCAGCCCGCCCGGGTGCCGGTTGACGATCATGCCGCCGGTGAACGCGCCGGCGCACCGTTCAAAGTCCTCGTCCGTTTCAAAGATGAAGTCCATCATACCCGATTCCACCTGCTCCGGTTCCCAGCTCGCAACCAGAAAATCGGGCAGGCCGTAAATCTCTTCCATCTGGCTGAAAAACCTGTCCGGCACATTGCGCGCCCAGCCGTGGTGCTTGCCGACGAAAACATAGCTGCACCCGAACGAGTCGAAATGGGAGATCAGGCTGCGGATTCGCTCGGTCGGCAGCAGACGGTCCACTACGGTTTCGCCGTCAAAGACCACATGCGCTCCGTTTTGCGCGACATAGCTTTGAAACAGACCGGGGAAAAATTTGTGGATAAACGCCTCCTGCCGGCCGGAGCAAATCGCGATGCGGTGACCGTTTTTACGAAGCGCGTCCAGGGCGCGCAGGGCGCTTTCCGGAACCTGAAAACGCCGGCCGTTTCTGTTCCCGAGCAGAGTGCCGTCAATATCGAAAAACACGGTTTTTTTGTTCATTTTTTCCTCCTGATATGTATACAATCCGCGCCGCGGGCGAAACTAAACCCGAGGTGTTTTCAATGGATTTTGTTTGGGCGTTTCTCATCGGCGGCGCGATCTGCGTCGTTGGGCAGATTCTGATTGATTTTACCAAAATGACGCCGGCAAGGATTCTGGTCACGTTCGTGACCGTGGGCGTTGTTCTGGGCGCGCTGGGCGTCTACGAGCCGCTGGTGGATTTCGCCGGCTGCGGGGCGACCGTTCCGCTGACCGGCTTTGGGTATTTGATGGCGAAAGGCACGCTGGAAGCCGTCAGGGAACACGGCCTGCTGGGCGTGTTCTCAGGCGGAGTGACGGCGGGGGCAGCCGGAATCGCGGCTGCGGTGTTCTTCGGCTACCTGGCCGCTTTGTTTTCAAAATCGGGGGATAAAAGCTAATCCCGCGTTCCAGTACGCGAAAGCGGGGTACCGCTACGCGAGTCTTGCATGGCGGGTTTTTCGGATCGTCAGCGGAAGCTTTCTGTTTACCGTTCTTTGGCAAATTGCAAAATATGTGTACCGCCTTGCCAAACGATATGCGCAACGAAAAAGAAGAAGGCGGGTGCGGATGCAGCAGGCCGGCAGGCGGCCGTAAAATGCAAAACGGACAGGCCTCTAAAACCTGTCCGCATGAACGCAGCGCCGCATCGGATTCTTACTGGATGGAACAGTCAAGATAATGCTCAAGCTCTTCCTCGTCTTTCTTTTTCTTTTCGAAAAAAAGAACGACGGCGACCGCCACGGCGACCATTGCGGCGATCGAGGACAAAATGGTAAGCAGCAGATTCAGCTTTCCTGTATTCTTCAAAACGAGCACCTCCGTATGCACGATGGCTTCAAATCCGTCCGTATTCATGATAATCAAAAACCGGGAAAATGTCAACTTGTCCGGAAGGGAAACGAACGGATAGTAAAAAAGCAGGGCATGCCGCTCTGCTTTTGCTTTACGCGAGGGGAAGGATTACGCCTTCGCCGCGTTCAGTTTGCCGGCAAGCGCCGATTTTTTCCTTGCCGCGTTGTTCTTGTGCAGAATTCCCTTAGCCACGGCCTGGTCGATCTTTTTCACAGCGACTTTCACCGCTTCCGCACTGGTTGCGTCGCCGTTTTCCACAGCGAGAACGGCCTTCTTTATATCCGTCTTCAGTTCCGCGGTCGCGGACTTGTTAATCAGAGTTTTTGTGGCGATGACTCTTACACGCTTTTTGGCTGATTTGATATTTGGCATCGTTCTACCTCCTTTGTGCATAGTTTTACAATTCATATTATCATTGATACAAAGAAAAAGCAAGTAATTTTTTGAAAGAAGGGAAGATTGGAATGAACTTCCGCACAGACCTTGCTCTGGAATCCACAGAACCCGCAAAACAGGTAAGAACGGAAAAGGACGGCTGCGTCATGACCCGGATCGACGAAAACGGGGGCACTTATGTAACAATGGAGGTGCAGGCGATCTCCGACCACATCGATTCCAACGACTCGCTGCTGAAGATGGTTGCCTCCGAGCTGGAGGCGCTTCTGCCGAAGGAGGGGATGATTCTTGCGGCGGGACTCGGCAACCGCAGTGTGACGCCGGACGCGCTCGGCCCGCTTGTTGCGGAGGAGGTGCTCGCAACGCGCTATATTAAAGGCGAGCTGGCCCGCGTCACGGGGCTGGAAGGACTGCGGCCGGTCGCGGTCATCAGCCCGGGAGTGCTCGGCTGCACCGGCATGGAGGCGTTTGAGGTGCTGCGGGCCGTCGTCGGGGAAGTGAAGCCCGCGGCGGTCATCGCGGTGGACGCTCTTGCCGCGCGCAGCCCATCGCGCCTGGGGTGCACGGTGCAGCTCAGCTCCGCCGGAATCTCGCCCGGCTCCGGGGTCGGAAATTCCCGCCCGCGTATTGACCGGAAGACGCTTGGCGTCCCGGTCGTCAGTATGGGCATCCCGACCGTGGTGGACGCCGCCACCCTCGCGGCGGACCTGCTGGGCCGGGAGGGCCCGCAGGACAAAATCGCCCCGCGCGGCGCGTCCATGATGGTGACCCCGCGCGAAGTTGACTTAATCATCAAGCGGGGCGCGCGCCTGATCGCCATGGGGATCAACCGCGCGGTGAATCCCTCGCTGAGCGTGGAGGAGTTTGAAGAGCTGACCTAGGCAGCGTGCCGCTGCATCTTCGGCCCGCCGCGGGGAACGGAGCGGGTTCGCGGCGTTGCCGGGCGGGACGGAGAGGAGCAGCTCCCGAAGTCCGCATGCAAACCCGGAGGAAACAGCGTCTTGCCCGCAGGACGGAGGGAAGAAGTTTTCTGAACCCTTTGTCTGTCACGGCAAAAGGTTCCTCGCGGCGGATCAAGCGAAATTTCCTCCGGGACCGGTTTAACCGGAAAAAGGCCGGGCTGGGCGCGGTGTTTTTATAACAAGCCGGAACAGAACGTACCCCTTGCAAGAGATGCACGGAGTTTTCGGATGCTTGCGAATCGTGGCCGCCGCAGGCGCAAACGCTTTGCGTCCATCCGGCTCGGAGGTCTGAATCCGATGTTCGCCGCATAAAAATGACTGATAACATGCGGAGGACGGATATGAAAAAGGGTAAGGAAAAATTAATGGGAATGGCGTCGGCGCTGCTGGCCGCCCTGGCGGTCGCGTGCGTGACCGTGCGCCTTCCCAGCGGATTCGGTCAAAACACGGCGGTTGCGGCGGCGGGTTTCATTCTGCCCTACGGCTCGGCGGACGGCTACCGGAGCGCGGACGAGACGGACGACACCGTCCCGTCTTCCGCCGCTCCCTCCTCAAAGGAATCAATCCCGCCGTCGTCGTCCGTCCCTTCGTCCTCGTTCCCAAGCTCCTCATCTTCGGGAAAGGAAAGTGCCGCGCCGTCCGGGACGGATTCGGTTGAAAGCGGCGTGGAGGAGATGTGCATTAACACCGGAGGCAGCAAATATGAAAACTTCTATGTTAAAAATTCGAATCGGCATCATTCGATCGACATCGGCGAAGAACTGAAAAAACAGCCGGACGTTAAAATTAAGAAAAACGCCGGGCCGCAGGTGCTGATTTACCACACGCATACGACCGAGGCCTTTGACGGAGTGACGCGGTCGACGGATAAATCGCTGAGCGTCTGTGCCGTGGGAGACGCGATTGCGAAACAGTTGGAGGACGCGGGAATCGGCGTGATTCACGACACGACCTATCACGATTATCCGGCCTACAATGGTTCCTATGGCAGGTCAATCGTGACAATGCAGAATGACCTGAAAAAATATCCCGGAATTCAGGTGACAATTGATCTTCACCGCGACGCGATGACCCGTTCCGATGGGACGCGTTTAAAGCCGACGGCGATTGTGAACGGGAAAAAAGCCGCGCAGGTGATGGTGATCTCCGGCTGCGACGACACCGGCGACCTTGGCTTCCCGGACTGGGAGTACAATATGAGGCTTGCCGTCAGGCTCCAGAAATCCATGGCGGATCTGTATCCGAATCTGGCGCGCCCGCTGAATTTCTGTGCGCGGCGGTACAACGAAAACGTGACCCACGGCTCCCTGCTGGTTGAAATCGGCACGGACGCGAATAAACTGGACGAAGCGGTTTACGGCGGAGAACTGTTTGGCAAAGCGCTTGCCGCGACTTTGTCCCAACTGAACTAGGCAGCGTACCGCTGCATCCACGCCCCGCCGTTTCGCACAGAGCTGATCGGGCACCGAGCGTGGCGGGAGAGAGGGAAGAATCTCCCGAAAACGCACCGCCGCAGCCACGCCCCGCCGTTTCGCACAGAGCTGATCTGGCACCGAGCGTGGTGGGAGAGAGGGAAGAATCTTCCGAAAACGCACCGCTGCATCCTCGCCCCGCCGTTTCGCACGGAGCGAATTGGCCGCCGGATTCGGCGGGAGAGAGGGAAGCATCTCCCGGCGTCTGCATGCCGCGGGCGCAAAAGCGCGTCTTTATCAGGAGGGAGAGAGAAAAGCGGCTTCCGGGAAAGACTGAGCCGGTTTCTTGGGCTTCGCCGAAAAGAACAAGAATGAAAAAAGACGAAAGGAAAAAAGCAGGAATGAGGCATAACCGCAATCTCAGGATTTTCATGGCTTCCATGCTGGGCACGCTCTGCGTGATCGGGCTGCTGCTGGGCCTTGCGGAGGTGGACACGCAGTGCCGCAGAATCGGATTCGGCGACAGTAAAACCCTGATTTATCAAATTACCGGCAAAAATCTGAACCTTACTTGCATTAACGGTCAGATATGCTATAATGTTTCCGTATAAAGCAAATTTACTGTGATGTATCAGTGGAGGACTTTTGATGAACCGACAGGAGAAAGTACTGTCCATTTTTATCATATTGACGATGTTGACCTTTTGGAGCTCGCTGAGCGTGTTTGCCCAGTCGGGCCAGAGCGAGCCGTATTTCCCGGACCTGGATTCCTCGCAGGCGGCGTCCGTTCCGTCTTCCAGCGCGGCTCCTCCGTCCTCCAAACCCTCCAGCGCGCCGGAGTCAAAAGCGCCCGGCTCTTCGACGGCTTCTTCTTCAAAACCCGTGAAACAAACCGGGAAGAGGGCGTCGTCTTCCGCGTCTTTCTCCTCCGGCGCATCTTCCGACGCCTCGTCCGGACTTGCTTCGGGCGTGGATTCGGGGGACGCGCTGGGCGGAATTTCCAGCCTGCCGGTCTCCAGTGAAATTTCGTTGCCAAGCGTGGGCAGCGTTTCGGAAAACGATCCGCTGAATTCGGTCGTGACGAACACGGAATCCTCCCACAGGCTGACCTGGATCGGCATCCTGTCCTGGGCCTGCATCGCGCTCGGCGTTCTTGTCGTCCTGATTGTTGTGTTCAGCAACCGGCGCCCGCCGCGCGGAATGGGACGCAAGCGTTACCGCAGACCGAAGCGCTCCCGCAAAAAAAGACTGTTAAACGACAAATATTACCGGCATATCAATCGATATTGAAAGCGGTTCAGGGAAGACGAAGGTCTTCCCTTTTTTTATCACTAAGACGCGTAAAGCAGTTTTCCCATGCGTTTGCGTTCCATCGGCAATGCAATTCTTGTTATGTCTTGATAGCTACCTATATATATATCTTGACAATATGGAAAAAGCTGGGTACCATAACAACTTAGAAAATTAAAATAAAAAAAGAGGTGATTCCGATGCAGTACGGCAGGTTCCGGCGCGGATTCAAGCTGGCAAATTGCAAGTTCCGTATCCATCAGCTGCTGATGAAGAAAAAAGCGATTCTGGGAGGTGCCGCCTTCCTGCTGATTCTGTTTGTTCTTTCGTTTTTCCCCACCTACTCGCCCGGTGACAGCGACAGGGAGGCCGCATTGTTTGCAGATCGATATGCGGACGGTTATGACCTGAGCGGTGCGAGCCTTGTGGACCGCTATGAGCAGAATGACGAGATGTTTTCGCTATATCGAAGGAAAGGAACCTGCTTTCTCGTCTGGGCGAAGAAAAGCCTGTATCCGGGGAGATATCGAATCGAAGTCGGCTCCGGTCCCGGAGGTCAGGGGGGCAAAACCTGAATGAGTTTCAAAAGTACGATTCATCCGGTTTCGTTTATATTCTGTACGGTCCCTATCGAAGTGATAAGATTGAGCTAAGGGTTGAAACAGACGCACGGTCATCCAGCATCAAAAAATTTAATTCACCCAAAGATCATACGTTTGTTGTCTATCCCAATACGCATGACGTTGCCGGCATTGAGATACTGTAATAAACCGACTGCTTACTATCCCGAACAGAAAAACGGAGAAATTATTTTCCGGTTTCCGCGCTTCTTCTTTGGGTGGCCGTTGCAAAATGAAAGTGCAGTCGCAATTTGCACAAGGAAATCACTCTTAAAGTACGAAAATGCGCCTGACGGCTTTTTAATCAAGGCGCATTTTTTGGGCACAATTTTTTAATCGGGCTGTTTTGCAATAACTCCGGGCCGTCCTCCCCGGAATCCTTGTGCTTGCTTTTCCGGAGCGCGGGGGCTGCTTTTGACACGGTAGATTACGAAGTGAACGATCAGCGCGAGGGTCATCATTCCGCCGCCGACCAGACAGACGCCGTTCCAACCCATCCATCCCCAGAAGAGAGAGGAAAGGGTTGACCCGGCGGCTCCGCAAGGTTTTGTTTTCGGCGTCTGGGCCGTAAGAAGTCTTTTCTGTCCCGAGGGTCAAACGGGGAGGTTCCCAGCGATACGGAAAAGCGGATACACACGGAATTTCAGGGGCCTGGGCCCTTTCAGCGAAAACAGCGCGCGGTGGAAAAACGCACCGGCGCTGTTGTTTTCTTTTCCGGTTTCCTATGGTATAATACAGATAAATTTTACACAATACAGGTAACCGTTCCTTTAAGGGGGCGGAAGCTGTACACTATATCAGTCAGGAACGGTGATTGGATTGGCAATTCCACGCGACAGAATTCGAAATTTCTGCATTATCGCCCATATCGACCACGGCAAAAGCACCCTGGCGGACCGCATCCTCGAGCAGACAAAATCCGTGGCGCTGCGCGAGATGGAGGACCAGATTCTGGACGATATGGATCTGGAACGTGAGCGCGGCATTACGATTAAGGCTCACGCCGTCACGCTTGTTTACAACGCAGAGGATGGGCAGGACTATGTTTTTAATCTGATCGATACGCCCGGCCACGTCGATTTCAACTATGAAGTTTCCCGTTCGCTTGCCGCGTGCGAGGGGGCCGTGCTGGTCGTCGACGCTTCGCAGGGCATCGAGGCGCAGACGCTGGCGAACACCTACCTTGCGGTGGACGCGGGGCTGGAAATTATCCCGGTTATCAACAAGATAGACCTGCCCTCCGCGCGCCCGGAAGAAGTCCGGAAAGAAATTGAGGACGTGATCGGCATTCCCGCCGAGGAAGCGCCGTGCATCTCCGCCAAGATGGGCACGAATATTCAGGCGGTCATGGAACAGGTCGTCAAAAACGTGCCGCCGCCGGGCGGCGACGAGAACGCCCCGCTGCGCGCGCTGATTTTCGATTCCTACTACGATCCGTACAAGGGTGTGGTCGTGCATGTTCGCATCAAGGACGGGCAGGTGAAACCGGGCGACGTGATTCGGATGATGTCGGTCGGCAGCGAATTCACGGTTGTGGACTGCGGCTATATGCGCGCGACAAAATTCGAATCGAGCGACTGCCTGAAGGCCGGGGAGGTCGGGGTCATTTCCGCCTCCATCAAAGCGGTGCGCGAAGCGCGCGTCGGCGATACCGTCACGCTGGCCGACCGGCCCGCAAAGGAACCGCTGCCGGGCTATCATCCGGTGCAGCCGATGGTGTTCTGCGGCGTATATCCCGCCGACGGCGCGAAGTATCCGGACCTGCGCGACGCGCTGGAAAAGCTGCAGCTGAACGACGCGGCGCTTTCGTTTGAGCCGGAAACCTCCGCCGCGCTGGGCTTCGGGTTCCGCTGCGGATTCCTGGGCCTTTTGCATATGGAAATTATTCAGGAGCGGCTCGAACGCGAGTATGACCTGGATTTGATCACCACCGCGCCGAGCGTCGTCTATCATCTTGTGAAAACCGACGGCGAAATGATCTCGATCGACAACCCGACCAATTATCCGGACCCCGCGCTGATTGCCGAGGCGCAGGAACCGATTACCAACGCGCATATCTACACGCCGAAGGAATACGTCGGGAATATCATGGATTTGTGTCAGGAGCGCCGGGGCATCTTTTTTGACATGAAATATGTGGACGCGGACCGCGTGGATATCCACTATGAACTGCCGCTGAACGAAATCATCTACGACTTTTTCGACGCGCTGAAAAGCCGAACCCGCGGATACGCGTCGTTCGACTATGAGGTTAAAGGATACCAGAAGAGCAAGCTGGTTAAGCTTGACATCATGCTCAACAGCGAAACCGTCGACGCGCTTTCCTTTATTATTCATGAGGACAAGGCTTACACCCGTGCCCGTAAAATGGCGGAAAAGTTGAAGGACAAAATCCCGCGTCAAATGTTCGAGGTGCCGATTCAGGCGTGCATCGGCGGCAGGATCATCGCGCGCGAAACGGTCAAGGCGCTGCGCAAAGACGTTCTTGCCAAGTGCTACGGCGGCGACATCTCCCGCAAGAAGAAGCTGCTGGAAAAGCAGAAGGAAGGCAAAAAGCGCATGCGTCAGCTCGGCACGGTCGAGGTGCCGCAGGAAGCGTTTATGAGCGTCCTCAAGCTGGATGAATAGGCAGCGTGCCGCTGCACCATCGCCCCGCCGGACAGCAGGGCGTTAACCGGACGCTTGGTTTGGCGGGAGAGAGGGAAGAAACTCCCGGCAGTGTACCGCTGCACCATCGCCCCGCCGGACAGCAGAGCGTTAACCGGCGCTTGGTTTGGCGGGAGAGAGGGAAGAAACTCCCGGCAGCGAACCGCCGCACCATCGCCCCGGCAGCGTGCCGCTGCACCGACGCCCCGCCGTATAGCGCGGAGTGAACCGGAAGCAGAGTTTGGCGGGAGTGGTGGCCGCGCCTTCACTCCCGCCGCCCGCTTTCTGAGAAAGGTTAAACATGCGAAAACCGATCGGATTATACGTTCACGTTCCGTTCTGCGACGGGAAATGTCCTTACTGCGATTTTTATTCGATCCGCGGAACCGAAGAACGGATGGACGAATATACAGATTGTATCATCGATAATATAAAATACGAATCGGAGCGAACCGGCCGAACAGCGGATACGCTGTATTTCGGCGGAGGTACGCCGAGCCTGCTTGGCGCGAAGCGGATCATTCGAATGGTGGAAGCCGCGCGTGCAGGGTTTGGGCTGGAGCACGCGGAAATCACCGTGGAAGCGAATCCGGGAGAAGAGCTCTCCGGTTTTTTCAGGGAAATCCGTGCGGCGGGCGTGAACCGCCTGTCGCTGGGGCTCCAGTCGGCGGATGACGGGGAGCTTAGGCTGCTGGGGCGCCGGCACACGGCGGAGCAGGCCGCCCGGTGTATCGCGGAAGCGCAGGCCGCCGGCTTTGACAACCTCTCGCTTGACCTGATGCTCGCGGTGCAGGGGCAGACTCAGGAAAGTATGCGCCGGTCGATTGAATTTTGTTCCCGTGCTGGGGCTCGGCACGTTTCGGCGTATCTATTGAAAATCGAGCCGGGAACAGCTTACTATAAAGACAAAGAAAATTTGAAGCTTCCGGATGAAGATGCGACGGCCGAGCTCTACCTTTCCGCGTGTGAAATATTGGAACAAAGCGGGTACCGCCAATATGAAATTTCAAATTTTGCGCAGAACGGAATGAAAAGCCGCCATAATCTGAAATACTGGCACTGCGAGGAATATCTGGGATTCGGCCCCGCCGCGCATTCGTTTCTGGACGGAAAAAGGTTCTCGGTCCCGAGGAGCATCGGCGCGTTTCTGCGAGGCGAACCGGCGGAGCCGCAGGGGGACGGCGGCGATTTTGAGGAATTTGCCATGCTGGCCCTGCGCCTGGCGGAGGGCCTGACCGACGAGCGGTGCAGAGAGCGCTTCGGATTTTCGGTTCCGCACCGGATGAAGGACGCCGCCCGGCGGTTTCAGCCCGGAGGACTGACCGTTTGCGGCGAGAGCGGATTTCATTTTACACCAAGGGGGTTTCTGCTTTCCAATCCGCTGACGGTGGAAATTCTATCTGTTTAACCGAAAACAAGCCGCCCGGGAGTAACTCCCGGGCGGCTTGTTTTCGGCTGGCCCATCTCTGCAACGGTTGGGCTGTCTTTGGTCAATCGGGTTGCTACTTCTTTTCACGCTTGCTTTGCACTCAAACCCATTTGGAAAGAGAATGGGCGCCGCCGGCACGCAGTTAAGCCTGGGACCGTCGGTCGGCAGGCATCCCCTTTGCACATGCGGGCACAAAAAGCGCCGGTGAGGAATGTCCCATTCCATACACCGGCGCGCGTGAAAAGCAGGAACCAATCCCCGCTCCCACTGTACAAGCGGGGGCGAAAGGAGTATAATACTTCCAGCAATGCGCGGTTTTTCCGCTGTGTATGGAGGTGTGTTCTCCGTATGCAGGGGGCGGGGTGTTGGCGCGCCCTGTCCCTGCTTTGCACTTTTTTATTTGTGCCTACCTTAATAGTATATGCCTGTTTCCTTCAAAATTCAACCATTTTTTACAGGATGAGCCTTTCTGAGCGGGCCGGATGGTGATGTCTGACAAGGAGAAAGGCAACTTTGTTTTTTCAAAATAGAATAAACTTTTTAGATGGAAAAAGAATATTGTAAGGAAGCGGACGCAAACTGATTAGTACCGCGCACGCCGGGGAACGGCTTGATTTCATAATTAGTTTACAATTAACATATTGACAACGGGGTAAACTAATGGTACTCTATTACGTAGAGTTAGCACTCTAACACACAGAGTGCTAAAGTATCAGGAAATGGAGGGAAAGGGATGGAACTGACACAGAGGCAGCAGAAAATACTGGCGGCTGTGATTGAACTGTATATCGCAACCGGCGAACCCGTCGGTTCCAAATCGCTGTGCGAAACCCTTGACTTCAACGTTTCTTCCGCGACGGTTCGCAATGAGATGAGCAATTTAAGCGAAATGGGCCTGCTGGAACAGCCCCATACCTCCGCGGGACGCATTCCGACCGAAAAGGGCTACCGGGTGTATATCGACCGGTTGATGAAGCGGCCCGGAATTACGGGCGACGAGAAGCGGTATATCGACAGCCTGATTCTGCCGAGCGCCTACGACCCGGAAAAGCTGCTGGACGGCGTCGCGAAAATTCTTGCTTCCATGACGAGATTCGCGGCGGTTTCGACGACCCCGAGCGGCGAATCCGCCGTCATCCGCGCGGTGCAGATGGTGCAGACCAGCCGCCGCACGGCGATGGTGATTCTGATGACCTCCGCCGGGACGATGAAAAGCCGTGTGTTCCACTGCGACTTCGACATCACGCCGGAGATTCTGCGGGTCTTTTTCCGCATGCTGAACGAAAAACTGATCGGCGTTCCGGTTTCCAGCGTGACCCCGGCATATATCCAGTCGCTGGCGGCTTCCATGGGCGACATGGCGATGATGATCAGCTCCGCTTTAATGGCGGTCGCGGACGCGGCGCAGGAATCCATGCAGTCGGAGGTATGCCTGAACGGCGAAATCAATCTGCTGTTTTACCCGGAATTCGGCCAGGAGGAACTTCGGCGTATTATGGACTTCCTGTCCCGCCCGGCGGAGCTGTGCCGGCTTCTTTCAAAGCAGAAGGACGACGTGAGGGTCATCATCGGGCAGGAGAGCCGCCGCCCGGAACTGAGCGACTCGAGCGTGATCGTTTCCCGTTACAATGTGGGCGGCCGGGACGCGGGCGCCATTGCCATTATCGGGCCGATGCGGATGAATTACGGCAGAATTATCTCAAGTGTTGAATATCTCTCCGGTTCGGTCGGCAGAATGCTGACGGAACTGATGGATTTGGAATAAAGAAAGGGGCGCCAGTTTTGGAGAAAAAAGAGAGCCAACGGCAGACAGCCGAAGCCGAGGAGAAGGATCCAAAGACCGCCGGGGAACCGTCCCCGCAGACACAGGAGCAGGCCGGTCAGGCCGGGCAAATGGAAAGTGAAACGCCGAAACCCGGTGAGGAGCTGCAAAAAAAGCTGGAGGAAACAAGCCGGGAGCTGGAAAAGCAGAAGGATCTTCTGCTGAGAACCGCGGCGGAGTACGATAATTTCCGCAAGCGCACGGCGCGGGAAAAAGCTTCTCTTTACAACGAGGCCACGGCGGCGGCCGTACTGGAAATCCTGACGGTGGCCGACAGCCTGGAGCGCGCGCTGGAGCAGCCCGACTGCACCGCGGAAGACATGCGCAAGGGCGTCGAGCTGGTGCAGAGACAGATGAAGTCGGCTCTTGAAAAGCTCGGCGTGGAAGAAATGGGAGCGCAGGGCGATCCTTTCGACCCGGAGCTGCACAACGCAATTTCCCATGTGGAAGACGGGGAAAGCGGAGACAATACCGTAGTCAAGGTGTTCCAAAAGGGGTATAAGATTGGCGACCGGGTGATCCGGCATGCGATGGTGCAGGTAGCCAACTAACCTTTTTCTTCATATAGAGTACAAATTAAAAATTGATCAAACGTATTGGAGGTAAATCAATATGTCAAAAACCATAGGCATTGACCTTGGCACCACCAATTCCTGCGTCGCGGTAATCGAAGGCGGCAAACCCGTAGTAATCCCGAACGCGGAGGGCGAACGAACAACTCCGTCCGTGGTTGCGTTTAAAAAGACGGGCGAGCGCATTGTGGGCCAGCTGGCGAAGCGCCAGGCCATCACGAACCCGGACCGTACCATCAGCTCGATTAAAAGGGAAATGGGCAGCGATTTTAAGGTTAAGATAGATGACAAGAGCTACACCCCGCAGGAGATTTCGGCCATGATTCTGCAAAAGCTGAAGGCTGACGCGGAAGCGTACCTCGGCGAGACGGTCCGTTCGGCGGTTATCACCGTTCCGGCCTATTTCACCGACGCCCAGCGCCAGGCGACCAAGGACGCCGGCAAAATCGCGGGGCTCGACGTCAAGCGCATCATCAACGAGCCGACGGCCGCGGCGCTGTCCTATGGCATCGACAAGGATAAGGAACAGAAAATCATGGTCTATGACCTCGGCGGAGGCACGTTCGACGTTTCCATCATCGAAATGGGCGACGGCGTGCAGGAGGTCCTTGCCACGGCGGGCAACAACCGCCTGGGCGGCGACGACTTCGACAAGCGCGTCATGGACTGGATGGTTTCCGAATTCAAAAAGGAGACGGGAATCGATCTTTCCGGCGACAAGGCAACCATGCAGCGCCTGAAAGACGCGGCGGAAAAGGCGAAAATCGAGCTTTCCGGCGTGACCTCCACCAACATCAACCTGCCGTTCATTACGGCGGACGCGAACGGCCCGAAGCACCTCGACATGACCCTGACCCGCGCGAAATACGACGAGCTGACCGCCGACCTGGTGGAAAAGACCGTCGGCCCGGTGAAACAGGCATTGTCCGACGCGTCCCTTTCTTGGAACGAGATTTCAAAGGTTCTGCTGGTCGGCGGTTCCACCCGTATGCTCTCCGTACAGGATAAGGTCAAACAGCTCTCCGGCAAGGATCCGTTCAAGGGCATCAACCCGGATGAATGCGTCGCGATCGGCGCTTCGCTGCAGGCCGGCGTTCTGGGCGGCGAGGTCGAAGGTCTTCTGCTGCTCGACGTCACCCCGCTTTCGCTCGGCGTTGAAACCATGGGCGGCGTGATGACGAAGATCATCGAGCGCAACACCACCATCCCGACCAAGAAGAGCCAGATCTTCTCCACGGCGGCGGACGGTCAGACCCAGGTGGAAGTCAACGTGCTGCAGGGCGAGCGCGAATTCGCCCGCGACAACAAGCAGCTCGGTCTGTTCCGTCTGGACGGCATCGCGCCGGCTCCGCGCGGAATTCCCCAGATTGAGGTCACGTTCGACATCGACGCGAACGGCATCGTGAACGTTTCCGCAAAAGATATGGGAACCGGGAAAGAGCAGAAGATCACAATTACCTCCAGCTCCAACATGAGCAAGGACGATATCGACAAGGCCGTGAAGGACGCTGAAAAATTCGAGGCGGAGGATAAGAAGCGCCGCGAGGAGATCGACCGGAAGAACGAAGCCGAGAATCTTTGCTATTCCGTTGAAAAGCTGATCAAGGACGGCGGAGACAAGATCCCGCAGTCCGATCAAGACGATCTGAACGCAAAAGTGGCGGCGCTGCGCAGCGAAATTTCCGCGAACAACGCCGACGGCATCAAAGAAAAGAGCGAAGAGCTGCAAAAGGCCATGTACGCGGCAAGCGAGAAGCTCTACAAGAATGCCGCGCCCCAGCAGAGTGCCGGCGGCCCGGTCCCGCCCACGCAGGACGGCGGCAACGACGCACCGCAGGGCGGAGACGGCGGTAATGTTTACAACGCGGAATACAGGGATGTCGATGACAAGGATCAGAAATAATTTTAAATCCGATCGCAGGCCGCCGCAAGGCAGAGAAAAGCGGCGGCGCGCGGCGTTGACATAAACTGCGGGTCAGGGCAGCCCTATTCGGCTGCCCTCAACGCGTATTCTCGGGAGTGATTCAGTTTGGCTGAAAAAAGGGATTATTATGAGGTGATGGGCGTCCCCAAAAACGCCACGGATGCCGAAATCAAACAGGCGTACCGCAAACTCGCGAAAAAGTACCACCCGGACCTGAACCCCGGCGACAAGGAAGCCGAGGCAAAGTTCAAGGAGGTCAACGAGGCTTACGAGGTGCTGTCCGACAAGGATAAAAAGGCCCGCTACGACCAGTTCGGCCAGGCGGGGGTGGACCCCAGCTTCGGCGGCGGGGCGGCGGGCGGCAGCCCGTTCACCGGCGGGATCAATATAGACGATATTTTCAACAGTGTGTTCGACGGCTTTGATTTCGGCGGCTTCGGGTTTGGCGGCGGGCGCAGGGCCAACCCGAATACTCCGCGCCGCGGCGGCGACAGCGAAGCCACGGTGAGCATCAGCTTTGAAGAGGCCGCGAAAGGCTGCAAAAAAACCGTCAATTATCAGAAAGTGGACGCCTGCCCGGACTGTCACGGAACAGGCGCTAAAAACGGCACCGAACCGAAGACCTGCCCGCAGTGCAGCGGCAGCGGCCAGGTGCGCGTCAGCCAGCGCACGCCGTTCGGCGTGGTGCAGACGGCGCGTACCTGCGACCGCTGCGGCGGGACCGGCAAGGTAATCGACGACCCGTGCCGCACCTGCAATGGCTCCGGACGCGTGAAGCGGGAAAAAACGATTGAAATCAGCATCCCGGCGGGCATCGACAACGAGCAGGTCCTCAATGTGGGCGGCCGAGGCAACGCGGGGGTCAACGGCGGGCCGAGCGGCGACCTGCACGTTTATGTCAGCGTGCGGCCCCACCCGATCTTTGAACGCCGCGGAAACGACGTCTGGTGTGAAATGCCGATCACCTTTCCGCAGGCTGCTTTGGGTGCGGAGGTTGTTGTGCCGACGATTGACGGAAAAGTCGAATATCAGGTTCATGCCGGGACTCAGCCGGGCGACGTGTTTAAGCTGAAAGGCAAGGGAATTCCCAAGCTGGGCGGGCGCGGGCGCGGCGACCAGTATGTGCGCATGACGATCGAGGTGCCGAAGAACCTGTCGCAGAAACAGAAGGATCTTCTGACGGAGTTTGATTCCGGCGCGGATGAAAAGAATTACCAAAAGCGTAAAACTTTCTTTGATAAAATCAAAGATATGTTCGGCGAATAAGCAGGCCTTGCCTGCGTGAAAAGCTGAGAGAGCCCCGTTTTGCGGGGGCTCTCTTTTTTTTACGAAAAGTCCCGGCTCGCCGAAGAGTTCAAGAAGGGCTTTGGCAGGGAGGGGGCGCGGCCCCCTCCCGTGTCAGTCCCCTTCCGCATAAGATTGCTTTCGGTTTTCAGCGTGTTCCCTGTGCGGGAGGGGGCAGGGGGTGAGAAGCGCCGCCGCAAGGGTAAAAAGATTTTTGGCCGTTCAGACATGGTTGACGGAATCAAAAATCTGTACTATAATTAATAATACAATTAATACGAGCAGGGCAGGAATCTTTGAAAAAGAAGCGACGTGAAACGGACGCCGAAAGAAATGCAAAACTCCGTGTGTATAGAAAAGGGGACAGCTTTCGTGAAATTTTCGTTGTTCCCCGGGGAGGATTAACACCGTGAGGACCTATCAATATGACGACGCAAACGATCACTATGGGTATGGCGACGAATATGAATATGAACTCGATAACGGGTATGACGCAAAACCCCGCAGAAAAAGAAGACGAAGGAAAAGGCGTCATCCGTTGCGGCGGCTGATCCTGATTGTGCTTGCGGCGGCGTGCGTCTGGAAGCTCCCGCTTATCATACAGGGGGTTCGGAGCCTGACGGCTCCGGAGTCCGGCATCTATGAACAGCTTAGCGACAGCGCGCTCCCCGCCGATGACGGGCTGAAGAGCGGTACGGTGTCCGCGGACACAACGGAAGCTTTGGAGGCTATGGCAAAAGCGGACCCGAAGGCGCGGCCCATTGTGCAAAACCCGGGACAGTACCCGCAGCGCCTGCTGGAATCCCTGGGGAGAAATTCGGAATTGCTGGATTTTACGCTGGATTACCCGAAAAAAAAAGGAACCTATTCAAAGAACATCGATCTTTCAAAGCAATCTGAAAAGGGACAAGTTCCTCTGCTCATCCAGTGGGATGAACAATGGGGGTATGCGCCTTACGGCGACGGAATCATCGCGCTGGACGGCTGCGGCCCGACCTGCCTTTCCATGGTTGCCGTCGGCCTGACGGGCGACACGTCCCAAAATCCGAAAGCGGTCGCCGATTACAGCGCGAAAAACGGCTATCTGGACCGGAAAAGCAACAGTACGCTCTGGACCCTGATGTCGGACGGGGCGAAAAAGCTGGGGCTGAGCTCCCGGGAAATTCCGCTGAGCGAAAGCAGGATGACGGAGGAATTGTCGCGGGGGGACCCGATCATCTGCTGCATGGGGCCGGGGGATTTCACCACACAGGGACATTTCATTGTGATCTGTGAGGTTCAAAGCGGAAAATTTACCGTACACGACCCGAACAGCAAAAAGCGAAGCGAAGAAACCTGGAGTTATGACACGCTGAAACCGCAGATTCGCAATTTGTGGGCATTTTCGGCCCCGCGCTGATTTTTTCTCGAATGGGCTCAGTCAAAACAGAATTTTACGCCGGAAGAGAGTTGCATCCGTCTTCCGGCCTTTTTCATTTGCGGGTTTGCATTCCGGATACACCGTGCTAAAATAAGGAAAAAGGAATGGAAAGCGGATGGGAACCATGAAAATCATCATTACCGCCGGCGGGATATCCGAGAAAATCGAAGGGGCCGTCGCCGGGGTCGATGTGCGCGGCGGTTCCCCCGGAACAAGGGAAACGGACGCGCTGAATCCGGTGAACCTGAGGGCTGCGATTCACTCCGTTCTGCTTGCGGGCGGCAGCGCGTTCGGGCTGGACGCGGCCGCCGGTGTGATGCAATATCTGGAGGAACGCGGAGTCGGCCGGGATGTGAAGGTTGCGAAAATCCCCATCGTCTGCGGCGCGATTCTTTTTGATTTAAAATGCGGGGATTCCGGGGTAAGGCCGGACAAAAAAATGGGATACGAGGCTTGCCGAAACGCTTCCGCGGGGCCGGTTCCCGCCGGAAGCGTCGGCGCCGGCACGGGGGCGACGATCGGGAAGGTCCGGGGCCTCGGCCACGCGATGAAAGGGGGAATCGGCTCGTTCTGCCTTCAGGCGGGGGACCTGAAGGTCGGCGCCGTCATGGCGGTAAACTGTGTGGGCGACATTTTCGACGAGCGGGAGAACGGACTCATTGCGGGCGTACTGAACGACGACCGGACGGTCGGAGACAGCGAAGCGCTGATGCTCGAAAATTATCGGGAAGACACCGACATTTTCAGCGGGAACACCGTGATCGGCGTCGTTGCCACCAACGCGGACTTCACGAAAGCCCAGGCAAACAAGCTTGCGTCCGTTTCACAGAACGGCATTGCCAGAACCGTCCGGCCCGCGCACACGACTTTCGACGGAGACACAATCTTCACGATGGCGACCGGCCGGGTAAAGGCCGACCCCAACGCGGCCGGCATTTTGGCGGTCCGCGCGGTTGAAAACGCCATCCTGCGCGCGGTAAAAAGCGCGGAATCGCTGGGCGGCTATCCCGCTTACCGCGATTTGATCAAGTGACCGGAGGTTCGGGCAGGGAATCGGCGACAAAATACTGAAAATGAGGGGGCATTCATTTGCAAAACACGGAGAAACTGCGGCGGTTTCGAATTCCGGCTATGCTGCTGGCAGCATTAGCCGTGGGGGCGGTTCTCGGAATTTGTTTCGAGCAGAATGTCGGCGTGAGCCTTTCCGACCGGCTGGCGCGCCGCATCGGGACGGCGAACGCGCAGGTCGTTTCGTGCGCGCGGTCGGGTTCTGCGCTGACGCTCACGCTGGACCTCGGCAACGCTCCGCAGGAACAGGAATCCGCTTCGGCGGCTTCCTTTCCTGCGTTCCAGCAGGGAATGGATTTGGCGAACTACCGCACGGTCATCGGAGCCGTTCAGGAAGAACTGGCTTCCAATCCGCTGGAACGCGGCGTTGAACGCGTGACCGTCGTCTGCCGATACCAGGGGAAAACGGCGGTGACTCTATCAGGAGACCGCGCGCCAAAGAATGTCGGCGCAAGAGACGGGTCCGGAAAAACAGTTTC
>NZ_JBJKOP010000005.1:0-14664 GCF_046707225.1 Caproicibacter sp. | reverse complement strand
AGAAAACCCGGATAACCGGAATTACGGAGTGGGGCGAATTTTGCTGGCACTGGAGCAAAGAGGCGTGAACGCCAGTCGCTCCACCGTGCGGCGCGCCATGAAAAAGGGAGGGTTACTGAAAGCACCGGCTCGCAGACCGCAAAGCCTGACAAAAGCAGACGCCGCGGCGCAAAAGGCAGAAAACCTGATTCACCGGAATTTTACCGCGGCTGCTCCCAATCAAAAATGGCTGACCGACATCACGCAGGTTCCGTGCGCAGACGGAAAGCTCTACATTGCCGCCGTTCTGGATTGCTACAATGGCGAAATTGTCGGCCTTTCCATGGACGACAATATGAGAAAAGAGCTGTGCATCCGCGCGTTTGAAAGTGCCTGCGGGGCGCAGGATGCCCACGGCATGATCCTGCACAGTGACCGGGGCAGTCAGTTCACCAGCGCGAAATTTAGAAACACGCTGGCTCGGTACGACGCGATTCAGAGCATGAGCGGCACAGGGCGCTGCTACGACAACGCCCGTATGGAGAGCTTTTTTGCCACGCTGAAAAAGGAGAAGCTCTACCAGATTCAGACCGGCAAGATGCCGATGGCCCAAGTCAAAAGCGTTGTGTTCCGCTACATTATGAGCTATTACAACCGGGAGCGAATCTATACCGCCAATCCGGGCGGCCTCGCTCCCGCTATGTACCCTCAGGCCGCCAGAGGTCTGGCTGCTTAACCAACAGTTTTTGGGTGTTTAGGTTCTGCACCATTCTTGACTTTTCCAAAGAAAAGTCCATGGTGCGCCCAAAAAAATTGACTCCCTGCTTAGACTGAAACGTGATTGCCGTACACATCTTTCAAAACATCCTTTCCCATCAGCGAAATTTACCGGCAAGCGATCTTGTACCGCCCTCCGCCTTATATCAATAAAAATATGGAAGTCTTTTAAAAATATGTCGGCGCTGTAAAACCTCCGTCTCCGAAAAACGGCTGGTTCCCCAAGCTGTACATTGGCAATTAATTTCCGCGTGCATAAAATAGTTCAGGAGGTGGTACTTTGCTTTCAGAACACCAAATGAATCTGCGCCTTTTTCAAAATACACTGCGCAGGACTCCCAATGCCCGCGCCATGATGAACGGCAGCCGTGATTATCCTGATCTCCACGGCTTTGTCTCCTTTTATCAGACTTCGGACGGAGTTTTCCTGATCGCCCAGATTCACGGGCTCCCAACAGGGACACAGGCGTGCTCTCCCGACATCTATGGATTCCATATTCACGAGGGCAAATCCTGTACGGGAAACGCCGAAGACCCTTTCGCCGACACGGACGGTCATTATAATCCAAACGGCTGTCCGCATCCCGCACATGCGGGCGATCTTCCTCCGTTGTTCGGCAACCGGGGATACGCTTTCATGGCGTTTTTCACCGACAGATTCACCGTGAATGAAGTCATCGGGCGAACTGTGATCATTCACGCGGCTCCGGATGATTTTACAACGCAGCCGTCCGGGAATTCCGGTGCAAAAATAGCTTGCGGCAAAATCATGCCGACGGGCATCTTATATCGCTGACCGGCTTTGCGTAAAAAGCGCCAAATCATCCTTTTCAGCCGTACTCCTCGTTTGAGGAATGCGGATTGAAATACAAAACAAACGGGGATTAATTATGAAAAGTACTTTCAATGTTACATTGCAGACACCCATCGGACCCCAAAGAGGCGTGCTGACCATGGAAGAGGAACGAGGGGTTTTAAGCGGTTCCATTCGGGCCATGGGAAGCACCAGCTTTTTTAAAAACGGCAAAATTGATTCGAATGCCTTTGAATTCTCAGGCGTTCTTAACATGGGTTTTTTTTGCACAAAATATCAAGTGAAGGGAAACCTGTCAGGAAATGCGCTTGCAGCGGTGGCTACGACCGGCTACGGCACCTTTCAGATATCCGGAATGCGGGTAACGGGCGCCGCGTCGGCATCGCCGGCGCCCTGACTTTGCAGCGGACGGTCAAAGCCGGAAAACCGGATTGCCCGCCAGAACAGAAAAAGCGGCCGGAAAAGAATTTTTCCCGCCGCTTTTTCTTTGAATTCTCTGAATTCGTTACTTCATTCCCATTTCGAAAGACCGGGATGGACCGGCCCCGCATTTATTTTAACACGGCACGTTTTCAAGTTCTTCCAGAATAGCCGGAATCACCTTATACAGATCGCCGACAATGCAGAAATCAGCAATATCGAAAATCGGCGCGCTTTCGTTGGTATTGATTGCGACAATCAGTCCGGATTTTTGCATTCCGGCCACATGCTGAATGGCGCCGGAAATACCGCAGGCAAAATAAATTTTCGGCTTCACCGTCGTTCCGGTCTGTCCAACCTGATAGGCGTGATCAATCCAGCCGGCGTCAACCGCAGCTCTTGACGCCGCTATGGTCCCGCCGAGTTTTTCCGCAAGCTTTTTGAGGAGTTTGAATCCCTCCGGATTTCCCAGTCCCATTCCTCCCGAAACAATGATCTCAGCGTCGGTCAGGGACACCGCCTCTTTGACGGATTTGACAACCTCCAGCACCTTCGTGCGAATATCACCCTCATGGAATCCGATCCTCAAACGAATCAGCTCTCCGGTTCTGCCGGGAGTCCTTGTGGCTTTCTCCATAACGCCCGGGCGAACCGTCGACATCTGCGGCCTGTGGTTCGGGCAGACAATCGTCGCCATCAGATTGCCGCCGAACGCGGGGCGGGTCTGCATGATACCCTTCGTCTCCGGATTAATTTCAAGCTTTGTACAGTCAGCCGTCAGTCCGGTTCCGCAGCGAACCGCAAGGCAGGGACCCAGGTCGCGGCCGATATGTGTCGCACCAAGCAGAACAATTTCAGGTTTATAGGTTTCAATCGCCTCGTAAATCGCCTTGGTATAGGCATCGGTCGTATATTGTTTAAGCTCCGGTGCATCGGCGTAATAGACCTTGTCGGCGCCGTACTCAAAGAGTTCGCTCACGAGCGGTTCCACACCGGAACCGCAAAGAACCGCGCAAAGTTCGCAGCCCACGGCTTTGGCAAGCTTGGCTCCCTCGCCCAGCAGTTCAACCGCCACCTGCATCAGCTTTCCGTCTCTCTGCTCAGCAAAAACCCATACGCCGTGATAGGTACTCAAATCTTTTGCGGCCTTTTTGTCTTCCGTCTTCTTAATTGCCTGAAACGGGCAAACTTCGACGCACTGGCCGCAGCCTGTGCAAGCCGGACCAATCACGGCAATTCTGTTCTCCATCGTGATTGCCTGAAACGGACAACTTTTCACGCATTTCGTGCAGCCTTTGCACTGATCCTTTAATACAACAACTGCCATGTTGTTCTCACCCTTCTTTTTTTAATAGATGCTTTTCGTTCAGCTTGGAAACAAGTGCCGCCGCTATCTCGCCGACGGAACCCGAAAGCATTTCGCCCTTGCCCTTCTGCGGCGGTGTAAAGGAGCGGAAAACCTGTGTTGGAGAGGCGTTCAGTCCACAGTCCTTCGGGTCAAGTTCCACCTGATCATGTCCCCAAACCGTAATTTCCTTTTGATATGCGTCAACAATCGCCCCGACCGACATATACCTGGGTTCGTTCAACTCTTTCACGCAGGTAAGAAGGCATGGGGTTTGAACCTCAATGATCTCATACCCGTCTTCCATCTGCCGCTGAACGGTCACTTTTCCCGTTTCAGCCTTGATATCCTTTACATAAGTAACAACCGGCATATTCAAACGCTGCGCGACCTGGGGGCCAACCTGTGCGGTGTCGCCGTCTATGGCCTGGCGCCCTGCAAAAACGAGGTCGACATTCCCCACTTTTTTAATTCCGGCCGCAATCGTTGTGGAAGTGGCGCAGGTGTCCGCTCCGCCGAACGCACGGTCGCTGAGCAGATACGCCTCGTCCGCACCCATCGCCAGGCATTCTCTGAGCATATAAGTTGCCTGCGGGGGGCCCATGGTGAGAACGGCAATCTTTGTGTCTGGGTCTTTGTCCTTAAGCTGAAGCGCGGCTTCCAGCGCATTTGCGTCGTCCGGATTCAGGATGCTGGGAACACCCTCGCGGATCAGGGTTCCCTTGACCGGATCAATTTTAACCTCATTCGTATCCGGAACCTGTTTTACACAAACTAATATTTTCATGCCTTAAGCTTCTCCCTTCTTACTTTTTCAGCAGCTGCTTGCTGATGACGATCTGCTGAACCTGACTGCTTCCTTCATAAATGGTAAACACGCGGCAGTCGCGGTACATCCGCTCTACCTTATAATCCTTGATAAATCCGTATCCGCCGTGAATCTGAACGGCGCAGGCCGCGATTTCGTTGCACACCTCGGAGGCAAAATACTTTGCCATCGACGCATTGAGTGTCGTATCCTGTTTGGTATCCAGAAGGTACGCAGCCTTATAGGTCAGCTGCTTTGCGGCCTCCAGCTTTGTGGCCATATTGGCGATCATGAAACCGATGGCCTGAAAGTCGGCAATCCGCTGCCCAAACTGTTTTCTTTCCTTTGCGTATTTTATGGTCTCGTCCAGGCAGCCCTGTGCGATACCGATTGACTGAGCCGCCACGCCCAAACGGCCGGTATTCAGCGTCTTCATGGCGATTTTGAATCCCTCGCCCTCTTCGCCCAAACGGTCCGACTCCGGAACGATCGCATTCTCCAGAATAATGTCGGAGGTCGCGCAGCCGATGATGCCCATCTTGTCTTCCGGCTTGCCGCAGCTGACGCCCGGGCCTTTCATATCAACGACAAACGCCGAAATGCCCTTGTTGCCCTTTTTCATGTCGGTCTTTGCAAAAATAACCGCATAGTCGGAAAGCGGGGCCATTGTGATAAAACATTTGCGCCCGTTCAGCACATAATGGTCGCCCTCCTTTACGGCGGAGGTCACCATGCCGCTCGCGTCGGAGCCCGCGCCCGGTTCGGTCAGAGCGAATGCCAGTTTTTTCTTGCCGGTTACCACCGGTGTCAGATATTTCGCTTTCTGTTCCTCATTGCCGGCGAGAAGCAGCGGTCCGCCTGAAAGGGAGTTCGGGGTCGACACATAGATGCTCGCAACGCCCGAAACTCTCGCGATTTCCTCCATGACCAGAACATAAGAGCGGGCGTCCGCCCCCTGGCCGCCATATTCCTTCGGTATTTTGATGCCGAAAAATCCCGCCGCGGCCATTTTGTCAAGAATTTCCTCTGGGAATTCCCCTGTTTCCTCCACCTTGTCAAGAATTTCCTTCGTCAGTTCTTTTTCCGCAAATTCGCGGGCCAGTTTCCTGATTAGCTCATGTTGCTCCGTAAAATACGCGTCTGCCATATTTGTGCTTCCTCCTTTTTTTCTTTTGCTGCCTGTTCAGCCAGCACAGCCGCCTGTTTCCTTATTTTTTCCAACTGAATTTTTCCACTTGCGTTGAAAGGAAAAGATTTGAATTCGAATACATAGGAAGGCATTTTATATTGGGAAAGTTTTTTATCTAAATAACGGAACAGTCCGTTCCTGTCAACTTGACATCCCTGTTTGGGAATGATGCACGCCGCTACGGCCTCCTGCATCACCTTGTCGGGCACACCAACCACTTTGACCTGTTCCACCCAGTCAAGTGCGCGGATAACCCGCTCGATTTCGCGCGGAGATATATTTTCGCCGCCGCGGATAATCATCTCTTTCAGCCTGCCGGTAACATGGAGTTCCCCGTCGGAATCGAAATGGCCGATATCCCCTGTTTTCAGCCAGCCGTCCGCCGTAAAGGCTTCTCTGTTCGCCTGCGGAAGATGATAGTAACCCTCCATCACATTATAGCCTTTGACCTGAATTTCACCGTCTTTGTCCAATTTCTCGACGGTTCCATCCGAGACGGAGCAAATGCGAACGCTGACAAAGTCGATCGGCTTTCCCGCAGAAGCGCTTTTCTTTCCCGGGGGATCGTTCCAATCCGCAATCGTCACACAGGGGGAGGTTTCCGTCTGGCCGTACGAAGGCTGAAGATGAAGCGATGGAAACCGTTCACAGATTTTCTTGTAATCCTCCGGCATAATCGGTGACCCGGCGATAATTCCGGAATTCAGAAAAGGCGCAGTTCTTCCCCGCCCGTTTGAACTCCGGATAAGCGCGAGAAACATACTTGGCACGCCGTTCAGGATTGTGCAGCGCTGATTCTCAATCGCGTCCCATACGGCTCCGGTCCGGAAACCGGGGATCAGATACATACCCGCACCGCAGATTACACAGGCCAGAATGCCGACCGTCAGGCCGAAGCAATGGAACATCGGCACTGCGATGCACATCTTATCCCTTCCGCTCCATTGCATCGCTTCTGACACCGCGGCGGCATTGTTGACCAGGCTGTAATGGCTGAGAAGCACTCCTTTGGGAACAAGAGTGGTTCCGGAGGTGAAAATCATGCAGGCCGTGTCTTGCGGCCGGATTTTTTTCTTCGCTTCCTGAAGTTCGGCGAAGGCCTTTTGCCCATGCGCAGCGTCTGCACACATACTTCCGGCGGAATTCATTCCGTCTTTAACCTGATCCATTGAAACGAAACGCCTGATGTTCGGCGTTTTTTCCCTGATTCTTTCAATCATGTCCCGATAGGATGTTGTCTTGTAACCTTCTCCGTAATACAGGACCTCTACATTTGCATAATTCAGAACCTGCGTAATTTCGTCATCCTGAAAACAGGTATTTAACAGCACGGGCACGGCTCCCGTCTTCACCAGCGCAAAAAACGTTACGACCCACTCCGGGCTGTTGACGCTCCAGATGCCAACATGTGCCCCCGCGCCGATTCCGTTTCTTTTCATCTGTGCCGCCAGAAGATCGGAAAACAGGTCAAGCTGACGATAGGTACAGCTCCACCCGCCCGTTTCAACAGCCGTCTTTTCGCCGTCGGCGCCTGCCCGTTCCGCCAAACATTCAATTATCGTCTTATGAACCAGTTTCATCATTGCATCCCCGGTAATTCCGTAATATCAACTGAAAGAACCGCAGCCGAAACCGGTGCCGGTCCGGTTGCAGTCCCTTTGATTGAAATCAGTTCGACTTTTTCTCGTCCTTCCAAACATACAGAGTGCCGGATTCCATCAGATTCTGAACCTGCTTTTCGTCATATCCTATGTCTTTCAGAATTTCCGGCCCCTGTTCGCCGATCATCGGGCCCCTGCGATAGTCCGGCACACCCATCTGCTGGAATTTCACCGGAAGTCTCACCAGCCTTCTGGTATTTCCAGTGGAATAGCGCATGTCGTAGAAGCAATTATTCGCCTCGGCCTGCTTGTCCTCCCGGATTTCCATCCAATTTTTCGCAAGCGCGAACGGAACGTCGGCAGAGGCGAGAATCTGCGCCCATTCCTCAACGGTCTTCCGGCTGAACGCTTCCATGACAATGTCGTAAACCTCGGAAGTAAGGCCCTTTTTCTGACAAGTCAGAATCGGGAAATAGTTCTCGTTTTCGACAAGGTCCTCCCGTCCGATCGCCTTCATAAAGGCTTTGTAATAGGTGTTGTAATCCGGCATGCAAGTCTGGATGAACCGGTCGTCTTTGGTTCTCCACGCCGCGTTAAACGGATTGGCGGCCTTTCTGACATCGATGGGATACTGCTGTGCGATTCCTTCGTAATTTGACGCCTGAATCATCATGCCCATGTTGAAAACGGCACTTTCAAACAGAGAAGTTTCCACCTTTTCTCCAACGCCCGTTGTTTTCGCCTGATACAGAGCCGCCAGAATTCCCGCGGCAAGGTTCATGCCGACATTGTGGTCGCCAAGGCCCGGCACCACGTTCATCGGCACGGTACCCTTCTGGCGCAGCGAATCCAGATATCCTCCCCTTGAAAAGAATGCGGTAAAATCAAAGCCCGGAAGGTCTTTGTCGGGACCGTATTCACCATAGCCGGTGCAGATTGCATAGACAAGCTTGGGATACTTTTGCTTCAGGCTTTCATAATCAAGGCCCGCGCGTTCCAGCGCCTGAACCCGCCAGTTGGTAATGAGGACATCCGCCGTTTCAAGCAGTTTTAAAAACGCCTCTTTGCCCGCCGGGTCCTTCATATTCAGGGAAATGCAGCGTTTGTTGCCGTTTTCCAAATCCCATGTGGTGTTTTCGTACATATCCAGCGGTCTTCCCTCAGAAGGCGCCGTGTATCTCAGGGGGTCCCCCTTTGCCGATTCAATTTTGATGACGTCTGCGCCGAGGTCAGCCATAAATCTGCCCGCCGTAGCGGCGGCGATAAAGGTGGCAAGCTCAATGACGCGGACTCCTTGCAATGGTTTGCTCATTTTTTCGGTCTCTCCTTTTATCTTGATTCATTCTTTTTGAATTCAGAATCGATTTTCCCCGCCCTGGTCAGGAACATATGGATCAGGAACGGAATCAGGACGACAAAAATGGTCAAATAGCCGAGGTACCCATATCCGACGGCAACCAGCGGAATCAGTCCGAACTGTGCGATTGCAAAGGTCAGCAGAGTAAACAGAATCGCAATCGTCATCGTGCGCTGTGTGCTTTTCTTTCCCGATTCTTCCGGAGAGGCGTCTTTTTTGTTCCACGCGGTTACAAAACGCTTGACAACGCCGGCGATCATATTGACGGCGGTTGATACGGAGCCGAGAATAATCAGGATTGAAATGATCGGCGTCAGGACCGCTGCGCCGACGCCTGTTGTAACCATCAGCAGCGTCGGAACCTTCGCTGTCGCAAGATCCGGATTTTTGACAACCGCCAGCATGCCCAGCGTACAGATGAAAATAATTCCCGCATTAACGATAAAGCCGTAAATCATGGAAGTCTTTGCTACCTTTTCGTTTTCAAATGGCTCTGCATGCTGCATCAAAAGGCCGATGGAAGCCAACTGGAACGCTCCGTACAACAGACATTTCCATAAAGCGGGGGCAACCGGCGCGGGGGCAACCGACAGTTGGCCGATGTTAGCCGAAATAGTGCCCCACTGAGCGATGATGTTGGGGATGTAGACAATCAGAAGACCGACTATGATCGCTACGGAAATGGTGGAAGCCGCAGCTCTGACAATATCCGTACCGAAGATTGCCAGCACAAAGATAATCGCCCCGATAACAACCGTGCAGAGCAGATAGGGGATGCCGGTCAGTGCCTCAAGCGTGGAGCCTCCCGTCGCGAAAGCGACCGCAGAAGCGAGGCAGATTGTGACGATGTAAACCACTTCATAGAGATTTGAGAAAATCGTTTTTGCTCCTTTTCCCAGATCGCCATAGAAAGTGTCGGTAAACGTGCGGTAATCATAGGTGTTGTGCCGTTTTGCATAGCGCAGCCCGTACCACTGGAAGAACGCGCCGAAAGCCTGCGCCAGAATCGGTGTGACGAGGGTCCAGATTCCGAACTGTACAAAATAGGTAAGCAGCTGCGCCCCCGAGGCAAATCCACCGCCGAACTGCGTGGTAAACCACACGAACGCTACACCGATCGCAACAGGCATTTTGTTCTTGTTAATCATGACATTTTCCCCTTTTCCTTATTTCAATACTCCTCACAGGTCGCCAGGCTAAAACATCTCTCTGAATGTCTGGATTATGGTATTTGCCTGCTCATAATTCACCATCTGCCGGTCAACCTCAATGTTCAGATTCAAAAGCCCGGCTGCCTCACAAGCTCTTTTGATGGGAACATAATCGAATTCCTCCGGATCGCAGAATTTTGTCATCAGGACGATGACGCCTCTGGCGTCGTGCCGTTTTGCCAGTTCGAGAATCGAATCGACTCGCTTTTTGTCCCTGTCATAAAGTACGGAGCAGTTGTCCATATTCGCGTACTTCCGGGCAAGCGCATCCAGCGAATCGGGGTCTTCCGGCACGTCCGTCCGATATTGCCTTGATTCAAACGCTACGTCGTCCGCCGCAATCCTGATTTCGTTTTGATCAAAAATCTCCAGCAAACTGGGGGAGTCTGCCAGAATTCCGCTCACCACGACACGAATCTTTCCTTTGTCTTTCGGTGTCTGTGCCAGTTCCGCGTTCAGCTGTTTCACCATGGCGGTGTGTTCTTCCTTCCGCATAAACCAGGCGCTCTTGAACACATCGCTGCGCTGCGCTGCGCTGACCGCATGATCCGCGGAAATCTCCGCGAACTCCCGCATCACGGCGTTGTGCTCATTGTAAATACGGTTGGAGTCTGCCAGAGCGGCTTCTGAAAACTTTGCGCCCGTCGCAGCGGAAAGGTCGCTGATTACGCGCTCATAACCGGCCTTGGTAAACGCAATCCCATACAAAGGCTTCCGGTTTTGCGGGTAGGTCATGGGGATGAACGGAATATCGGGAACGGCATACTTCCAGTTTTGTCCAAGGCATTTGAGCGAATCGCAGAGAGAGGGGATCACGATTGCGGAAACGCCCTGATATTTGCCGGTGATGCCGAGCTCCAGCACCGTCTGCATGATGGAACAGATAAACGCCGGATAATATTTTTTTGCCTCGCTGACCTTCTGGTCCGCACCCCAGACGCCCATGGGAACAAGTCCCATGGAATGGATGATTTCCTCCGGCGTGTAAACCGGAGCGCAGGCCACCACCTTTTTGCCCTGCGCCAGGTATTTCTCCAGCTGTTTTCTCGGCGACGCGGCAATTTCATGAAACTGAGCCAGTAATTCATCAACAGCCATTGTCAGTTTCCTCCTTTGTTTTCTTCCATGATTTCCATCAGGCCCTGAACGCGGGTATCATACTGCGCCGCCGAGAAATTCCTCGGGTCGGCCTGGTCGCCGTCGAAGCTTGCGACCGGGATACCGCAGGCCTTGCCGATCTGCCGGCTCATTTCGGGCATAAATCCCGACCAGAGTTTGCAGGAACGGTTTGTATGAACCAGCAATCCCTCGACGTGGTCGTCCTTACAGAGCTTGACTCGTTTGTCCCTCGCAAGCTCGAGGCACATTGCGTTGGGCACACGCGAATAGGCGCGGCACATACCGTCGAAATCGTCATAGATAAACCCGAAAGCGTCTGCATAAATGGTAGTCACCATGTTGATTCCTCTGTCCTTCAGACCGGATGAGGTAACCCTCAGCCACGGCCAGCAGGCGATTCCCTCGAACATGATGCGGTACTTTTCCTCAGCGCGGAACGTTGAAACTCCCTTTTCATGATTCTCCTTGTATTCCTTCAAAAGGGTCTCCATTGCGTCCGCGGCCTCTTTCTTGGCACGCGCCGTCACCATGACCGCCATGTGGTTCAAAAGATCAAAGCCGTTGAAAGGCGACGGATCATGTTTGGCACAAGCGGTTGCCTCAAGCCATGCGCGGCTGGAACGGCCGGAAATCTCCTTGACTTCCTGAAATCTTTCCTCGCTCCATTTTTTGCCTGTAATCTGCTCCAGCTGATGAATCGCGTCCCAGAACTGTGCCCTTATATAAGCGGTCTGTGCTTCCGATACTTCATAATCCGGATTAAACGGGATGTCGATCATGATCATCGGAATGTCAAGCTCTTTGGCGATGTTCTCGTACCACTTAATCATGCAGTTGCAGATATTGTTACAGCAAAGGACAAAGTCCGGCTGCGGCATGTTCTGTTCCGGCGCCTCCTTCAACTTCATGTAAGCGAGAGATATTCTCGCGTAAGCGCAGATATCGTTGGAATATCCCTCCCCCTCGCTTTCGCTGCACAGGCGCTCGCCGCCGCCCCTTGCGGCGATAGCAGCCGCCTGATTTTCGGGGTAGCAAACATGCAGGCCCAGCGTTTCCGGAATTTCTACCGGAAAGTTACTGGCGCACCAGCCGACTTTCTCACCGCGCGCCTTGGCTTCCACACAATCGCTGTAAGCCTTGGCCGCAATCTGCCCCAGTTTAAACTTTGCTGAATTCGGGTCCGGTGCGGGTCTTTGCTTTTTGACTTCCTCACTCATAAAACCACAACTCCTTTTTATTGTTAGCCTCAGGCTTTCTCATAGGCGTACAGGGATGCCCCCAGCGCACCCATCAGTTGAGCCATATCACAATAAGCAATATTAACGTTAAGCTCCTGTTCCAGTGCTTTGCGAACCCCGGCATTGTGCGCAACACCGCCGCTCATGCAGACCGTTTCCCTCACGCCAATCCGTTTGGCCAAAGACGCGGCACGGGACGCGACCGATTTGCAGATTCCCGCAACAAGGTCCGGAATTTTGGTGCCCGCCGCAAGCTGAGAAATCACCTCCGACTCCGCAAACACGGTGCAGGTATTAGAAATGCTCGCGGGGTGAAGCGCTTTTGCGGCCTCCACCTCCAGCTGCGAAATATCCAGCTTTAAAATATTTGCCATTACATCCAGAAAGCGCCCGGTACCTGCCGCGCACTTGTCGTTCATGACAAAATTCGCCATTCTTCCCCGTTCATTCAGCGCCAATACCTTTGCATCCTGTCCCCCGATATCGATCACGGTCCTCGTATCCGGGAATACATGATGCACCCCAAGGGCATGGCAGGTCAGTTCGCTGACCTGTCCGTCGGCATCCGGATACGTCTGTCTGCCGTACCCTGTCGCAAAGGTGACCGAAATGTCCCCCCGCTCAAGCCCGCTTTCGCCAAGCGCATTCTCAATCGCGTCTGAAACACCGTCCGTTCCGACGGTCGCAATCACAACGGATGAGGCGACAATCTCCCGTCCGTCTTTTAAAATGACCGCCTTGGAAGTCGTCGATCCTATATCAATTCCCAACGTAAACATTACACGCCCCAATCTGGTATACATGTATCCAAGTATTTTTGTGCCTAGTATTCTTGTATCCAAGTTATTCTTCTTTGTTCTGTCATTTACTTTGTTAAGATAATAATTTGTCAATCACTCTATATTCATATTTTATATACTTTATGATCCATTTTGTAAATAGATTTCTTGAAATTCTTTTAAATTTATGCAATTTCGACAAGTTGTTGCTTGATTTTCCGTCATCATGATTTTTCCGCTAACAACAGCGACCCGTATGAATCAAGTCTCTCACAAAAATTCAAAAAATAAGAGATTTGATCAAACGGGCCGCCCTGTTTTTATTCTTTTATGAATGATTTTTAAAATAATGCGGATACTGCGTAACAACTCTTTCATAGATCGACGAAATTGTTTCCAAATGGTCCGCTATTTTCTGCTGAGTCAGCAGCATGTCCTCTTTTTTTATCGCTTCTACAATCGCGCGGTGTTGATCAATCAGCTCCGGAATTCGATTGCCGAAGGCCACATCGAAATTTCGCCATCTCGCGATATGAAGCATGTCGTCGGAAAGCAGTTCCACCAGCGCATAACGGCCGACGCTGTCTATCATTGTTTTATGAAAAACAGAATCCAGTTTCGGGAATCTTCCAAAATAGTCGGCCTCATTCCTGCACTTTTCCTCCTCAGCCAAATTGGCTTCCAGGGCATCGACAAGCGCCTGCCTGTCTTTCTTTTGCAACGAAGTAAACATCTCATAGATGATTTCCTTTTCCACCGCAGTGCGAAGCATAAGTAAATCGGCGATATGATTCAAATTAATCAAACTGACATATGTGCCTCTCTGCGGAAAGACCTCTATGAATTTCAGTTGCTGAAGTCTTGTAAAAGTTGTCCTGATGACGGAGCGTGATACGTTATATTCCTGTGCCATTTGATTCTCACTGATGCGCTGGCCGGGCTCCAACTGAAGCTTGATAATTCTTCTAAGAATTTTTCTAAACACTTCCTCAGTGGTTAACGGCTGCTTGCTGCCGATCTGCGTATTTGAACTTAGATTAAAATTCATAATAAATCCCTCTTATGTCTATTTTACTATATTAAAAGATAAAAAGAAACCTATTGATTCATATTTTTTCTTGGTAGCATTGAGGCATGTTAAACGTGTTTCGAACTGGCTGCGCCTGGCGGAGGCAGGCCAAGATGTTTTGCACAGTCGAGCGTGATGCGGAAGAGCTGCTCTTTAACATAAAGCCCGAAGAGCCAACATTCCTATGGCTCTTCGGGCTTCTCCAGGAAGAATCTGATGTTGCACAAGTTAAAAAACGGATAAAAAAGAGACAAGGTTTGCAGGTCTCTGATAGAATGAAGTTGCGAGACAGCATTCTGAAAGAGGGACAGCAACCATGTCCGGAAAAATTGTCTGGTACGACAACTATTTACGCACAAACCTTTGCCAAAAGGCCGAAGCAGCGGAGACCATCGCGGCGGCGCTGCCAGCTCAAATGATACGCAAAAATCCCTGCACTCCATTTGTTCATCATTAAAACCACGCGTTCAACGCGTGGTTTGCCCAGCCTTGGAAGGGCATATTGCCAGCACACGTCTAAGACGTATCACAATCGCATCACCCTTCCCCGCGACTCTAAAGCAGTTGCATCGGCAAAATCAGCTCTGAGTGAATACGAAATAATTATCATCTCGCTTCGCTCAATGCTGAAAGCTAAAGCATTTTAATCCACACCGGCAGAGCCTAGTGTTTGTTTTATACGGGAGCTACAACACAAACGCTGCGTCGAGTGATATGCCAAAGCTTGTCCCGAGCGGCAGCCACATTACGCTTTTACATCCTGCAGGCATAAAGTCTAACTTCATCAATCCGATAGCATTTCTTTTGAAGTTCTTCTTTTCGCTCGAGCGAGGCGTCAAAGACGAGTTCTTCCGGTCCGTATATCTTTCCTATCTCAGCGCTGTTTAACAGCTCCAGGCAGCTTTTCCCTTGAGCATAGCAACGTATCCAAGTCTGTGAGTTTTCCAAGGCAAATCCA
>NZ_JBJKOP010000004.1:0-13782 GCF_046707225.1 Caproicibacter sp. | reverse complement strand
TTCGGGAGTTTTGCGGTGCAGCCCGCGGTTCTGCTGACGGACCGGCAGCTCTCCGGCTTTGATCCGAAGAAGGACCACACGATTCATCCGGTCGGATACTTTTAAGGGGGAAATCTGAATGTCCTGTAAACGATATGTCGATGTGATCGCGCGCTTTTACGAGGACGGCAGGCTGCTCCCCCTCGCGATCTGGTGGGCGGACGGAGTGATGTATGAAATCGACCGGGTGCTGGATGCGCGGCCCGCCGCGTCGCTCAAGGCAGGCGGCGCGGGAATTCGCTACACCTGCCGGATTCAGGGCCGGGAAAAGTATCTCTGGCGGGAGCAGGACCGGTGGTTTGTCGAAGCAAAACAAAACGCGGGGTGAAAAAACATGTGCGGCAGATACGTTCTGTTCAGCGACCCGGATCTGAAAGAGATCCGCGAGATTCTGGAAGAAGTGCAGAGAAAGAACGAGACGTTTCAAACCGGAGAGATTTTCCCGACGGACAAAGCGCCGGTTTTAATCCGGGAACGGGGCGCCGTTACGCCCGAAGCCATTGTGTGGGGCTTTCCGCACCGATATAACAAGGGCGTTATCATCAACGCGAGGGTGGAAACCGTGCGGGAACGGTCCATGTTCCGGAGGTGTCTCCCTTCCCGCAGATGCGTGATTCCCTCCACCGGCTTTTTTGAATGGTCGCATGACGCGAACAAGGTGAAATATCAGTTTAATCTGCCCGGAACCGACGCGCTCTATATGGCCGGGCTGTACGATGAATTTCAGGGCGAAAAGAGATTTGTGATTCTCACGACCGCCGCCAATTTCTCCATGCAGGATGTTCACGACCGGATGCCGGTTGTTCTTGACGGGAATGGAAGAAACCGATGGCTGGAAGATGCGCAGAGCGCCATGGAGCTGCTGAACCGGGTACCGCCGGAGCTGGCGAGAGTCCCGATGTAAAGATGAATAGAAAAGAGTAACGGACGCTTCCGGGATAAAAGCCGGAGGCGTCCATTTTTATGAAAAGCGGAACTGGTTCCGCTTTTATATGTTTTTCTTGGCATATTTCGTTGAATTTACTGTTTTGTGAGAATATAATGGTGGAAGGAAGTATTTGCCGGACAAGGCTAGGGCTGCCGCCCAGGAGCTGGCAATGACGTATTTTAGCAATTATACGAAGTTAGGAAAGACATATCATAGCAAATAATTTGAATCGTGAACAAATATCATGCGACAGCTTGGTCTGCAAAGAAAAAAGGCAAAACACTGACTTGCAATGAGGTCCCTCATGCAGTAGCAGTATTTTGCCCTTAATTGTGCATTAACATATGTTTATAAATGAGCGCCAAATTGATCTGACGAAACCGGATGACCCCTTGGATACGATAGGATGCTTACCGCAATAACAGAGGATTCACAGGCATCTGCGGTAAAGATTTTCAATATCGGCCTGAGTGGATTGTCTTGGATTGGCGAAAATATTTCCGCTTTTCATTGCATCTTCTGCCATCTGCGGGAACAGATCCTCAGTGACATTAAAGCCGGAAAGGTGCATGGGGATGCTCAAATCGTTTAACAATTCCCTGATTTCATCAACCAGCATCTGAGGAACAAAACTTTTGCAGGACTTGTTGCCCTTTTTGATGTAATTAAAAATCTCTTCATATCTTCCGTCATCTGCAAGGGCGTTGTACTCTAAAACTGTCGGCAAAATAACTGCGTTTGCCACACCATGAGGAACATTGAAGAAAGCGCTCACCGGATGCGACATGGCGTGAACATTGCCCAATCTTGCCCAAGCGAACGCAATGCCTGCAAACATGGACCCAGTCATCATAGCACAAGCGGCTTCTTCGTTTTGTCGGCATGCGACAAATTTTCGGATGTTTGCGCCAATCAATGACAGCGCTTTTTCTGCCATCGCGTCGGAAAAGGGCGAAGCGTCGCGTGAAAGGTAAGATTCTATTGCGTGGATCATGGCGTCGATGCCGGTTGACGCGGCTACTGCCGGAGGAAGCGTCATAATAAGATTGGGATCCAGAACCGCAAACCGAGGAATCAGTTCATAACTGAAAACCGTCAGCTTATAGTTGCGCGCCTTGTCGACAATCACAGAAAACGCCGTTACCTCACTTCCGGTCCCCGCGGTTGTGGGAATCGCGATGATGGGAACAATAGGGCCAGGGATAAGATGCGCGCCTTCATAATCCGTGATTTTTCCGCCGTGGGCAGCGACAACGCCGGCTGCTTTGGCGACATCCATAGGACTGCCTCCTCCCAGAGCAATCATACTTGTCGCTCCGGAGGATTGATACAGCTTAACCGCTTCGTTGACGCAGTCAACGGTCGGGTTGGGCATCACGTCAAGAAACCCGCAGGATGATATGCCATTCTTTTCACAAATATCAGTGACCTTTTTGACCACGCCCAACTTTTCCAGGCTGTGATCCGATACCACCATAACCCGGCTTGAACCGATTTTCTTCAGAATTTCAGGGAGTTTCTTCAAGCTTCCAACTCCGAAAACAATATCCTGAGGAATTTTAAAAGTAAAATCTTTCATGAAACCTCCTAAAATCAGGAATTTAGATCCCGCACAGCCTGCTTGCAGGCACTGCTGAAATACTTGATGTCCGTACCGACGATAATATATCGGAATCCCATGTCCCTGTATTTCTTTGCCATTTCTACAGAACCGGTATAAATTCCGGCGTACTTTCCATGCGTTTTCGTACAGGCCAGCACCTTTTCAATCACCTCTCCGACTTCTTCTCCGAATACCTTGCCGGGGACTCCAAGAGATTGAGAAAGATCAAAAGGCCCGATGAAAATCACATCAATTCCAGGCACGGATGCGATTTCATCCAAATGTTTTACACAAGCGGTACTTTCGCACTGTACCGCAATCAGCAGGTTTTGATTGGCATTGGCCATATACTCGGTTATGCTGGAATTCATGCCGTAATCCGCGGCACGCGGCGTCGCGACGCCGCGCATTCCCTCGGGGAAATATTTGCTGGAGCGGACAATGCTTTCCGCCTCTTCTCTGCTGTTTACCTGTGGGACAAGGATTCCCTGCGCGCCGACATCGAGATTTCGCAGAACCGTGGATTGATCCTTATTGGTAACCCGCGTAAACATGGTTACGCCTCTGCTTTCACCCGCTGTAATCAACGTTCGGTTCAGTTCCACCGAGGAGGAAGCATGCTCGCTGTCAATGGTGATGAAGTCGAAGCCGGCAAGTCCCATGATTTCGATCATTTCCGGACTCAGACCGTTGGCAAACGCGCCGAAGATGCAGGATCCGGATATCATTTTTTGCTTTGCAATGTTTTTACGCATTCCGATTACTCTCCCTTGCCATTAAAATCCGGCATGTCATAAGCCATAACACCGCCGGCAATGTAACGGTTTCTGGGGAGCTCGTCGATCATTACGCGAACCTGATTCGCTTCGGCGCAGAAATCTTTCATCAGGACCGAAGCGACATCGGCAAGCGCTTTTTCAATCTGCTCCTGAGTTTTCCCCTCAGGCAGCTGAACACTGCACATAATAGGCATGTTATTTCACCTTCTTGCTGAAATCTTTGTGTTTGCCGCCGATGCAGAAATGGTGTCCCTTTTCATTATCCAACACATAGGCGTGGATATTCTCTTTGGGGCAGCCTAAATTTGTCGAAAGGATGTCCGAAATCTGGTTCATAAAGGACAGCTTAGCTTCCGCGCTGCGGCCGGGACCAACACGGAACAGAACCGTCGGCTGGATTGCGGCGGTATTTTTGCCGCCGCAGTAAACGCGTTCCGGGTCTACTTCGTAAACGCTGACCCGGACCATGCGCTCAAGCGTATTCTCCAAAGTGTTTGCGCCCGCGCTGGTAATTTCGCGCATAGATTTTTCAAGCGCGTCATCCGCACAGCCTTTGCGCAGATAAAGAGTAACAAAAGGCATAGAAAAGGACCTCCCTACGATCAATAATCCGTCTTAATCTCATTAAACATCACTTTGCCGCCGATTATAGTGGAACGCGGCACGATAAAGGTATCCCCTTCATAATGTTCACCGAAAGCGTCGATGAAATCATGCGGACCTTTTTGGAGTTCCAAAATTGTAATATTTGCGGGCAGACTGCGTTTCACACCCACCTGAACGCCCTTCATGTAGCTTGCGGGGACATTTGTCGCATGATATAAAACGTCTTCAAATTTCATGCCCATCGCCATGCACTCGGACATATGGACCGTCAGGCGGCTGGTCTGCGGATCGTTGCTCAGCGCCGTCAGGTCGTCCGTAATCACGTCGGGGGTAAAGCCCTGGGCGAATGCGGTCCTTGCCACTTCTGCGCTCCAGTTTCGGGAGCCGCGCGCGGAATCGAACAGAACGCCGCGTTTTTTGGCTTCCCATGCTTCCGGATAGACTTCGCCCTTTTCATTCAGAATGTTTCCTTTATTGTAGGTGTGGGTAAAATTATCCCCGGCGTTAAAATAGCCGATCAACTCGGGCAGCTTGACGTCCGGATTGGCGACATGCACGAACATGCGGCATCCGACATAATCGCAGACTTCCCGCGCCTTTTTCATGACTGCATGAGTCAATTCGGCAGTAGGGGAATCATTGTGGCCGATAAAAACCTTGATGCCTACCAGTACATCGTTATGGATTTCAAACAGTTCCTTAATCTTTTCCTTGTCGACCTCCCGGTCCAAAATCGTGTACCTGGGGATTTCACCCTGGGTTTCCGACATGCTTGACAGACCAAGGCATGCGTTTATCACACAGGGAGCCTCGTCGATCAGATGACGGGAGCGGTTAAACGACGCGGAAGTCTGGCTGCCCATGTCGATGCAGGCGGTAATGCCGCGTTTCCAAAGTTCCTTAATCGGATAGCTGAAGCGCAGGCCAGGCAGAACATGAGTGTGGCCATCCACAAGGCCGGGTACGACGCACATTCCGTTTGCATCGATCACCTCTGCTGCGCAAATCTTCCCGGGCAATGTTCCCGGTTCGAAGACGTCGGCAATTCTGGAAGCATAAATGCCGATATCCATCTTTTTGCTGACCCCATTTGCAGGATCAGCCACAGTTCCGTTCTTAATCAGTAGATCATAGCAGTGTACGATAAAAGCCATAAGTCAGAGTCCTTCCTTTTTATGTATTGAACACTATGGCGGTGTTTCCTGACTGGATATTTAAAAGCCAAGCATCTGAACAATTGCACCACCCAACACGCCTGCATACGCGCCGCATGCTTGTCCAAGGATCGCAATGATAATGCCGGGCAGAACCAAATCACTCCAGCCGTAAACCTTGGCCAGAGGAGGAGTGGAAACCGGTCCGCCGATGCAGGCCATGTGTGCCATGAGTCCGTATTCCCAAGGCATCTTGATCAGCTTGCTGACCAGGATCAGCAAAGCCGAAGAAACAATGTAAATAAAGATCAGATAGAGGAACAACTGCCAAGGCACTGTGATGAGTTTGCTCCAGTGGGCGCCACATCCGGTCTTAAACATATACATGGCGAATATTAAAGAGGCAAGATAGTCGTTGACTACAAACTTGTGAATCGGCGTAAAGTTTGCGACAAGGATGCCAATAGTTGAGTAAAAAATAATAGAGTAAAATCCCGTGAGTTCTCCCAGCCAGTTGCCGACAGCCGCAATGGCAACCGCAGCGCCAAAAACGATGGCGGTTTCATTGATGTTTAAGGAAACCATTTTGCTGTTCAATTTTTCCAAAGCTGCGGCGTGTTCTTCCGCCGTCAAAGTCATACCGGAATTAATGTCTTTATAGCTGGTCAGAAATTTGGGAACAAAGCTTTTTCCAACCATGTACGAAAGCAGACTGTAAATCACCCAAGGGATGGCGGTAGCCGCCGTAAAGAATGTCATATTTGCACTGGAAATTTTCACGCTGGTGGCGACACCCGCCGCGGTTTGCATATTACCGACAAAATCGCCGACGGAAACGGCAACAAACTTCCATCTTTCATTACCAAGGTCAAAAAGGATCCCTCCGGCAACGCCTGCAAAGAAAATACATGCCGCCGCAATTACCATAGAGCCGACAATTTTTGGCCCGCATTTTCCCAGCTTGCGGAGATTGCACATGAAAAGCATCAGGACGATGCCTACGGGGACAAAGTAATTGTCCACGACGGTATATGTGGCACACTTTATGGGAACAACTCCCAAATTGGAAAGAATCAGCCCTCCTAAGAGTCCCATGTTAACGAACCCCAAAAAGCCGCCCCATTTTGTATTGTTGGCCAGCCATATGGACAGTCCTGCCCAACCGACGATAAATCCCCAAATCAGCCAAGTATTAGTAATCATTCATTTACTTCCTTCCCAATTTCTCCTGTTTTTATCTTCGTTATGGTGAACAGCTTTCCGGACTCCCCTTTCCGGTCAGCTGCAAAAGCGGATATAAAAAAAGCGCGGGCTTTCCTGCAATTCAATTCTGTATTAATCATACAGAATTGAATTAACGGTCAGGAACGAATGCTTTTAAATAATGAATGTATTTTTGCTGACTTTCCTGAAACGTGTCCGATCGGCGCATGGCCATTCTTACAGCCTGATTGGACTTAATGTCCGCCGCATGGTGAAGTTTCCCCTCCATAGTGTCCGACGCGAGGCACAGTTGGTCGGGAGCAAATTCAAACCGCATTTTTCCATTTTCTATCTTTAGCTCACCCTCTATTCCACAAAGGCAGCACACCGCGTGTGGCGCCTGATCATTTAAATAGAAATTTCTCGAATGACAGTGCGGGCACATTCCCTGGTCACCGTAGTATTTTGCCTTTGACAGATCCGCGGCGGCATCTGCCAGCCGTATCCCGGTCTGATGCGCATGAGCTACTTTTTCGTCCTCCATTGCAAAAACTTTTGTCCAGTTGTACACTTTGTTTTCTACGACGGTCCACATCAGGTGTGCTGCTAGCATCGCGCAGTCGCACTGAAAACGGGAAGTGTAATTGGTTCCTCCCATTCCCAGAAAAGCCACGGGCTTATCCCGGAGAACACGGAGATCTGGCCCCGTACCGCCGACTTTCCGCGCAATGTTCATGCTGGCCGTATTTGTTCCGCGGTCGTGCCGCGGCCCAAAACGGTCCAGGATGATATGAAATACACCTGCAGCGCCTTTTTCAAATACGGGAACGGAAAAGACGATTCCATCCGCGTCCAGAACCTTTTCTCGCAGCCATTCGAAATCATCTTTGATAGGACATGCACCGTCCCCCCCGGCGTTCAGGCTTTTCAAGCATGCGTTGCATCCCGTGCAGGGCTTTAATTCCAGGTCTAAAAGGCGTATGAACTCCACTTCAGTACCGCACTCCGCCGCCCCCATTAACACTTCTTTGCAAATGGCATCGTTATTGCCGTTCTTAGAGCCGGCTGAAATACCCAAAATTTTCATATCTATTTAAACTTCCTTACAAAAAATAGGGCAGAGCGGGTCTAGTCAGACAACACAAAGACGCAGAGACCCTAATCCTTCAAAGTCCGAAACAACTTCGTCGCCTAGATTCAAAACATGAGAAGCGCAGATTGCTCCTGTCAGGATAATGGCCCCTTCCGGCAGCCCCATCTCCATCTCTTCATAAAGCGTTTTGCAAAGCGACGCAACCGCTCTCGCCGGGTGCCCCATGACCGCGCCTGTGGCACTGTAGCCGGTATAGGAGCCGTTAAAGCTCGTTCTGACACCCATGCCGACCATGTCAACCTCGAAAGGGTCTTTGCAGACGGAACCCAATTTAAACCGCGCAGATGATAAATTGTCAATCAGCGCGTCTGACTGGCCGCCCATTTTAAAATCGTGGAAACGGCTATCGATGATTTCAAACGCCGGAGTGACGAAAGCGGTTGCCATCATGACATCCGGAGCGGTAATATAAGGACCATAAAGCTCTTTTTTCAGGACAAAGGCAAGCTCAGCTTCCAGCTTAGGGTGGATTAGTTCCTGCAGCTTCAAATCCTCATTTTCGCCTAAGCGCATGTAATTCATCAAAATGCCGCATTTGGGAGCTTTTCGCGGAACAAATTTGCCCGCGGTCAAATCGGTTGCAATCTGTTTGCTTTTCGCCAGACTGGTTCCTCCCAATTTGGCGCCCACACGCTGGTAACCTTCGGCTTCCATCATCTTTACCCGGATTTTCTGTCCTGCGTAACCATCGTGCAAATCCATGTCTGGGTATGTTTTGTAAAACTGGTCAATCGAGCGGGCTTCGCGTTCTCCCCGCAATGATTGTTCCGCAAGTGCGCGCAGTAATTCAGTTGAAGTCTTCATCGTTATTCACCTCTCATGCGATTACACAAAATTAGCCGACACTTCGCCAAGTCTCCCATATCGGCAACGGAAATTGTCCCCTTTTTGAGCCGCGAGAATGGTGATGGCCGAGCCGGACATCACCATCTCGCCCGCTTTTAATGGGTTGCCCAGTTGCGTAAAACGCTTTGCCAGCCATGCGACGGATTTCGCAGGATGGTCAAGAACGGCGGCACCGCAGGAGACCTCAACCTGATGATTGTTATGCTCGAAAACAAAGCCCACAAGACCCAAATCGATCTGATAAGGCTTAATCGGGGTGTCGCCCAGAACATAAGCGCCGAAAGAAGCGTTGTCGGCAACCGTATCGAAGATTTTCCGAGGATTGTCGATTTTTTGACGAATATCGACGATTTCGAGTGCCGGCACGATATATTCTGTCGACGCAAGCACTTGTTCTACCGAGATACTTTCGCCTTGCAGATCCTTACTCAATTTAAAGCAAAGTTCCGCTTCTATTAAAGGTTGCGCGAATTTTTCAAATTCAACATCGCTTTCGTTTGAATAGCACAGTTCGTGAAAGATTATTCCATAATCAGGTTCCGAGATTCCAGCGTGCTTTCTCATGACATTGCTAGTTAGCCCCACTTTTTTGCCGGATTCCGTAAATCCTGCTTTTTGATACTCTTTCACCATCGCGCTTGCTATCGCATAAGCATCGTCGTAACCCATATCCGGGTACAGATAACTCGGTGGCGTAAGGAGTTTACGGGTTTTGATTGCTTCAAAGTGGAGCTTTCCCTGCTCTTCGATCTGCTCTTGTGTCAATACCATATTGATACCTCCTTGAACACATCATAAGTTGTTCTAACCTTCAGATGCAATATTTTTATATTAATAGTTTAAAAATCTATACTAAATTTTAATATATTATGCTTCTGCACAATTTATTGACTATTTATTTTCTGAATACAGTGCTTTTAAATAATTCGGCGACTTTGGTCTGTGTGTATCGGCCACATTGTTTCTCTAGTTTCTTAAAATTGAGTTGACACTGATAGCAAAAAGTTTAATAATACAAAATATAAGGGTCTCAAAACAGAGAGGTAAAATATGAATGATGATTTGAATCAAAAACATACGGCGACAAATCGATCTTTAGATAAAGCATTTGAAATACTTGAGTTTTTGGCACGTTATGGAATTCCTCTAAGCCCTCCGGCAATCAGTCGGAAACTTAATATTAATAAGGTAACGACATATAATTTGCTTCGTACGATGGAATACCATCAGTATCTGCAGAAATCCGCTGATGGGAAATATCAGCTGAGCAGTAAGCTGTTTGAACTTGGGATGCTTTTTCAGTCACAGAATCCCGCAACGCGCTTTTTTGAATCTTGCAGCTATTCCCTTTTGAAAAAATATACAATGTGTAATTTAAGTCTCGGTACTTTTGGCAACTCGATGAAAGGGGTCTATTTAAGCGTACTAGGAACCAATGAATCGTTTGTAACAGCAGGGACTCCTTTTCCGCTCCATGCGACTGCACTCGGAAAAGTCCTGTTGGCATATGCCTCGCCCGAATTTCAGAACAAATTCTTTGAGCAGGAAAATTTAACCCGCTATTCTTCGCATACCATTACAGATAAAATACTTTTAAAAAGGCAATTGCAGCAGATTCGTCACAATGGCTATTGCATTTTGCCTGGCGATCTTTTTACAGACTTTTACTGTATTTCAGTACCTGTTTTTGTTTCCAAACAAAAATTTATCGCAGCAATCAGTATTCGCGGAAGTGAATCTTTTGTAAAAGAAAATAAGGATGTCTTATTAAAAGATATCCTTGATATGGGAAAGCATATGTCCACCGGTATGAATTATCTTCCGCTTTTCGTAAGCAGTGAAGAAATCTAGTATTGATGGTTCATCGTTTGAAGACGAATCGCAAGGTGTTCCTGTGACGTGCTTTGTGTCGAAGGCGGGCACGTGGCGATCCCGGCGGCGATTGCTGCAAAAAGAGAAGGTGCCGACACTGTGGTTGATTGCTGATTCCAGTGCTTTGCCTTACAGCTTTTTTTCCAACGCGATTTGGAAGTCCTCCGCGCCGAGCTTTTCCGTCAGTTTCTCTGCCAGAAAGTAGAACAGCTCCGCCGTTCAATCTTGGGGTACTCAACTTTGCCTCATGTTTATGCCATTTACAAAGCAAGTAGCGACCGGCTGAAGCATGTATTTTGTAAGGAGAAAGTTATGCTGAAATATGAGGAAAAGCTTCATCTTGATAGATACTATAATAAAATGCAATCAGCCGGTGTACTGCACAAAGTCATCGGCTTGGTATGTGGTGCTATAGGCTATGTTTGTACTCTATTATTTTATAAAATATATTCTTATCTCCCTTCCGGATTTTCGCCCCCGGAGTAACTTTTCGCCCTGGTTTTCTTTTGGAGAAGTATCAAGTAGCAAAATGTTCTGCATTGGGATTCGTGACTGGCTTTGGTGGCTTTATTACGATGCCAGTTACTATTCCTGCCAATGTAGCAAGCATCCTGTATGTCAAATTAAGGATGATTGCGACAATCGCGTACATTGATTATTAAATTCTTATTGGCCAATATACAGTACTACATGTAAGCGGGATAATGGGAAGCCCAGAGTATTTCCCGAACTTCTCAGTTTGTTTACTTGATTCCATATAAAAGTGCTTGCAAACAGCATATATTTTATATAATGCAAACAGGTGAAGACTATGATACTGCTTTCCAATTCGATCGAAGAGTATTTAAAATCGAGCAAATATATCGATTGGAAGCACCGACGCATTGTATATGTATTCGCATGCTCTGCCAAAAAGATTATGAGCATATAGTTCGTATATTAATATATGATAAAGACAGCAAATAAAGAGGTAGATTAAAAATGTATGAAAGCATTACGACCGATCTTCTGAGCTTTCTTCAGAAGAGTCCGACCTGTTACCATGCAATTTACAATGTCCGCCGCACACTCATGGGAGCTGGTTATACGGAGCTCTCAGAAGGAAACCATTGGTCCCTCACAGAGGGTGAAAAATATTTCGTGACACGTAACGAATCTTCAATTATAGCTTTTCGGGTCTCCCGGAAAGACTTTACCGGCTATCAGATTGCCGCGTCTCATAGTGATTCCCCCAGCTTTAAAGTCAAAGAAAATCCTGAAATCGGTGTGGAGAATACCTATGTCAAACTAAACGTCGAAAAGTATGGCGGCATGCTGTGCGCACCATGGTTTGACCGTCCCCTGTCCATTGCCGGCAAATTGATGCTCCGCAAGGGCAACCGATTTATAAGCAAGCTGGTAAACGTAGACCGCGACTTTGTGATGATCCCGAGTCTGGCCATCCACATGGACCGCCATGCCAACGAGGGTCATTCATACAATCCACAGAACGATATGCTGCCCATCCTGGGAGATTTTGGCGTCAAAGAGACCTTTATGGATATTATAGCAGAAAGTGCAAAAGTCGAAAGAAACGCTATCGCCGGCAGTGATCTGTTCCTCTACAGCCGCACACCTGGTACTACCTGGGGAGCTCATAACGAATTTATTTCCGCCGGATGTCTGGATGATCTAGAATGTAGTTATGCCAATTTTCGCGGATTTCTGGATGCAGACGAAAATGAAAAAAGCGTCCCCGTCTTTGCAGTATTTGACAACGAGGAAGTTGGCAGCGGCACAAAGCAGGGAGCTGATTCCACTTTTCTTTCTGATACATTGGAACGCATTGGAATTGCCTGCGGTCGAACAGCGGAACAGAACCGCACTGCCATTGCTTCCAGCTTCATGGTCTCGACAGACAATGCACACGCGGTGCATCCAAACTATCCGGATAAGGCCGACCTTGTAAATCGTCCTCGCATGAACTGCGGTATTGTGATCAAGTATAATGCTAACCAGCGGTACACCACTGACTCAGTTTCGGCAGCCATTTTCAAAGCCATCTGTGAAAAGGCCAACGTGCCTTATCAGGAATTCTTTAATCGTTCGGATATGCCTGGCGGCTCTACGCTGGGTAATATCTCCAACTCACATATTTCTTTGAATACAGTGGATATAGGTCTCGCACAGCTGGCAATGCATTCTCCTTATGAAACGGCCGGCACCAAAGACCCTGCGTATCTTGCAAATGCTATGCGGAAATTCTTTTCCATGGCACTCAAAGACGAAGGAATGGGTTCCTATACACTTTGCTGATCATATTATGAACGAACCGGAAAATTGAATATGGTGATCGAACTTCGCAGTTGCGGAATAATGAATAATCAGTACAAATTCATATTGTTTATATAATAGGTGGGTGGAATAAATGTCAAAACAGGACAATGATTTCAGCTTAGATAAAAATTCCGAGAAAGATTCCTTTGATGAAGAACAACAGACAGAGGATAATTATATAGATGAAATGATTGAATATCAGAATAATCAGTTTAATCCTGGATATTATGTAGGCACAGGAAAAACACCCCCCGCCATTAAAGCTTCAGGTAATGCTATGCCTCTCACTATCTGGATGTTTATTCAAGCAGCAGGTTTAATCATTTTCTATTGTTTTCTTATAAAATTTTTATTTCTCAGCAATACTCCTTATTCTGTGGTTACATTTACTGAAGGTTCTCCTTTATTTAACTTTATCGTCATTACAGTTGTTTTTGGGGTAGCTATTTTGATTTGTATATGGTTTGGAATAGTTTACTTAAAAAAAGCTAAGTTATATCGTTTTAAAAAAAAGCAGTTAGAGAAATTAGATTCATTAGATAATTTAAAAGGGGGAAATCAAATTGCGCAAAGGATTTGCCCTGAATGTGGAAGAAAGCACGATATAGATTATCCTAAGTGCCCATATTGTAAGCACTCATACATCGCTAAATGAGCAAGCAGGGCAATTCAAGGCTGAATTCAAGCTGCTCATTATGTTTACCTTGTACCCAATAATAGACGATTGGATAAACGGCCTCGCAGTCTTCCACATCAAGACTTTTTTTCGGTCGCAAACTATCTTGGCGATACTAACAACCTTGTATCAAGGTAAAATTAAAGGGCTTATCGCCTGCATTACACAGACAACAAACCCCGTCAGTTCCTTAGTCTATTGGAGCACCTCATCGGCAATAATTAGTTCTATCACCTATTTATGGCCAAAAAGTTTTAATTTACATTTGAAGTATATAAAGCGTATTAGGGCGTGTTTGAAAAAGAAAAGATGCACAAATATGGTATAATAAATGCGGTGATGTAAATGGCAACAACAAGAAGACGATATGAATGAAGCGATGAAGAATGGAACCGCATCAAGGATTATATTTACTTTGGATAAATATAAAAAGCAGGGGCGTCCTGCAAAAGACAACCGCCTAATAATGAACGCTATCCACGGTGCTTTCAGTAACCCTCCCTTTTTCATGGCGCGCCGCACGGTGGAGCGACTGGCGTTCACGCCTCTTTGCTCCAGTGCCAGCAAAATTCGCCCCACTCCGTAATTCCGGTTATCCGGGTTTTCT
>NZ_JBJKOP010000003.1:0-37706 GCF_046707225.1 Caproicibacter sp. | reverse complement strand
AATCAGGCAGAATTGGGCACGCTCTTATCAGGAGAGGTGCCGCAGGCAACATGGCTCTCCGTCCTTTTGAAACGGCGGGGCCGCCGACAAAACGACCGCGCGGATGCAGAAGCGTCCGCGCGGCCTTATTTCTCTTTATTTTTGCCCCGTCCGGTCGAGGACGCGGCGGAGCGCCGTCGTCCCAAACGGCGGCAAAGTCAGCGCGCCGCGCGTGTCCGGCACGGTCCCGAACACCGCCTCCGCCCCGCTCCATTCGGGCGGAACCACCACGCGGCGCTCCTCCGGCGAACGGTTCACCGCGCAGAGCAGAGCGTCCCCGCCGCCGGAACGAACATAGGAAAAAACGTCTCCGTCCGCCGCGACGGGCAGAAAATTTCCGCCGTTCAGGCAGGCGCACCGGGCGCGGAGCTTTCCCAGCGACCGGTACCACCGCGTCAGTTCCCCGTCCTCACGCCCCCATGGGAACGGCGCGCGGTTAAACGGGTCCGCGTACCCCTCCGTTCCCGCTTCGTCGCCGTAGTACAGGCACGGAACGCCCGGCAGGGTGTACTGCAAAAAAGACGCGCAGCGCAGCAGCGCGAGCCCGCGCGTCCGCTGTTCCGGCGAAAGCCGCGTTTCGCTCTGCCACTGCCGCCCCCGGTTCCGGCGCGGCTCCCCCGCCAGCGCGGTCAGCGCGCGCTCGGTGTCGTGCGTGCCGATGTTGTTCATCAGAACCCGGACAACCTGCGGCGGGTAGTTTTCCAGAACAGACAGAATCGTTTCCATAGACGCCGCCGCGTCGCCGCCGGTCAGGAACCCCAGCACCGCATTGCGGAACGGATAGTTCATCACGCTGTCGAGCTGTTCCCCCAGCAGGTACCGCCGCCGTTTGCCGTAAGCGATCTTGTTGGAGGCGTCCTCCCAGATTTCGCCCGCAAGCAGCGCTTCCGGATTTTCACTTTTGACCGCTTGCCGCAGAGCATCCAGAAATTCATCCGGCAGTTCGTCCGCCACATCCAGCCGCCATCCAGAAGCCCCTGCGCGCAGCCATCGGCGGATGATTCCGTTTTCCCCGCAGATATATTCCCGGTACTCCGGATTTTCCTTGTTCACGTTCGGCAGGGTCGGAAACCCCCACCAGCAGGCGTACTGCTCCGGCCAGCTTTTGAATTGGTACCACGGGTAGTACGGCGATTCCTTCGACTGGTACGCGCCTTTTCCCGGGTAGCGCCCCTGCCGGTTAAAATAGACGCTGTCGCTGCCCGTGTGATTGAACACGCCGTCCAGCAGCACGCGGATTCCCATGCCTGCCGCTTCGGCGCAAAGGGCGCGAAAATCCTTTTCCGTGCCCAGCAGCGGGTCGATCTTCGTGTAATCCGCCGTATTGTACCGGTGGTTGGAGTGCGCCTCGAAGATCGGGTTCAGGTACAGGCACGTTACGCCGAGCGATTTCAGGTACGGCAGCTTTTCGCGGATGCCCGCAAGGTCGCCGCCGAAGTAGTCGGAATTTGTAACTTTTCCCTGCCCGTCGGGCTGCCAGTCCGGGGATTCGTCCCAGCTTTCGTGCAGTCTGCGGTCCGCCGGAACGCCGTTTTTCGCCTGCCCGGAGGAATCAAAACGGTCCGGAAAAATCTGATAGAGCACCCCGCCCGCAAGCCAGTCCGGCGTTTTGAATTCTTTTTCATACACCGTGAGCTGCCACAGGGCACCGCCGTCGAACACGGCCTCGCCAATCGGCCCGCGCGTCAGGCGCCGGTGCCCGCAGGGCGTTTCCAGTTTAAAATCGTAAAAATAAACGCCGGGCTTTTCGGCTTCAAAATGGCATTCCCACCACTCCGCGCCGTCGCCGTTCATGCCGCACCAGAACAGGCCGCAGGGCTCCTCGCGCCCGTCGGCCCCGTTTCGCATGACCAGCTGCGCGCCGGAACAGCCCAGACTGCGCGGCAGCGTGATTTTAAAGTGCACGCGGGTTCCCGAGGGCACCGCGCCCACGGGGTCCCGGTGCATCGGATTTCTCGAATTAAACATGCCGTTTCACCTCCGGAACAGGCTTTACGTGCCAGATGTTTTCGGCGTATTCGCGAATCGCGCGGTCCGCGGAGAAAATCCCCGACTTTGCCGTGTTCACAAGGCACATGCTCCTCCACTGATCCGCGTCCAGATACAGCCGCTCCGACTTGTGGCGCGCCTTGTCGTAGGAGTCGAAATCCGCCAGCACCATGTACGGGTCGGAGGAGAGCAGGGAATTGGAAATGTCGCGGAAATCGACGCCGCAGAAGCCCTTTTCCACCGCGTTCAGCGCGGCCTGCAGCTCCGGATTTTTCTCCGCGAAAGCACGCGGCCGGTATCCGGCCTTTTTCCGCTCCTCGACCTCCTGCGCGTTCATGCCGAACAAAATCATGTTTTCTTCCCCGACCGCGTCGCGGATTTCGACATTCGCGCCGTCCAGCGTGCCGAGCGTCACCGCGCCGTTGATCATGAATTTCATGTTGCCGGTGCCGGAGGCTTCCGTTCCCGCGAGCGAGATCTGCTCGCTGAGGTCCGCCGCGGGCATCAAAAGCTCCGCGAGCGTGACCCGGTAATCCTCCAGGTAAACGACCTTCATCTTTTTGTTGACCCGCTCGTCGGCGTCGATCGTTTTGCCCAGGTCGACGAGAAAGCGGATGATCTGCTTCGCAAAGTAATAGCCGGGGGCCGCCTTCGCGCCGAACAGATAGGTGCGCGGCGTGAACTCCATCTCCGGATTTTCGCACAGGCGGAGATAGTCCGTCAGAATTTGCAGCGCGTTTAAGTGCTGCCGCTTGTATTCGTGCAGGCGCTTGACCTGCACGTCGAAAATCGAATCGGGGTCCAGGTCGGCTCCGTTTTCCCGCTTGACGTACTTTGCCAGACGGATCTTGTTTTCCCGCTTGATCGCCGCCATCTTTTCCAGCACCGCCGGGTCGCTTTTGTATTTCATCAGCTTTTCCAGCTCGGAAGCGTCGCGCACAAAGCCGTCGCCGGTCAGCTCGGTCAAAAGCGCCGCAAGGCCCGGGTTCGCCTGGCAGAGCCAGCGCCGGTGGGCGATCCCGTTGGTCACGTTGGTGAATTTTTCCGGCATTTCGGTGTAGAAGTCGTGGAACACGCGGTCTTTTAAAATTTCGGAATGCAGCTTTGAAACGCCGTTCACGCTGTGGCAGGAGGCGACCGCAAGGTTCGCCATCTTGACAAAGCCGTCGTTCCACGGCGCCATGCGGCCCACCTGATATCCGTCCACGCCCTTGTTGTGCATCCCGGCGCAGAACCGGCGGTTGATCTCCTCCACGATCTGGTAAATGCGCGGCAGGCGCGACCGGAACAGGTTGATGCCCCAGCATTCGAGCGCCTCCGACATTACGGTATGGTTGGTGTAGGCGAATACATTCTGTACAATTTCCCATGCAGAATCCCATCCGTATCCACATTCGTCCATCATGATGCGCATCATTTCCGGAATCGCCAGCACCGGGTGCGTGTCGTTCAGATGGATTGCGATGCAGTCGGGCAGATTGTCGAGCGTCCGGTTCTGGAACAGATGGTGCCGGATGATGTCCTGCACAGCGGCCGAAACCAGAAAATACTGCTGCGAAAGGCGCAGGCTCTTGCCCTCCGGGTGGTTGTCCTCCGGGTACAGCACCTTCGTGATGGTCTCCGCCATCGCCTTCTGCTCCACGGCGCGCAGGTAATCCCCGCCGTTGAACAGGCTCATGTCGAAGTCCTCGCTGGTCGCCGCCCACAGGCGCAGGCGGCTCACGCCGCGCCCGTCAATGCCGGGAACGTACAAATCGCTCGGCACCGCCATCACCTTAGTGAAATCCTTATGGTTCACCACATGGAACCCGTTGTTCCAGTAGTCGTCGATGCGGCCGTTGAACCGCACCTCCACGCTTTTCTCCGGCTCGCTCCTGAGCCAGATTTTGCCGCCCGGCAGCCAGAAATCCGGCAGCTCCGTCTGCCAGCCGTCCACCAGCTTCTGCCGGAAGATGCCGTATTCATAGCGCAGCGAATACCCCGTCGCCGGAATCCCCAGCGACGCCATCGCGTCGAGAAAACACGCCGCCAGCCTTCCGAGGCCGCCGTTGCCCAACCCCGCGTCCGGTTCCTGCTCGTACAGCGCGTCCAGATTCAGATTGAGCCCGGCAAGCGCCTTGCGGTAATCCTCTTCCAGCCCCAGATTAAAAAGGCTGTTTTTCAGCGAACGGCCCAGCAGGAATTCCATGCAAAGGTAATAAATATGCTTGGTCTTCGTCTGCTCCGCAAGGTGAATAAATTCGCTGCGCCCCTTTTCCATCTGGTCGCGCACGCAGAGCGCAACCGCCTTGTAGCACTGCTCATCCGTGGCGTTTTTCAAGCTGACCCCGAACACCAGCTCCAGCATACTGTTCACAGACTCCTGGATCTTCCTGATCGGCTGCCGGTAAATCATCGGATTCTTCCTCCTAACAAGCAGAAGTATTTCTGTATATGATACACCAATTTAATTCTTTTATCAAGGCCAGTATTCCCATTGCCGAACACACTGCAAAAATGCCCGTTTTGCTTATTGCGCCGCGGTTTTTCTACAAAATTCCGCTTTCGGTTTTTAAAGATTTATTGGAAGAGTTTTTTTCAGGATATTTATGCAACTTCAACAAATTCTCCCTTCCTGCGCGTCCTGTTTGGGCGGGTTCCGTTTTTTCCGGCGCGGCGCGCAAAAAGCGGAAAGAAAAAGTGACGAAAATCACTTTCATATTATAGTGAAATAGATTATAATAGGCTATATATCAAACGCGGCTTCATGAAAGGGAATGAATGGATTGAGCAAGAACAGGATCAAACTGAACATCTGCGGCTGTGAATGCGTCATCAGTTCTGAGGACAGCGAGGGTTACATGCGCTCCGTCGGCGACGAGGTTCAGAAGGCCATCGATGCGTTCATGGACCGGAACGAGCGTATTTCCGCCACAATGGCTGCAATCACCGCCGCGTTAAGCTACTGCGATGAGGCCCACAAGGCGACCGACGCGGCTGAGAATCTGCGCACGCAGATTCGCGATTACCTGGAGGATTCTTCCCACGCGCGTCTGGAGGCGGAGGAATCCCGCAGGGAAATCGAGCGCCTGAAGCGCGAAATTCAGACCCTGCGCTCCCGCCTTTCCGCGGCGGGCGAAGAGGTTCCGGAGGGCACTCCCGCCGAAAAAGCGCCGCCGATTGCTCCCGGCGCGGACGTGCCCCGCCCGCAGACGGGCAGCTTTTCCCGCGTAACCCCGCAGGAGGACGGCCCGGACCCGGAGGGCTTCATGAGCTTTTTTGAAAAGAAAACCGATGAACCGTAACCTGGAGATTCTGGCTCCGGCCGGTTCGCCGGAAAGCCTGACGGCGGCCGTCCGCGCGGGGGCGGATGCCGTTTACCTCGGCGGGGGCCGTTTTTCCGCGCGCGCGGGCGCGAAAAACTTTTCCGACGCGGAGCTGCGGGAGGCCGTCGAGTACTGCCACGCGCGCGGGGTCAAGGTATTCCTTGCGGTCAACACGCTGCTGCTGGACGACGAACTCCCAGCGGCGCTCGATTTCGCGCGATTCGCCTGCTCCCTGCCGGTGGACGCGCTGCTCGTACAGGATCTGGGGTTCGCGTCTCTTCTGTTCCGGCACGCGCCGGGCCTGAAGCTGCACGCCTCCACACAGACGGGCGTCCACACGCCGTCCGGCGCAAAAGCGCTGTACGGCCTCGGCTTTACGCGCGTTGTTCTGGCGCGGGAGCTTTCTCTCGCTGAAATCCGGGAGATTCATTCCGCATGCCCGATCGAGCTGGAAACCTTCGTTCACGGCGCTTTGTGCATGTCGGTCAGCGGGCAGTGCTATTTCAGCTCCGTCCTCGGCTCGCGCAGCGGCAACCGGGGCATGTGCGCCCAGCCCTGCCGCCTGCCGTTCGCGGCCCCGGGGGGAACGGGGCACGACCTGAGCCTGAAGGACCTGTCGATGATCCCTCGGCTTTCGGAGCTTTCCGAAGCGGGCGCGGTCTGCGCGAAAATCGAGGGCAGGCTCAAGCGGCCGGAGTACGTCGCCGCCGCCGCTGCCGCCTGCCGCCTTTCGGCGGACGGAAAGCAGATCCCGCCCGAGCTGCTGCAAAACCTCGGCGCGGTTTTTTCGCGCTCCGGCTTTACCACCGGCTACCCGGACGGCAGACGCGGGCGGGAAATGTTCGGCGTCCGTTCGAAGGAAGACGCCGCCGCGGCGACCGGAGAAGTGCTTTCCGGCCTTCGAAATCTTTATTCCAAAGAATTTATGAAAATTCCCGTTGATTTTACTTTGAAAATAAAATATAATAAGCCGATGCAGTTGACGGCCGCCGACCGGGACGGCGGCGAGGCCACCGTTTCCGGGATGGTTCCGGAGCGCGCGGCGCACCGCGCGCTTGACGCCGACCGCTGTTCCGGTCAGCTTCAAAAGACGGGCGGAACTCCGTTTTTCGCGGGCGAGGCCCGGGTGGAGCTTGACGAAGGCCTGGCCGTTCCCGTTTCGGAACTAAACCGGATGCGGCGCGAGGCGCTCGACGCCCTTTTGAGCCGCCGCGCCGAACGCCCCGCGATTTCATGGGCGGACTGCGCCGATCCCGGCACGGAGCCGCACCGCGCGGGTCCTTTCCGGCTGCGCGCCCGCTTTGTCGGCACGGAACTTCCGGAAAACGCCAAAGGGCTGGAGCTTTGCTATGTCCCTTATCGCACGGAGCCGCGCCGCCTTGCAAAACTGCTCGAGGACGGCTTTCCCGCGGCGGTCGAACTGCCGCGCGGCATGTTCGGCATCGAAAACGCGGTTCGCCGCAGCCTGGAAAACGCAAAGGCGGCGGGAATCACCCACGTGTGGGCCGGCACGCTCGATGCAGTCCGGCTCGCGCTGGACTGCGGCCTCACCGTCCACGGAGGTTTTTCACTGAACATCACCAATACCCCGGCGCTGGAATCCTACCGCGCCCTCGGCGTCGCCGACGCGGAGCTCTCGTTTGAGCTAACGCTGCGTCAGGCGGCGAAAATCGGCGGCAACACGCCGCGCGGGCTTTTCCTTTACGGCAGGCTTCCGCTGATGCTCTGCCGGAACTGCCCGGCGGCGAATTCGCCGAAGGGCTGCCTTTCCTGCAAAACGCCGCCGGAGCTGACCGACCGCCGGAGCGTGAAATTCCCCGTACAGTGTTACGGCGCGTGCAGCGAGGTGCTCAACTCCGTCCCGCTGTCCCTCGCCGGTCGCGGGAACGACGTGGAGCGAATCGATTTCGGCCTGCTCCGCTTTTCGACGGAATCCGCGGGCGAGGCGGAACGGATCATCAACGACACGGAAAACGGAACCGGAGGAGCCGCGGAGCCGAACTCCTTTACGCGGGGGCTGTACTACCGCGGTTTCGCTCCCCGGCGGGAGGACGCATGAAAAAAACGGTAAAAATTAAAAAACTCAGGAAAAACGCGGTGCTGCCGACGCGCGGCAGCGAGGGCGCCGCGGGGCTGGACCTTTACGCCTGCATCGACGAACCGGTTCTGATCGAGCCGCGCGGGCTTTACCGCATTCCGACCGGCGTGGCGGTCGCGCTGCCCGGGCCGGATACCGTCGGGCTCATCTTCGGGCGAAGCGGCCTTGGGGTGAAGCACGGCATCACGCTGTCGAACGCCGTCGGCGTCATCGACAGCGACTACCGCGGCGAGCTGATCGTCGGGATCGTCAATTCGGGGGATGCTTCCTATCTTCTTTCCCCCGGGGAACGGTTCGCCCAGCTGGTCGTGGCGCCGGTTTTTCAGGCGGAGCTTCTGGAAACGGACGACCTGGGCGAGACGGACCGGGGCGCCGGCGGGTTCGGTTCCACCGGAAAATAGGCAATTATTGTCGGGGATGTTTTTTTACATGAAAAAGGGTATTCTAAAAACGCTTCTGTTTATCGTTCTGCTTGTTCTGGCGGTCGTTTTGGGCAAAGCCGCTTCCGACGCGGCGGCCGGCGTGCGCTTTCTCTCCTTTTTAAGCGCCGGGGCCAGCTTCGGGGTTTCACCCGTGAACGTGGACCTGTCCGTTCTCCGCTTCACATTCGGCATGACCGTGGACCTGCACGTTGCGCAGGCGCTTCTGCTGCTTGCCGCAATTCTGGCGTACAACAGGATACGCTAAAGAAAATTCATCAAAAGAGATAGGAGTTTCGTTACCATGTTATTGCTTGCATCTTCATCGCCGCGCCGCAGCGAACTGCTGAAAATGGCCGGCTATGAATTTACCGTCGCGCCGGCAAATGTCAGCGAGACCTTTCTGCACGGAACGCCGCCCATGCAGATTGTGGAGCAGCTTGCCACGCGCAAAGCGCAGGCCGTCGCAAAACAGAACCCCGAGGCCGTGGTTCTTGCCGCCGACACCCTCGTTGTGCTCAAGGGCAGAATCCTCGGCAAGCCGAAAGACGCGGAAGCGGCAAAAGCCATGCTGAAGCTTTTGTCCGCCAACGTACATCAGGTTTACACCGGCTATACCGTAATCAGCGGCAAAAAACTCATCTGCGGCCACGAGTGCACATCGGTCGAGTTTTACGCGCTTTCGCAACAGGAAATCGACGACTATGTCGATTCGGGGGAGCCTCTCGACAAGGCCGGGGCCTACGGGATTCAGGGCCGGGGCGCGCTGTTTGTCAAGCGGATCAACGGCGATTACTACAATATTGTCGGCCTGCCGATTTCAAAAATACACCGGATTCTCACCGGCCTGCAGGAAAAAGACGAGTAGCCCGCCGCGGGCACGGAATTCTGGAATTAGATATTGAGAATCTCCGGCATTCGGGTTATAATAAGGAAAGATCGGAGCTTCCGGCACCGCTCCCGGCCCGGATGACTTGAAAGGGGAAAAACAGATGTTTTCAAAGGATATAGGAATTGATCTGGGTACCGCGAATACCCTGGTATTTATGAAGGGAAAAGGAATCGTCATGCGCGAGCCGTCCGTCGTCGCGGTGGACGTCCGTTCGGACACCGTTCTGGCGGTCGGAAAGCAGGCGAAGGAGATGATCGGCCGCACGCCGGGCTCCATTGTCGCCGTACGCCCGATGAAGGACGGCGTCATCGCCGATTTCGACATCACCGCGACGATGCTGAAGCACTTCATCCGCAAGGCTGTGAAAGCGAACGCTTTTTCCAAGCCGCATATCATCATCTGCATCCCCTCCGGTGTTACGGAGGTTGAGCGCCGCGCCGTGGAGGACGCCGCCCGCCAGGCCGGCGCCAATAACGTGGAGTTGATCGAAGAGCCGATGGCCGCCGCCATCGGCGCCGGGCTGCCCGTTTCCGAGCCGACCGGCAGCATGGTCGTCGACATCGGCGGCGGCACCGCGGAGGTCGCCGTGATTTCGCTCGGCGACATCGTCACCTCCGTCTCCGTCCGCTGCGCGGGGGACAAGTTCGACGAATCCATCATTTCCTATGTAAAAAAGAAGTACAACCTCCTGATCGGCGAACGCACCGCGGAGGAAATTAAAATCAAGATCGGCTCGGCGTTCCCGACGGAAGACAACGAAGGCGCTTCCGTCGAGATCAAGGGCCGCAATCTGGTCGACGGCCTGCCGAAAAACGTCACCATCAGCGCCGGTGAAGTCCGCGAAGCGCTGAGCGACCCGCTGGCCCTGATCGTCGACGCGATCAAGAGCACGCTGGAAAAGACTCCGCCGGAGCTTTCGGCGGACATCATCGACCACGGCATCATGCTGACCGGCGGCGGCGCGCTGCTGCGCGGGCTGGACCGTCTGGTGGAGCAGGAAACCGGCATGCCGGTCCATGTCGCGGACGACCCGCTGGACTGCGTGGTCAACGGAACCGGCAAACAGCTGGAAATCACCATGCCGTCCTCTTACTACAAGGCGGATAAAAAACGCTGAGTCATACAAACATGAAATCCCCTCCGGTTCTCCGGAGGGGATTTTTTACGGCTTTACCGCGCGGGTGGCAAGGTAAGTCGGCGCAAAATCCCGCAGCCTTCCGTTTCCCGGCCGGTCACGGTCCTCATAAAGATCGGTCAGGCGGAACCCGGCTTTCAGCTGCCCGCCGATCTGCTCCTCCATCGTGTGGCTGAACTGCAGCCCGTCGTCGTTTTTCATCAGCTCTTCGTAAAGAGCGGGATTTTTGAGCGGATTGAACGGCAGCGGATTTTCCACCACCAGGCGGTCGTAGTCGTTGAAAAGGAAGTTGAGGCCGTTGTCCATTCCGGCGAGAAGAACGCCGCCGTGCTTCAGGACGCGGAAGCACTCGTTCCAAACGGGCTGAACCTCTTCAATGTAGCAGTTGGAAACCGGATGGAAAATCAGGTCGAAGCTTTCATCGCGGAACGGGAACGGCTTTGTCATGTCTCCCCGGATGATTTCGATGCGGTATCCCTCGCGCTCCGCGACCATCCGTTCGCTATCCAGCTGCCGGGCGGAATTGTCGAAAATCGTGCACTCGGCTCCCAGCGCCGTAAAAACAGGCATCTGCTGCCCGCCCCCGCTGGCAAGGCCGAGAATTTTCAGTCCCGAAAACGGCGGGAACCACTCCTTTGGGACCGGTTTCATCGGCGTCAGCAGCACGCTCCAGTCTCCCTTTTGGGCACTTAGAAATTCCTCGTGGGAAACCGGGATGCTCCATTCGTTCCCGTCCTGCGCCCAGCGGTCCCAGGTTTCCGAATTAATCTTTGTATAGTTTTCTCTTTTGTCCATCCCGTTCCTCCTTTTTCAATCAACGGATGATTCCCGGTTTTTAGTCCAGAAGCTCCCGCAGCATGCGGGGATACCGGTTTAAAAATTCTTTTGTCACACGGAAATTGTCCGTTTCCTCATATGCGCGGCGGTGAATTCCGTCGGCGGAAAGCTCGTAAATGACGCTGTCCGGGTACGCGGTCAAAATCGGCGAATGCGTCGCGATGATCAGCTGGGATTCTTCTTTCACCAGCTCGTCGATGCGGCAAAGCATCGCGAGCTGCCGCCGGGGCGAGAGCGCGGCCTCCGGCTCGTCGAAAATATAAAGCCCGTGCCCGCCGAGGCGGTTCATCAGCAGCGCGAAAAAGCTTTCCCCGTGCGATTTTTCGTGCAGCGAGCCGCCGTAGCTCCACTTGACCTGCGGGCCCATTCCGCCCTCGTCCAGCCGTTCGATATTGGTCGCCACGTTGTAAAAGCTTTCGGCGCGCAGAAAATAACCGTCGCGCGGGTGCCGCACGCCCTTGTACAGCGAAAGATACTCGCACAGCTCGGAGTGGGAACGGTACGTTTCAAACGCAAAATTCCGGCTGCCTCCCTCCGGATTAAAGCCGCAGCAGACGGCCAGCGCTTCCGTCAGCGTTGATTTTCCCGATCCGTTTTCCCCGACTAAAAACGTCACGTTCGGATGCAGCGGCAGTTCCGTCAAAGCATGCACCGCCGGGACGGAAAACGGGTACCGGTTAAAATCCGGCACCCGGTCGCGCCGCAGCACCGCTTTGCTCACATACTGCTCCCGCATGGCAAGTTTCCTCCCGCTTCCTGTTCAGTACAGCGTTTCCGGGTCGAAGCCTTCCGTTTTCAGCTCCAAAAGCGCCTTTAAATCCTCCGAAAATTCCTTCGCGGTCTGGGTTTCCTTCTGTTCCAACTCTTCCAGCACTTCAAATTCGAACGCCTGCGGCCCGAACGTGTCCCAGTCCTTTTGCAGCTTCAGGTTCACCGCACCCCCGGTTGTTTTAGAAAACTCAAAGCGGTTCTGAAACCCCCGCAGATCCGGTGCCGCCGTCAGCAGCATTTTTCCGTTTTTCATATTCCGAACCGCGCAGATTCCGCCGATTTTTTTGCGTTCGCGGTATTCGCTGAGCCGCTCTTTTCGTTCCTGTTTTTCCATCATGGTTCTCCGTTTCTGCGGCGTTTCGCCGCCTCATTTTTTATCATAAGCGATCCGCGCGCTAAAATCAAGTGCGCCCGGCCTCGCAAAAGCTGACGCCTCCCTTTCGGCGACCTGTTTCTCCTTTAGAGAATTTCCCTTGAAGAAACAGAATCCGCGCGGTATGATAGATACATGGAATCCAATATTTTCCTTACGCTGTTTTCCGGCGCGCTAGGGGAACCGGGAGGTTTTTCATGTCTTCTTTTTTAAAAACAGTTGGTCTTTTGACTCTGCCCGCCGCCATTGTTTTGCTTTTTTTAATGGCGGACAATCTGAATTTTTTCAGCGTGCTGTGTGTTTTTTTGCTGATCACGCTCGGGCTGGCGCTGGTTGAGCTTGGCGATCTGATGGAGCGCGTCTCTTCCCTTGAATCGCGCCTTGACCCGCCCCCCGAAAAACCCGAAGAGGATGAGATTCAAAAGGTCGTTTGCCCGAACTGCTACAAGAAATACGACCTGGATTCCCCCAAATGCCCGTACTGCGGAACCAAAAACGAGCTTTGGTGATTTTTCGGCCCGGCCTTCCGCTTGACAAGCCGGAACGTTTTTAGTATCATAACGATAGTAATTTAGGAAGGGAGCTGGGAGGATGCGTCATTTTTCCCGCTGATGATGAGTACGCCAATCGGTTTGACAGTCCGGTTTTGTTTGGGCTGTCTTTGTCACCGTGCGGCTGCGGGGAAAATGCGCGTCCGAACCGCTCCGTTTTTGACCGGGGATTGTTCTGTCCGCTGTTTGCGGGCGGGATGATTTCTTCCGTTTCTTCTGGAGCCGCGGGGTGTAATTTCCCGCGGCTTTCGCGCGTTACCAGGAGGAAATTATGTCTCTGATCCAAATATCAAACCTGACCTTTGCTTACGACGGCAGTCCGGACTGCGTTTTTGAAAACGCGTCGTTTGAATTCGACACCAACTGGAAACTCGGTCTGATCGGCCGCAACGGGAAGGGCAAAACGACCCTTCTGAATCTTCTGATGGGCAAATACGAGTACCGGGGAACCATTTTCGCGTCCGTCGGGTTCGACTATTTCCCATTCGCGGTGCCGGACGAATCCAAATCCGCCATGGAGCTTTTTCACAGCCTTGTTCCGGACTGCGAGGACTGGCGGGCCGAACGGGAGCTGTCCCTGCTGGATGTTTCGCAAAACGCCGCTCAGCGCCCGTTTTCCACGCTGAGCCGGGGCGAACGGACCAAAATACTGCTGGCGGCGCTGTTTTTAAAAGAGAACCGCTTTCTGCTCATCGACGAACCGACCAGTCACCTTGATTTGCAGGCCCGCGAGCGCACGGCGCGCTATCTGCGCTCCAAAAGCGGATTCCTTCTGGTTTCGCACGACCGCGCGTTTCTGGACGGGTGCGTCGACCACATCCTTTCCATCAACCGCAAAAGCATCGACCTGGAACAGGGGAATTGTTCGTCGTTTCTGGAAAACAAGCGCCTGCGCGATGAATTTGAGCTGGCCGAACACAAAAAGCTGGAGCGGACGGTCAAACGTCTTTCCGACGCCGCCCAGCGAACCTCCGGCTGGTCGGACCGCGTGGAACAGACCAAACACGGCACGCGAAATTCCGGACTGCGCCCAGACCGGGGGTACATCGGCCACAAGTCCGCAAAGATGATGAAGCGGGCAAAATCGACGGAAGCCCGCCGCGAAAAGGCGGTGCGGGAACAGTCGGAACTGCTGCAAAACCTGGACACGGCCGAAAGCCTGAAAATCCACCCGCTTTCCCCGCCGAACGGGCTTCTGGCCGAGGCGCGGGATTTATGCCTGTATTACGGCAGCCGGAAGGTCTGCGGCCCGGTTTCGTTCCGCCTGTGCGCGGGCGACCGGCTGTCTCTGCGCGGACGCAACGGCAGCGGAAAATCGAGCCTGCTGAAGCTTTTCACCGGGCAGAAAATTGATTCTACCGGCGGCTTCCGCTCCGCGCCGTGGCTCGTCGTTTCGCATGTGCCGCAAGAGACAGATTTTCTTCGCGGCACTCTGACGGAGTTTGCCGAATCACGGGGAATCGACCGGACCCTGCTGTTTTCCATTCTGCGCAAGCTGGATTTTTCGCGCGCCCTGTTCGAACAGGACACGGCGGGCTACAGCGAAGGGCAGAAAAAGAAAGTTCTGCTCGCCGCGAGTCTGTGCGAACCGGCTCACCTTTATCTCTGGGACGAACCGCTCAATTACGTCGATCTGCTCTCCCGTGTGCAGCTGGAGGAATTGATCCGCGCGTTTTCGCCCACCATGCTTTTCGTCGAGCACGACCGCGCGTTTCAAAATTCCGTTTCCACGGGCTTTGTCGAGCTTTAGCGTTTTCTCCATCTTTTGCCGCATCACAGGGGCTTCCGTTTCAGGGGGCTCCTGTTTTGTTATTCCCGCACCCAGTAACAGGAGCCGTCGTTTTTGCGGTCGAGGAAGCCGTATTCGATCAACTCGCGGCGAATCGTCACGTAATCGTCGCAGACCCGTTCCAGCAGCCGGTTGACCTCTTTTTCCGTGTATTCCCGCTTCGGGGCGAACAGGGTGCCGAGCTGCCGCAGCACGACGAGCTTTTTCTTTTCCTTCGCCGGAAATTCCTTCAAACGCCCCGCTTCGTCGAAATACGTGCGGAGGATTCTTTCGCTCTCCGCCTCGGTCACCGCGTACCGCAGGTCGACCATCGCGGCGCTTTTCGGCACGGGAAGCAGACGGCCCGCGCCCTCTTCCTCCGAGTCGTGCTCCACCAGCCGGTGAATCGCGAGGAAGACCTTCGCCTGGTTCGCCTTTTCGCGCAGTTTGAACCGATGGTTTCGAACGGTCGATTCGCTGCACCCCATCGCCCGTGCCGTCTCCCGGTCGGAACGCTTTTGATACGCGCTCCGGAGGTACTCCTTTTGTATTTCGCTCAGGCCGGTATCCCGTTTGTCCAAATTGATCAGGCAGTCGAACGCGGAGCCGTGTTCCGCCGCGATGTGCTTCCCGATATATTTTCTCGCTTCGTAAAAGGACTCTCCGTCGCGGTAAACCGCGCCGTCCTCAAAGCGTTCCCCGCAGATCAGGCAGATATAAAAGCCGTCCCGGTACACAAATCCGGCGGCAAGCTCCTCGACCGACGCGTTCCAAAACAATTCCGTGAGTTCCATTTGAATCCCCTCCTGCCTTTTATCTTATCACGTTTTATCATGTTTGTAAACACAGTTTATTTTTGTTTGCGTATTGACAAACATATCTTTGAATCGTATGATAATTCAAGCTTTATAACAGAGGGTGAAATCATGCGGAATCTGAAAAAACACCAAAATTACCTGCTTCTCTGGCAGGGCCAGCTGATTTCTGCGGCGGGGGACGTGATGTATGAAATCGCGCTGGGCTTTTTTCTGCTGCAGGCCTACCACTCCAGCGCGCTGATGGCGGCGGTTGTCGCCCTCACCGCCGTGCCCGGCCTGATCGCGGCCCCGTTCGCGGGCGTGGTGATCGACCGGTGCAATCAAAAACGGATCCTTGTCCTCGCGGATCTTTCCCGCGGCCTCGTCATGACCGCCGCGGCGCTTTGGACGTTTCTCGGGGGGATTCCGCTGTGGATGTTTTACCTGACGGGTACCGTTGTCAGCGTGGGCGGGGCTTTCTTCACCCCGTGCATCCGGTCGGTGATGCCGCGCGTGGTGGAAAAAGAGAATTTGATGCGCGCAAATTCCATGATCAGCCTCGCAGGCCGCCTGACGCAGACCGCCGGAAATTCGGCCGGCGGATTTCTTTACGGCTTTCTGGGAGCATGGCCGCTGTTTTTCCTCAACGGTATTTCGTTTCTGGTCTCCGGCGGGCTGTCGCTTTTTTTAACCCTTCCCCCGAAAACAGAAAACGATGCGCCGGAGCCGCCCTCCTTTTTTGAGGAGTTAAAAAGCGGACTCCGGTACACCGTTCATTTCTCCGGTCTGCGGATGATGATTCTGATGGCCTGCTTCCTGAACTTTTTCGGCAGCGGAGCCTCCATCCTGCTTCAGCCGCTGTTTTTAAACACGCCGGGCTACGGAATCCAAAAATACGGGCTTGCGGCGGGCGCCGTCTGCGCCGGAAATCTGTTCGGTATGCTGCTTACCTCCGTTATACGGATTCCGCGCCGGAAGCGGATGGTTTTCTTTCTTTCTTCGGCCTTTGCCGACACCGCCCTCAACGCGCTGTTCCCGTTTTTCGGCGTACGAACCGGAATCCTCCTGCTGTGCGTCGCCGGGATTGGGAATTCCGTCGTCAACATGCTGATTCTCACCTCCGTACAGCAAAGCACCGCTCAGGAGATGCGCGGCAAGGTGTTTTCGCTCATCGCGGTCGGCGGGCAGGGAATCGCCCCGCTCGGCATCGCCGCCGCGGGAGCCGCCGCCGAATGGCTGTGTCCCAGAGATTTGATCTTCGGCTGTTATTTCATCAATCTGCTTCTTTTTCTCTTTTTCGCGTTTCAAAAGCCGTTCCGGGAATTTATTCAGTTTGACCCCGGGACGGCCGGCTGCTGACGGCGCATTCGCTTGCATTCCTTCCAGTTTTTGTGTAAAATGGAATCACAAGGAAAATACGGACTCGGAAAGGGGATTTCCAATGAAAAGGCTAACGGTATTCTTTTTGACGGCGGTCTTTTGCCTGGTCGCCGCGGGATGCTCCTCCGGCGCCTCCGCCCCACAGGGCCGGACGAACGCCGTTTCCCCGTCCTCCGCGGCGGAACATTCCGCGGACGCCGCGGGCCTGACGGACGGTACGCAGAAAGCCGCCGCGTCCGGTGCGGAAAGGCCGGCCTCCGACTCCCGCAAGGTGATACAAAGCGCCGAGCTTACGCTCCAAACCGTCCGCTACGACGAGCTGAACGACAAACTGCAATCGCTCGTCGCATTCTTCGGCGGATACATAGAGAATTCCTCCGTTCAGGGCGACGTCCCCGGCAGCAACGCGCTGCGGAACGCCTCGTACACCCTGCGCGTGCCGTCCGGCAAGCTGCAAAGCTTTCTGCAAAGCGCCGGAGACCTCGGCAATGTGGTCTCCAAAAGCATCAGCGGGCAGGATGTGACGCAAAATTACTTTGATGCCGAAACGCGGGTGAAATCCCTGCGCACAGAGCAGGACCGGCTTCTGGCGCTGATGCAGACGGCAGAAAAGATGGACGACATTCTGAAAATCGAGCAGCGCCTGACGGATGTTGAAAACGAAATCGAACAGCTGACCGGGCAGCTCAAGCAATGGGATTCCCTTGTCAGCCTGTCGACCGTAACCGTTAAGCTCCGCGAGGTCGCGGAGCTTAACGCGCCCCCGGCAAAAGACTTCGTCGGACAGATCGGATCCATCTTTCAATCCTCGCTCAGCGCTTTGGGGGTAACGCTTCGCTACCTGGTTCTCGGCGTCGCCGCGGCCCTTCCGTTCCTCGCCGTTCTGGCCGTGATCGGCGCGGCGGTGTTCTTCCTGCGCAGACGGCTTCAAAAAAGGAAGACGCGGAGCGTTCCGCCGCACAATTCCGGCAAATCGGATTCTTCTAATACCAAATAAGGAACAAAAACGCCAGCACGCCGCCGCACAGCGACAGCAAAAACAGCAAAAGGGCCGTCATTGCCGCCGACAGCGACTCCCGTTCCCCGCCGCGCACGGCGGTCAGCAGCCCGAGAAACGACAGCAGGATCGTGACCCCCGCCAGAACATTCATATTCTTCTCTCCCTCCGTGCGCCCTCGAATACTTCATCTTACGGCGCAGGAGGAAAAACTATTCGCCCGCCGGGCAAAGAAACAGCGCGGCGCTCCGGAACAAACCGAGATATTTTCCGGGGCGCCGCGCTTCTTATGACCCGATTTTTCTATTTGTTCACAAACTGCATATCCACCAGCGTTTGAAAGGAATAAGAGCCGCTGTAAATGCCGGTCTTTAAAAGCATATCCATGTCTGTGGTCACTGCTTTTTCACTGATGACTCCATCCGGACTCCAGAGATGATCCGCGTAGGCGCGGTCGAGAGAAGCCTTGATTTCATCTTCCGATAAAGTTGGGAACTCCTGTTTCAGAACCTTTTTCGCCATTTCGTGGTCGTCCTGAACGGCTTTCAGGGCTTTTTTCATCGCGCTCACAAACTTTTGAACGGTTTCGGAGTCCTTGTCGATGGTCGATTTCTTCACGCTGATCACGGAATAGGAGAAATCGCCGAGGTCGGTAAATTTATAGAACGGCTCGCCCCAGATTCCTTTCGAGATTCCCTCGCAGATCTGCGGCTCCGCGCCGTTTCCAACGTCCCCGTTGCCGTTTTGCAGCATGGCGACCACGGTGGACGCGTCCGCGTTTTCAATCAGGTGCACATCCTTTTCGGGGTCGAGGCCCAGGTTGAGGAGCAGGTACCGCGTCAGCAGGTTCGGGCTTCCGCCGTGGCGTCCCGCGACGATGGTCTTTCCCTTCAAAAATTCTTTCAGGTCCGCTTCGCCGCCGCTTTTGGGACCCATCCCCGTCTTTGCAAACAGGTACACATTCGCGCGGTTGACGCAGTTGCAAACCGCCGTGATGGGGTCCGAATTGTTCTTGTTGCCGAGCGCGATGGAATCGACTCCGCCGATTACGCCCCAGGCGTCCCCGCTGACGACCGCCGTCACATGGGTTCCGCCGGTTGCCTGAATCACTTTAACGTCCAGCCCCTGGTCTTTAAAGTACCCCTCGTGCTGCGCGACGTACAGCGGCAGGTAGCCGCTTAAATGCACGGGTTCCGCAATCACCAGTTTTTTCAGCTCCGTTTTGCCTCCCTGAGTCTGCGCGGAGGCCGAACATCCCGTCAGCAGCGCGGCCGTCAGGCCGACCGCCGCCGCCAAAATCTTCCTCCCTGTGGAACGCATCCACTTTTGTTTCATATTGTTTTCCCTCCGTAAAAATATTTATGAGGAAATGATCGCCAGTCGTTTGGACAACCATTTTTCCAGAAGGATGACTCCCCAGTACATCAGCATGGAGAGGATGGATAGGACGAACACGCCCACCCAGACCAGGTTAATATCGAGAATCGTGCCCGCATAGATGATCATGCGGCCCACGCCCTGCTCGGAAGAGATGAACTCGCCCACGATGGAACCGGCCAGCGCAAGCGCGATGTTAATCCGCAGGCTGGAGATGATCCACGGCATCGACCACGGCACGACGACTTTCGTGAACACCTGCCGCCGTTTCGCGCCGAGGGATACCATCAGCGTTTCCAGCGCGGGGTCCACGCTTTTCACTCCGCCGTAGGCGGAAATCGCGCTGGTCACCACCGTCATCAGAAAAGCGAGGACGGCCTTGGAAAAAAAGCCGATGCCAAACAAAATGACCAGCACCGGGCCCAGAGCCAGCTTGGGCAGGGCGTTCAGAATAATCAGAAACGGCTCGCTGATTCCCGCGTAGGTTTTCGACCACCAGAACGACAGGCCCAGCAGGGCGCCGGTCAGGGTTCCGGTCACAAAGCCGATAACCGTGGAGCCGGAGGTATAAACAATATCGCGAAGGAGGGTGCCTTCGGTCAGCTGCACCCAGGCTGTTTTCAAAATTTCGCTCGGACTGCTCCAATAATAGGGGTCCATCCAGCCGATGCGCGTAAAAAGCTCCCAGCCGGCAAACAGAAGGACGCCCACCAGAATTCTTCCGGCGAGCACCCGCCGCCTGCGCTTTTTGTCCTGTAATTCTCCGTCATAGGTTTCGATGGAGCGCGCCGCGTCGTCTTCCTCTCTTTTCGGGGACTCCCGTTCCGCCGGACGCACCGCGCCGCAATAGCTTTCCTGATTGTAAGCATCCATTGCCCTCACTCCCGTCCCTAAGAAATTTCCTCCGCCGGGTCCCGCTCTTCGGAAAGCAGTTCCAGCAGATGATGTTTCAGCTCCATAAACCGTTCGGTCGTCAGGTCCTCCGGTTTTCTCGGCCGTTCGATGGGCACCGCGATTTTCGCGCGGACACGCCCCGGCCGTGCCGAAAAAACATAAACATCGTCGGAAAGATAGACGGCCTCGTCGATATCGTGCGTGACAAAAAGAACCGTTTTGCCGAAGTCCTTCCAGATTTCCAAAAGCCAGTTCTGCATGGAAAGCCTGGTCTGGGCGTCCAGCGCGCCGAACGGTTCATCCAGAAGCATGATATCGCGGTCGTAGAGCAGGGTGCGCAGCAGCGCGGCACGCTGCCGCATTCCGCCCGAGAGTTCGTTCGGGTAATGGCTGTCAAAGCCTTTCAGTCCGTATTTTTCCATTAACGGGAGGGCCCGTTCCACGGCCTTTGCGCGCGGTTCGCCGCGGATTTCAAGCCCAAGAATAATATTGTCCAGAATTGTACGCCAGGGAAGAAGTAGGTCTTTCTGCAGCATATAGCCGACCGTACCGGCCCTGCAGACGATGCTCTGCCCGTCGACGGTAACGTCCCCGGTCGTCGGCGGCATCAGCCCGGCGATAATATTGAACAGGGTCGATTTTCCGCAGCCGGAAGGGCCGATGATGCTTGCAAAGCGCCCCTCCCGGACAGCGAGATTCGTCTCCGCGAGGGCGGCCACGTTTTTGCCGTCCCTGCGAAAGATTTTACTGACCCCGGTCACCTCGATTTTGCAGGATTCGCTCATTCTAAAACTCTTCCTTTCTTGAACTGATTACACATACAGCTCCGCCGCTGATTTTTGGCGGACTGCGGTACCGGCTCTTTCCGATTAAAGCTCCGGCAGTTCATTCAGACAGGCTTCTACATCGCGGTCAAGGCATAGGATGGTGCCGGAATACTCCGACGCCGCGTCGTAGTCCTTGAAGACGGCGATTACTTTCAGATGAAATTGCTGTTCAATCGCTGATTTAATCTGTTTTTTGAACACCTGCGTCAGCAGGTGGTCCATATACTCGGTCGTTCCGGAGTAACTGTCGTCCAGAAGCTTTAAAGCGGGGATCCGGGTGTTCAGGGAAAGGATAATGATTTTGTTCCCAGTGAATTCGACATTCTGCTGCCTGACGCCGGTATTGAAAATCCGTCTGTTGACATTGTTGTAAACCTTCAGAATTTCCTGCTTAAACGTACCCGCGACCATGGCGCTCCCTCCCTTCCGAACCTCCGTCCGGAACCCCCTGATTCCTGCTAGATATTGTCCCTGAAAAAAGAAAGACGCTTTAAGGTGAACCTTAAAGCGTCTTTCCTCTTCGCGTTCCCACCGCTGTATCCTGCTTCTTGCACATCTATTACCATAATAGATCGGTCCGGGAAAAATGACACCAAAACAAACGAATATTAAGTTCCCGGCGGGCGCAGCGCGCCCGTCAGCCCAAGGCGCTCGACCCGGTCGCGGATCCGCTCCGGATCGGCGACCGCAAGGCCCAGCTGTTCCAAACGTTCATACAGCACGGAGCCCGAAAACGTGTATTTCATGGAAAGCCCGCGCGGCGTTTCCATCTGTTCCCGCACAAAGGCAATCGCCTCCCCGCAGGCAAGCTGGCGGGGAAGCGTCAGCGGCGCGTTTCCGCCCGCCAGCCGCGCGGCGTTGTACCCCGCGAGCGTCCCGGTGACAATCGCCTCCGTGTGACCGACCAGCAGACCCGCCTTTTCTCCCGCACAGAACAGATTTTTCGTCCCGCGCACCAGAAGGGAATCGCCGCGCGGGGCCATCGCCAGAAAGCGGACGGAATTTCCGCGCCCGCCCGCGTACGGGTCGGCGTACCGCGCGTTTTCAAAACCCGGAACCCGGCGCAGCTTCTGCAGATTGAAGTAAGGGGCCATCAGCTTTGCGTGGCCCGTGTCGAGCAGAATCAGGTTTTCCCGGTACTCCGGCAGCGCGTACTGCTGGCAGGCCTTTTTCGCAAGGTGGTCCTCCACAAGCTCCTCCGGCAGCGGAACCACCGCCACGCCGGTCTTTTCAAGCCGCTCCACAAGGGAGGTCGCGAGCGATTCCTTCAGCAGCTTGCATGCGCCGCTCATCGCCCCTGTTCCGCCGGAAGCGTTTTTTCCCTGTATTTCGGAAACGCCCGCGAGGGCGGTGAGGCTGATTCTTCCGCCGAAGCTCGGGCACCGCAGGACGCACATCGCGCAGCCGTTGCCGTAGCTTCGGCAGTTGCCCTGCGGCCCGGCGGAACCGGTCGCGTCGACGAACACGTCGCCCCCGAAAACGCGGCCCGCCCCGTCCGTCACGCTCCGCACCGCCCCGTCCGAAACCTCCGCTTTTTCCACGCGCGACTGGTATTCGACCCGAACGCCGAGCTCCTCAAGATACCGGCTGACCGCAGCCGGCGTCAGCGCAATGTCATACAGGGTCGCGTGCCGGTGCCCCGGAAAATCGACGTTGCGGTGCCGGGCGCATTCGTCGGTGATGCTGAACAGTTCGCCGCCGCCAAGCGCCGAACATTCCTCCTGCGCCGCGAAGCGCCCGTTGTTGCGCATGATTCCGCCGACCAGACCCGTGCCGAGCAGCATATCCGTCCGCTCCAGCAGCACGGCCTCCAGCCCGCATTTTACCGCGGATACAGCAGCCGCGCAGCCGGCCCAGCCGCCGCCCGCGATGACCGCCCGTTTTTTCCGTTCCATCCCAGCCTCCCTTTCCGAACGCGCCTGCACGCGTTTTAACAGCATTTATGATGCGCAGCCGGCGCGGAATTGATACGCTTCCGCCCGCAGGGAATTACAGGCGCGGCGGGACCTCGTTTTTGCAGGCGCCCGCGCGTGAATTCATGCGAATTTCACTTTTAAGTTCATGATAGGGCCCGCCCGGCCTTTTGTCAATGAAATATGCAAAAAGGCCGGTCCCGCTTCACGCGGAACCGGCCGAACCGTTCCTTTACTGTGTTTCTCCCTTATCCTCCATCAGCTTCACGCTGACTTCTCTGGTCGTTCCGGCCTTGCCGCCGCCGCCCGTTTCCGAAAGAGAGGTGGCAAAAAGCTTCAGCTTGATCACATCGCCGGGCTTATGCCGGTTCAGAACGGCGTAAAGGCCGTCCAGATCCGTGATTTTCGTGCCGTCCGCCTCGGTAATGATGTCGCCCTGAACCACGCCGGCGTCTTTCAGGCTGCTGTCGGCATCGACCGACTGTACCAGAACGCCCTGCGGGAAACCGTAAATCTGGGTGTACATTTCCTGAACCGTCGAAGCCTTGATTCCGAGCCGGGTGCGGCCGGATACATAGCCGTTGACGATCAGATCGTCGATGATGGTTTTCGCCCGGCTGACCGGGATTGCGAAGCCCATGCCCTCGTAGCCCGTCGCGACGATCTTATTGGAGTTGATGCCGATGACCTGACCGTACAGATTCACCAGCGGCCCGCCGGAGTTGCCGGGATTGATCGCCGCGTCCGTCTGGATGTAGGTCATGCCGTTGTCGCTGTGCTCCTCGATCGAACGGTCGAGCGCGGAGATGTATCCGCCGGTCAGGGAACCCGCGAAGCTGAGCCCGCCCGGATTTCCGATCGCGATGACCCGGTCGCCGACCTGCATGCCGTCCACGGTGCCGAACGTCGCCGGAGAAAGGCCGGTTGCGTTGATTTTGAGGACCGCGAGGTCGGAGGTCTTGTCGTACCCGACCACCTTCGCCTCATAGGCCTTATTGTTGTGCAGGACCACCTTGACGGAATTGTCTTTGGAGTAATTGATCACGTGCGCGTTGGTCAGGATATATCCGTCGGAGGACGCGACAATGCCGGTCCCCTCGCTGGTTCCGCTCTGCTGAATCGTCGTCTGCACGCCGACCACGCTCTGAATCACCCGCTTGTAGACCTCCGTGGCGGAAAGTTCACTCCCCGACGGATGCGACTGCACCGTGATTCCGCCGGAGGCGGGGTTCGTCCCGTCGCCCTGCACGCCCCCGATGAGCTGCTCCGGCGCCGAGGAAGAGGCCGCGCCGCTGTTCTGCCCGCCCTGAGCGGAGGACGATGCGGAGGAGGAGGCCGAGTTCCCTTCCGGCAGCTGATTCGACACTCGGTAGCCGTAAATCCCGGTTCCGACGATCAGCCCCACGACCAGAACGCCCAAGACCCAGAAGAATGCCTTCAGGCCCTTGCTCATCTTTTTGGGCGGCTCCGGCGGGCGGCCCGGCTGCTGTCCGTACTGCCCGTTATAGGGATAATTCCAGTAGGACTGGCCGTACGGGTTGTCATACTGCTGCCCGCCGTTCTGCTGCGTCCCGTATCCGCCGTAATTCTGCTGCCCGTAGGGATTCCCTCCCTGCTGACCGTACGGCGAGCCGTAGGGCGAACCGTAAGGCGAACCGCCGTAGGTACCGTAACCGTTTCCCTGGCCGTAGGGGCTGCCGTACTGCCCGTAGGGCGCGTCCTGCTGCCGTCCGGGCTCCTGACCGGGCGGCGGGGCTTCGCCCTGCGGTTCTGAGGGCCGCTCTTCCTGCGGCTGCTCCGGGGCGGCCGGCTGGGTCCCCTCGCCCGATTCCTCCCGGGGTGCCTCCCCGTTTTCCGTCTGTTCCCGGGAATCCTGTGTTTCCTGATCTTCACCGTCCTGCTGGCGGTCTCCGTATTCCCATGGGTCTTTTTCACTGTTTGGGTCAAAACCGTTATCGTTCATAAAAAAGCCCTTTCATTTCTTTTTTGGATCAGCTTTAGGTTCTTCGCCCCGGGTTTCCACCAGGCGGCGCTGTTCCTCGCGAGTTTTTTCCTTGTGCCTGGGCAGCCAGAACTCAAACCGGCAGTTCTCATGCCAGACGCTTTGGGCGGTAATTTCCCCGCCGTGCAGCCGGATGATCGTTTTGACGATATAGAGCCCAAGCCCCATGCCGTTTTTGTCCTGGCTGCGGGATTTGTCGGTCTTATAAAAACGCTCGAAGACCATCGGCAGTTCATCCGGAGAGATCCCGTCGCCGCTGTTTTCCACAGAAACCGTCGTACGGTCCGGTTCCTCCCGGATTCCGATCTCGAGGTATCCGCCTTCATTTGTAAATTTTACGGCGTTGTCGATCAGATTATACACGACCTGATGAATCATGTCGGGGTCGCCGTCGACGAACAGGCTTTCGGCGTTTTCCAGTCCGCGCACTTCAATTTTTTTGTCCTCAATCGCCTTTTCAAACGACAACAGCGCGGAAAGGACGGTGCCGGTCAGGTCAAACCGGGCGGGGCGCAGCTTCAGCTCCCCGCTGTCGATGCGGGAAAGGTCCAGCATCGTGCGCACCAGGCGCGACAGCCTTTTGACCTCCTGCGAAACAATGCGCAGGTACTGCCCCTCTTTTTCGGGCGGGATGGTCCCGTCCAGAATTCCGTCGATGAATCCGGCGATCGTCGTCATCGGCGTCTTCAGCTCGTGAGAGACATTCGCGATAAAATCGCGCCGCACATGCTCCACCGAAGCGAGGGAATCCGCCATGTTGTTAAATGCCACCGAAAGCTGCCCGATTTCATCCTGGCTGGTGACCGGCACGCGCACGGAGAAGTTCCCTTCGCCGAAGCACCGCGCGGCAGCCGCCATGTTGCGCAGCGGCTGCACCAGCCGGAAAGAAAACAGCCAGATGACACAGAACGAAACCGCAAACGCGGCAAGCGCGGCCAGAATGATCATTTTCATGATGTCAAGCCGGAACGCGTTGAATGTTTTCACGCTGTACGCGGCGAACACCGCCCCGATCTGCGCGGGGGTTCCGTTCACCGTGACCGCAATCGGTTCCCCGACGATATAATACCGCTGGTCGTAAAAGCCGTCCATGGTACCCTGCGCCGTGTACCCGCCGTTCAGCGCCTTCTGCATGATCGCCGCGCTGACCCTTCTGGTGCTGTCCACATTCCCGCCGCTGCCGTAGGCGGCCAGCAGGATCTGCCCGTTCTGCTTGGTCACGAAAATATCCGAGTCGATGTTGTCGGCGAACGCGAGGATAAAGGTCTGCATTCTCATCCCGTCCACCTGGTATTCGTTCCGGTTGACCGTGATGACGCTGTCCGCGGCGATTCTCGCGACGCTCTGCGCGTTTTTGCGCAGAAGATCCTGCTTTTCAGACTGCCAGTAGCCTGAAATCGCAATCAGCATGACGAAGCTGAGCAAAAAAAAGCTGACAATGATGACCAGCGAAGTAATCCGCAGGTATTTTTTAAACAGGGTTTTTTGCATTGCATCCCCCCGGAGGCGGTTCTCCGGTTATTCCTTTACCTCAAATTTATAGCCGACGCCCCAAACTGTTTTCAGTTCCCACTGGTCGGAAACTCCCTCCAGCTTTTCGCGCAGGCGTTTGACGTGAACGTCAACCGTACGGCTGTCGCCGTAATAATCGAAGCCCCAAACCTCGTCGAGAAGCTGGTCGCGCGTGAAAACCCGGTTCGGGTTGCTCGCCAGGTGATAAATCAGTTCCATTTCCTTCGGCGGCGTGTCAATTTGAACGCCGTTGACCTTCAGCTCGTAATTGGTCAGGTTGATGGACAGCTTGTCGAATTTAACCTCTTTTACGCTTTCGCCGCCGTTTTTGCCCAGCCGGCGCAGTACGGCCTTGATGCGCGCCACAACCTCCTTTGCCTCAAACGGCTTGACGACGTAATCGTCCGCGCCAAGCTCCAGGCCCAGCACCTTGTCGAACACTTCGCCCTTCGCGGTCAGCATGATGATCGGGCACTGCGACTTTTTGCGGATTTCCCGGCAAACCTGCCAGCCGTCCAATTCCGGGAGCATGATGTCCAGCAGAATCAGGTCCGGGTTTTCCTTTTCAAATTCTTCCAGAGCTTTTTTTCCGCTGCCCGCCAGAACCACGTCGTATCCCTCTTTTTCCAGATACAGCCGCAGCAGCTCGCAGATGTTCTGGTCATCGTCCACCACAAGGATCTTTCCCGCCGCCATTTTTACGTCCTCCCTCGTCATTTTCTTCGGCCGCCCGGCCGCGATTACCCATGAAGTCAGTGCTTTCTTAGGGTATACACTAATTTGATTATAATAGATTTCCAAAAAAAATGATGAATATATTTTAAAAGTTTTTCGCTAAAACTGCAAAAAACGCGGCAGCAAACGACTGCGCCGCGCTTTTGCATAAGTTCCGTCAGCCCGAGGTCAGCTTCTGAAACAGGCGCCGGGACGCTTCCCAGTAGCTGTCGTGCTTTCCGTCGACCGCGGAGCCCTCGTAGACCCTCAGCGAAAGGCCAAGCCCGTCCATCAGATTCTCCCCGTCCGAGCCCTGATAAGAGAGACCGGACAGCGCCTTGAGTCCGGAGACAGGAACCCGCATTCCCTCGGGGCCGTTTTCTCCTTTTTTCGGCGTGCTGCCGTCCGTTTTCGCAAACATCTGTATTTTTTCCTGCTGCTGTGCAAAGGAATCCTCGTCGGTGAAAAACAGCATGCTTTCGCCCGTGGAAAGGTCCGCCTCCAGCTTCACCTGGCCGGCAATCTCCGCCTGGGTCCCGCCGCCGTTCGGCGCGACCGTGTAATTGTTGATCTGAACGATCACACGCCCGTCGCCGTTTAAATCTTCTCCGTATTTTTCAATCTGTTTCTGCAGCAGATCGACGGCGTCCTGCGGGCAGCTGTACGCCGTGATCATCCCGATCTCATAATCCGCTTTCGGCCGCATCATGTCGTGGATCAGGAAAGAGACGACGACGACCGCCAGCAGCAGCAGCAGCATGTGCCATTTATGATAATACCAGAAATTTTCCGCCTTCTTCTTCGGCGTTTCCGGGGCGGGCGCGGGCTGTTCCGGTCCGTTCCCGTCCTCCTGGAGCAGGAGACCTTCCCTTGCCATTTCCGATCAATCCTCCCGCGGTTTCATTGTGGGGAACAAAAGCACATCGCGAATCGAGGCACTGTCCGTCAGCAGCATCACAAGCCGGTCGATGCCCATGCCCATTCCTCCGGTCGGCGGCATGCCGTATTCCATCGCCGTGAGGAAATCCTCGTCGATCACATCGGTTTCCTCCTCGCCGGAGGCGCGTAATTCCGCCTGATGCACAAAACGGCCGCGCTGATCGACCGGATCGTTCAACTCTGAATAGGCGTTGGCGAATTCGCAGCGGTTGATAAACAGCTCGAAGCGCTCCACAAGCTCCGGTGTGCCGCGCTTGCGCTTTGTCAGCGGAGAAACCTCCAGCGGATAGTCATAAATGAACGTCGGCTGAATGAGCTTATCCTCAACGGTCGCCTCGAATGCTTTCGCCATGATGTCGCCCCATCTGTCGGCGGAGCCCAGCTCCAGATGAAGCTGCCGCGCGACCTCGCGCGCCTTTTCGTCGTCGCCCTTAAACGAGAGGAAATCAATCCCCGCGTATTTCTGTATCGCGTCGTTCATCGAAACGCGGGCGAACTGCCCGGAAAGGTCGATCTCCTCGCCCTGCCAGGTGACCTGCTCGGTGCCGCAGGCCTGCCTGGCGCATTCCCGAACCAGCAGCTCGGTGCGGTCCATCATGCCGTGGTAGTCGGTATAGGCCTCGTACAGCTCCAGACTGGTGTACTCCGGATTGTGCTTCACGTCCATTCCCTCGTTGCGGAAGCAGCGTCCGATTTCATACACGCGCTCCAGCCCGCCGACGATCAGGCGCTTTAAATGAAGCTCCGTCGCAATGCGCAGGTACATGTCGATGTCCAGCGTATTGTGATGCGTAATGAACGGCCTTGCCGCCGCGCCGCCCGCAATGGTGCTGAGAACCGGCGTTTCCACTTCGATGTAATCCATGCCGTCCAGAACGGAACGGATCGTCTTGATAATCGCGCTGCGCTTTAAAAACGTATCCCGCACCTCCGGGTTCATGATCAGGTCGAGGTACCGCTGGCGGTACCTCAGGTCCGTGCCCTTCAGCCCGTGAAATTTTTCGGGCAGCGGCAGCAGGGATTTGGAGAGCAGGCGGATTTCTTTCGCGTGAACGGAAATTTCGCCGCGGCGCGTTTTAAACACATAGCCCTTTACGCTGATGATATCGCCGACGTCCCAGTAATTTTTCAGGTCGGTATAGCTTTCCTCGCCGACTTGGTCGATTTTCATATAGACCTGAATCCGTCCGCTGCGGTCGGAAAGGTCCATAAACCCGGCCTTGCCCATATCGCGCCAGCCCATAATCCGGCCCGCGATGCACACGTCCTGATTTTCCAGCTCCGCGAAACGGTCGCGGATTTCCTGCGCCGAGCAGTCGTGGGGGCAGGTGGTGATGTAAAAGGGATCCTTGCCCGCCTGCTGCAGCGCGCTCAGCTTGTCCCTTCGGATTTCGGTTTCGCTTCTGTTTTCCGGATTTTCTGTCAGTCCCGTTGTACCGTCGCTCATGTTCATTCTCCTATATCAAGTAATAATTTTCATCCGGTCCGTTTGCGCCGAAAAGCCCCCCGATGCAGGGATCGGCGGGCGGCGCGGAAAAAAGGCAGGAGCGACCGTTACAACAGCCTCCCCTGCCCGCAGTTTTATTTGGATATGGCTAAAATCTCATATTCCATTACGCCGGCGGGCACTTCCACCGTAACCTTGTCGCCGATTCCGTGATCCAGGATTGCTTTCCCGACCGCGGATTCGTCGGAGATGCAGCCGTTGACCGGGTCAGCCTCGTTGGAGCCGACCATCCGGTAATTAACCACCCTGCTGCTTCCGGTTTCGGGGTTGACAACGCGAAGCTCCACTTTGGAGCCGATATGAACATTCTCACTGCTCAGTTCGCTTTCATCAAGGACCCGGACATTTTTCAGCAAAACCTCAATATCCGCGATGCGCGCCTCAATGATCGCCTGCTCGTTTTTCGCTTCGTCGTACTCGCTGTTTTCGGACAGGTCGCCAAACGAAAGGGCAACCTTGATTTTCTCGGCAACTTCTTTTCTTTTAACGCTTTTCAGTTCCTCAAGCTCGTTCTCCAGCTTTTCAAGGCCTTCCTTTGTCAGGACTACCTGTTTGACCATTTTACTACCACCTTTTACTCTTTCGCGAAATTCAGGCGCTCCGCCGGAATAATTCTATTATAGTGAGCCGGGTCCGTTCTGTCAATAAACCCGCGGGCGAAAATCCGGCGGCCTTAATCCGCCGGGCTCTGCGACGCCGGCGCGCCGGATGAGGAGGATGTCCCCGGCACCTGCCGCACGGCGGCTCCCTGGCGAATCAGCGCGGTGACGCCCGCCTGAATCTGCGGGTCCTCCGCAAACGGCAGCCGGCCGCGGATCAGCCTACTTTCCTGCTCCGCGGTCAGGCTCTTGTTCATATCCGGCCCGATTCCGGTCCCGTTAAAAGTCTTCCCGCCAAGGGTGAGATAATCCGCGACGGACAGAATCATGGCAGAGCCGTCGGAAAGCGGAACCGCCTCGTCCTTTGTTCCGTAGCCGGCCGTCTTTTCCCCCACCAGCAGGCCCTTTTTAAAATCCCTGATATCGGCGGCAAAAATTTCGGCCGCTCCGTAAGTGCTGCCGTTTGTCAGCACGCTGACCGGCAAATCGACTTCACCGGATTTTGAGGTGTACTCCACCGTGACCTTTCCGGTTTTATCCCGGCTGCTGACCGTGTTTCCGGCGGGCAGCAAAACGTCCAGCACCTTCGCGGCCGCCTCTACGCTGCCGCCCGGATTGCTGCGCAAATCCACGACGAGGCCGCAGGCGCCTTCCCCGAGGAGCTTATTGAGCGACGAACTGAACTTCGTGGGCGTGTCCTGCGTAAACTCTGAAATTTTCAGGTACGCCGCGTTCCCGTTGATCATGGAATGGGTGACGGTCTGTTCCGTGTACTCCGCGCGTGTGACGGTCAGCGTCATGCGCTCCGACGCGGAGTCCGCGGAGGAAGGTGAGGAAGCCGGCTGCGGGTTCGGGCGCAAAATACCCAGCGAAACCCTGGTTCCCGCCGTGCCGTCCAGCTTGTTCAGCGCGTCGCCGTAGGTAATGCGCACAATTTCCTTTCCGTCCATCGTCACAATGACGTCGCCCTTTTTGAGCCCCGCCTTCTCCGCCGGGGAATTCGGCAGCACTTCCGTTACCTCCATGTTTCCGTCCTCATCCTGAACGGTTTTAATGCCGACCCCGATGCTTTTAGAAGAGTTTGCCGCCAGATACTCCTTGTACTTCCGGGCGGAGAGATACTGGGCGTGCGAGTCCCCCAGCCCCGCGACATACCCGGCGCAGATGCCGTCCGTCAGGGAGGCGTCGTCGATCGCACCGATGTAATCCTGCCGCGCTTTCTGGTCGATTTCGCTCAGCTTCTGGTACATGGCCTGCCGTTCGTTGATGTCGGCCACTTTTGAATTAAAGCTGTTCATGGCGTAAACGTAGGTGAGCGAAACCGTGACGGCGGCCGTGACGGCCGAAATCGACACCGCCGCGCCCAGCGAGAATTTTTTGCCCATTGCCTTCAGTCCTTATCGATTACTTTGTAAACCAGTTCATCGGGTTTTTCGCGACGCCGTTCACACGGATTTCGAAATGGCAGTGAGGTCCGGAGGACTGGCCGGTGGAACCGACATAGCCGATGACCTGCCCCTTCGTCACCTGCTGCCCTTTGCTGACCGCCACGCGGCTCATGTGGCCGTACAGCGTGGAATACCCGCCGCCGTGGTCAATGGCAACCACATTGCCGTAACCGCCGTAGCCCGTCCCATAGTTGCCGTAGCCCGCCTGTATTACTTTACCGGAATCCGCCGCGACAATCGCCGCGCCGTAGATGCCGGAACGGGAAATATCGACCCCTTTGTGGAAGCCGCCGTCGCGCGGCCCGTACGGGCTCGAAAGCCTTGTGCAGCTCGGCACCGGCCAAGTGAAGTTGCCCTTGCTGATATAGCCGCCGCTGCCGGAGGTTCCGCTTCCTTTGGATGCGTAATACTGCGCGAACCACGCGTCAACCGCCTTGGAAGCCTCGTCCTCCTGCTTGGCAAGCTCTCTGCTCTGCGCCTCCGCCGCGGACTGGTCCGCGGCGATGCCGGCAAGAGCGCTGTTCGCTTCCTTGATATAGCCGGTCAGTTCGGACTGCTTCTGGTCGTATTGCTTTCTGCTTTCCGCCACGGCGGCCCTTTGCTTTTCTATTTCCGCCTTCTGGTCCGAAACGGACTTCATTTCGTCCTTAAGCTGGTTGATCAGGTCCGTGTCGTGCTGGGTAATCGCCTGCAGGACCTCGGCCTTGTCCGCCAGGTCCATTACGCTTTTCGCGTTGAGAACCACCTCCAGGGTGGAGGCGTCGCCGGTCAGATAAATCGCGTAGAGCCTGTCTTTCAGCTTTGCAAGGTTCGTGTCGATGTTCTTCTGTTTCTGCGCGATCTGATTTTCTTTCTCTTTAATATCGCTGTTCAGGTCGGCGATCTGGTCGTTCAGATTGTCAATTTGTTCCTCTACCGTACTAATTTGCGAAGTCAGTGCGTCTTTATACTGCTGTTTTTTTGTTTTGTCATTTTTCAGGTTTTTAATCTGCGCGTCCACCTGCGCCTTTTTCTGCTTAAGCTCGCTCTGCTTTTTCTGCAGCTGGCTCAGGGTGGAAGCCTGCGCCGGCTGCACCGCCGGGACGGAAAGAACCATCAGAAACGCCGCCAGCACCGCCGCGATGATTTTGACGCCTTTGTTACCATTCAACGATCTCGCCCCCCTCTTTCTTCAAATATTTGCCGATGGAAATCGCTCCGCCGACCGCGCCGAACAAAGAACCGGCCAGCAAAAACAACAGTGTGATCTTCCACTGGATCGGCCCGACCGAGAGCGGCGAGAAAATCGTGATGGAAGTCAGCGTGCCGGTCAGCTTGTCGTAAAGGAGCCGCAGGATCAGGCTGCCGATCCCACCCGAAATCAGGCCGATGATGACGCCCTCCACGATAAACGGCACGCGCACGAACCAGTTGGTCGCGCCCACGGATTTCATGATGCTGATTTCCAGCCTGCGTGAAAACATGGTCACGCGGATCGTGTTTGAGATAATAAACAGGGAAACCAGACTGAGCAGCAGGATAATCCAGAACCCGACGGTCGTCACCAGCCGGTCAAGACTGGTCAGCTTTGCCGCGATGTCTGAGTAGTCGTTAATGGAAGAAACCCCGTCGATTTTTTTGATCTGTTCCACCGTGTCCTTGTATTTGGACAGATCCTTAAAGGAAACCTGAAACGCGTCCGGCAGGGGGTTGTCCTTTCCGGTCATGTCCTTAATCAAAGAGGAGTCCTTGTCGCCAAGCATTCCCATGACCTTCTGGATCGCGTCGTCTTTCGAAACAAACTGGCAGCTTTTAATGTTGTCCAGCTTTTTAATCTCTTCGCCCGCTTTGAGGGAAGCCAGTACGGGCAGGTCCTTGTCCATATAAATCTTAACGGAGTTGCTGCCTTCCACCGATGCCATCGCGGCGCTGATGTTCATGGAAAAGAGCGTCGCGGCCCCGGTCAGAAGCAGGCAGGAAACCAGCACGCCGACCGACGCAAGCGACATGGTGCGGTTGCTCCAGATGCTCCTGACGCCTTCCCGCAGCAGATAGCGGATATTGTTAAGCATGGCGCACCTCCCAGTTGCAGCTGTCCGCAACAACGGTGCCGCCGTGTATTTCAATCACCCTGCGCCCAAAGTGCTTGACGAGGGAATGTTCATGCGTCACCATCATAATAGTGGTTCCGCGTTTGTTGATTTCACTGAACAGATCGACGATTTCAAAGGAGAGCGCCGGGTCGATGTTTCCGGTGGGCTCGTCCGCGATCAGCAGGCGCGGGGAATTAATCAGCGCCCTCGCAAGGCCCACGCGCTGCTGCTCCCCGCCCGAAAGCTCGCGCGGATGACAGTCCGCCTTGTTCTGAAGATTGACAAGGCCCAGTATGTATGGCACGCGCCTGCGGATTTCCCGGCTGGAAGCGCCGACGACATGCATGGCGAACGCCACGTTTTCATAAACCGTCATTTTCTGAATCAGGCGGAAATCCTGAAACACCATCCCCATCGTGCGCCTTAAATACGGCACGTCTCCCCGTTTGAGCTCGTTCAGCTTCTGCTCCCCCACGATGATCTGGCCTTCGCTCGGTCTTTCCTCGCAGGTAATCAGCTTTAAAAAGGTGCTTTTACCCGCGCCCGACGACCCCACGATAAATACAAATTCGCCGTCGTCAACGTGAAGGTTAACATTGCTCAGCGCTTTCGTGCCGTTGGAATAGATTTTACTCACGTCCTGAAATTCAATCAATTCCATCTCTCCATATCTTCAAATTCCCATTATTTCCCCTGTTTTTACCACTTTTAAGGCGTAAAAAAGAAAGCCCGTTGGTACGTTTACATAATACCAACGGGCCCTGATAATATAATTCTTTATCAGAAAACTTTGTAATATTTTTGTAATTTTTTATTTCTGTTAAAATTTAACGGGGTTGGAAGAAAGATACTTCTTTACCATTAACGCAACCTTGAAAATAATGGCGTCCTCGAATTCCCGCAGGTCCAGTCCGGTGATTTTCTTAATCTTTTCCAGACGGTATACCAGCGTGTTGCGGTGGACGAACAGCTTGCGCGAGGTTTCGGAAACATTCAGGTTGTTTTCAAAGAAACGCTGAATGGTAAACAAGGTCTCGTGGTCCAGCGAATCGATGGAGCCGCGCTTGAAGACCTCCTTCAAGAACGCTTCGCACAGCGTTGTGGGCAGCTGGTAGATCAAACGCGCAATGCCCAGGTTGTCGTAGCTGACGATCAGCCGCTCGGTGTCGAACACCTTTCCGACCTCCAGCGCGACCTGCGCTTCCTTGAATGAGCGCGCAAGGTCCTTGATGCCCGAAACGATGGTGCCGATGCCGACGACGCAGTGGGTGTAAAACTCGCTGCTGAGCGTGTCGACGATGGACCCCGCCAGCTTATCCAGGTCTTTCATTTCGATGCCGGGTTTGACTTCTTTCACAAGCGCAATGTCGGTCTCGTTGATGTTGATGATGAAATCCTTGTTCTTGTCCGGAAACAGGTTCTGGATGACGTCAAAAGCGGAAATATCCGATTTGTTCGTAATTTTGATGAGCATGCACACGCGGCTGACATCTGAATTGAAGCGAAGCTCCCGTGCCTTCAAATAAATGTCTCCGGGCAGGATATTGTCCAGGATAACGTTTTTAATAAAGTTGCTTCGGTCGTACTTTTCATCGTAGTACTGCTTGATGCTGCTGAGCGAAACGGCCAGAAGCGAAGCGTACCGGCCGGCCTCCGGGTCGCTGCCTGAAACAAACACCGCGTACTCCGGGCGCGGGCGGTTGCCGAAAGACCGGTAGGTATAACCGTTGACAACAAAGGTACCGGGCGCGGCCAGCGTATCCGCCGTGATGCTGTCGTTTACTTCCCCGATCCGCCCGAGTTCGCTGCAGGCGATGATTACGGAGGTTTCGTCGATCACACCGATGGTGCGGTCAATCGCATCCTTCATTTGATGGATTACACCCTGAAACAGCCTGTTAGACATGGCATTCCCTCATTTCCAATCTATCTGAACTTAAACTGATACAAACAGCCATTCTGTATTCATTTTACATAAAGATGAATAAGATTTCAACCGTATCTTTCATATTATCGGAAAAAAAACAGCAAAATATTGCTTTATGCGGAAAAAAAGCACATGAAATTTTCGCCATCCAAAAAAAGCCGCGCGGGCGCGTCTGCGCCCGCGCGGTATTAGCCCGGCAGAACAAATCAGTTCAAAATGGTCTTTTCGGTTTCCTTGTCAAACAGATGCATCTTGTTCAGCTCAAACGCAACTTTGATGCGGTCGCCGGATTTTGCCTTCGAGGCAGGGTCAACCCGCGCGGTGATGTTGACTCCCTCGCAGTTTAAGTACAGGTAGGTTTCCGCGCCCATCAGCTCGGTAACCTCAACGTCCGTTTCCACAATGCCCTCGGTCGCCTTTTCCAGAAACTCCGGTTCGTCGTGAACGTTTTCGGGGCGGATTCCGAGAACAACCGCCTTGCCGGCGTAATCCTTCAGCACGTCGTCCTTGCTCTTTTCCGCGGGAACGGGGATGCTGTACCGGCCGAATTTAAACTCGTAATTGGAGCCGCTCTTTTCCAGGGTGCCGTCCAAAAAGTTCATCTGCGGCGAGCCCATGAAGCCCGCGACGAACTGGTTCACCGGGAAATCGTACAGATTCTGCGGCGTATCCACCTGCTGAATGAAACCGTCCTTCATCACGACGATGCGGTCGCCCATGGTCATGGCCTCCGTCTGGTCGTGCGTGACGTAAATGAAAGTTGTGCCCAGTCTTTTGTGCAGCTTTGCAATTTCCGTCCTCATCTGGGCGCGCAGTTTCGCATCGAGGTTGGAAAGCGGTTCGTCCAGAAGGAAGACCTTCGGGTTGCGGACGATGGCGCGGCCCAGCGCGACACGCTGCCGCTGCCCGCCGGAAAGAGCTTTCGGCTTACGGTCCAGAAGATGAGAAATATCCAGATTCCGCGCGGCTTCTTCCACGCGGCGCTTAATTTCGTCCTTGGGGATTTTGCGCAGTTTCAGACCAAACGCCATGTTGTCGAAAACCGTCATGTGCGGGTACAGGGCGTAGTTCTGGAACACCATCGCGATATCGCGGTCTTTCGGCGCCACATCGTTTGCAAGCGAGTCGCCGATGTAGAGCTCACCCTTGGTAATTTCCTCCAACCCCGCGATCATCCTCAGCGTGGTGGATTTGCCGCAGCCGGAAGGACCGACCAGAATGATGAATTCCTTATCCCTGATTTCCAGATTAAAGTCCGTTACCGCCGTAACATTGCCGCTGTAAACTTTATAAACATTTTTTAAAGTTACACTCGCCATAAACACAAACCTCCTGTTTCATCCGTTCTCAGCAGAAAGCAGTTTAAAACTAAAACTGTTTCTCTCAGTGGAATCATCATAACAGAACTGCCGGCGGAAGAACAGATTCTTTTTATCCAAAGTTTCTTTTCCCGCTTTATCTAAATCCGATAAATCACAAACCGAAGATTCGATTTTCGTTAATTTTAGCCCGATGCCGCGTGCAAAAACGCGAGCGGTTTTCGTGCATTTTATCCATGTCCCTCTCCGAGCGCCAGCGAAACTTCTTCCGGGCTCAGCTCCCGCACGGCGCCCTCCGGCAGTTCCGGGTCCAGTGAAAGGCCGCCGATCCGCACCCGGCACAGCGATAAAACAAGATTCTCCCTTGCCAGGAACATCCGTTTAACCTGGTGGAATTTCCCTTCCCTTACCTTGACCAGCGCCAGCGGATGTTCCCCCTCCCGCAGAACCGAAAGCTCCGCGGGCAGGCAGGTCATCCCGTCCCCCAGCGTCACGCCCCGCCAAAACGCAAGGATATCCCCTTCCGTAACCGGGGACTCCAGCTCCGCCTCGTACCATTTCATCACATGGCTTTTCGGGGCGAGCATGCGGTGCGCGAAAACGCCGTCGTCCGTCAGGATGAGCATTCCGCGAGTGTCCTTGTCCAGCCTGCCGGCGGGAAAAATCCCGCGCCGCCGGAGCCGGGGAGGCAGCAGGTCCACCACCGTGCGGGCGCGCGGGTCGCGCGAAGCCGACAGCACGCCGCCCGGCTTATTCATCATCAGATAGATAAATTTTTTGAAGTCGAGGATTTCGCCGTCCACCGTGATCACGTCCGAGTCCGGGTCCGCTTTCTGTTCCGGCCGCTTCACCGCGACTCCGTTTACAGTTGCTCGCCCGGAGCGGATAATCGCCCCGACCTCTTTCCGGCTGCCCAGATTCTGGGAAGCCAGAATTTTATCCAGCCGCTGCATCGCCATGCCGTTTGCCCCCTTCCGTCGGAATCAGTATATCCGTTCCGCCGGAAAAGATCAAGGCGGCGGTTTCTCCGGACGGAAAGCGGCTTTCGCAGCCGCAGCGCTATGCCACTTTATCTTTGGGGCTGAGTGCCCCTTAACCCCTATTTCTTCTATTAATTTACTTTGTCCTCAGGCCGGACGGGGACGCAAGGCGGCTTCTGTAGCCGTAGCGAAGAAATCTAAGGAACCTCTGATTTAATCCGCCCTCTACCGAAGAGAGAAGAACTCTGGTAAAATAGAACTATCAAGACACAGGTGGTGCGGGGAAATGAAAAAGCAACAAACTTTTACAGATATTGAATATAGC
>NZ_JBJKOP010000002.1:0-2019 GCF_046707225.1 Caproicibacter sp. | reverse complement strand
CTATCTGGTCTCCGCCGAAGCGGACGGCAGAACAGTCGCCTCCGCGCGGCTGGTCAGCGACGGCGGCACCGTATTTTACATCGCGGACGTGATGGTCGACCCGGCGTATCAGGGCGGCGGCGTCGGGAAAACGATGGTCTCCATGATTCTGGCGCATGTGCGCACCATGCTGGAAGACGGGGAAATGGTTCGCGTCAATCTGATGGCGGCGGTCGGCCGGGAACCTTTCTATGAAAAGCAGGGATTTATTCGACACCCGTCCGACCAGTTCGGCGCCGGGATGTCCTATACCATTGAAAAATGAAAAAAGCTCCGCCGAAAGCGGAGCAGAAGAATCTCTTAAGGATGTGTGATTTTATGAGTTTGCCGGGTGGCAACAGGATGACGCCGGCTCAAAGGACCACATTGGAACAAATCATTTTGCAGGACTCCGTTTTAAAAACAGTTCTGGAACGGGCTCCTCAATTAGCTCTGGCGAATTATTACGCAGGCGCCGGATGCGTCGCGCAAACCGTCTGGAATCATTTGTTCGGGCTTCCGCCCGCCTACGGGATCAGTGACATTGATCTCGTTTACTTTGATGACGATTTGTCAAGTGAGTCGGAAAACGCGGTGGTTCAGGAAGCCTGCCTGCTCTTCTCCGACCTGAAGATTCCAGTGGACGTTAAAAACGAGGCGCGGGTTCACCTCTGGTATGAAGATCATTTCGGCTATCCCATTGAGCCATATGAATCTCTGGAGGACGCAATTGACACCTGGCCTACAACCGCGACCGCAGTCGGCCTGCGGATGGATTTCTCCGGTTGTTTACAAATTTACGCCCCGTTCGGACTGGATGATCTGTTTTCCGGAACCGTCCGCGCAAACAAAGCGCAGATTACGGAAGAAATCTATCGCCTCAAAGTGCGAAAATGGACCCGGAAATGGCCCGGTCTAAAAATAATTCCCTGGTAGCCCGCGCCCAATTTCACGGCGCGGACGCAGAGGAATCGCTCTCCATCAAGGAAATGCCCGCCGTGGACCCATCCGCGTAACGCGCTTCAAAGCTCGAAAACGGCGCCGGTGAAACTGTTTTTCCGGACCCGTCTCTTGCTCCGACATTCTGTGGCGCGCGGTCTCCCGTTAGAGTCACCGCCGTTTTGCCCTGATATTGACAGACGACGGTCACGCGTTCAACGCCGCGTTCCAGCGGATTGGAAGTCAGTTCTTCCTGAACGGCCCCGATGACCGTGCGGTAGTTCGCCAAGTCCATTCCCTGCTGGAACGCAGGAAAGGAAGCCGCCGAAGCGGATTCCTGTTCCTGCGGAGCGTTGCCGAGGTCCAGCGTGAACGTCAGCGCAGAACCCGACCGCGCGCACGAAACGACCCGAGCGTTCGCCGTCCCGATGCGGCGCGCCAGCCGGTCGGAAAGGCTCACGCCGACATTCTGCTCGAAACAAATTCCGAGAACCGCCCCCACGGCTAATGCTGCCAGCAGCATAGCCGGAATTCGAAGCCGCCGCAGTTTCTCCGTGTTTTGCAAATGAATGCCCCCTAAATTTCTTTTTGCCATTTTATATATTAAAACAAGTGAAAGAGGCAGGAGATCATCTCTGCCCCGCCTCTTTCTGATGGATTGAATTTACTGGGCATCTATTCACTGAAGATGGCGAGAAGTACAGACCGCCCATTGGAATCACCTCAGTAATATTATAAATCATAATTATTATTTGTCAATATAATAAATTAAATCTTGCAAAAATGTATTATTTAATACAAAAATCCCGTTAACACGGAGCCGTTTTTAAGCGTTATATCATAAACCGAACCCTCAGGAATTTCTATCCATTGCAGAAATCTCTTCCGTTGACCCGTCCGCGTAACGCGCTTCAAAGCTCGAAAACGGCGCCGGCGAAACTGTTTTTCCGGACCCGTCTCTTGCGCCGACATTCTTTGGCGCGCGGTCTCCTGATAGAGTCACCGCCGTTTTCCCCTGGTATCGGCAGACGACGGTCACGCGTTCAACGCCGCGTTCCAGCG
>NZ_JBJKOP010000001.1:0-7305 GCF_046707225.1 Caproicibacter sp. | reverse complement strand
GACAGTTTGACTGCTTCTTCTTTAAATTCCTTATCATATTTGCGCATTTCAAACACCCCATCATTCTTTCCTTAATTCTATCACATTTTGGGTGTTTGACCTCTGCACTTCTATGATACCGCTCCATCCCCCCATTTTGCCCCAATCACAAACCAAGGTGTTGGTAATTTTTGATGTTTGAAAAGGGAATTTTACAATGTTACTATTGATGTCATAAGTTCGATCGATGGGAGCAATCCAAAAAAAAGGGGGATTCATACGAAAACGTATTTCATTAGGAAAAAGCTTCGGCTTATCATTCCCACACTGATATTTACCGTTCTAGCAATGATTACCCCACAAAGCAGGGCTGACACTCTTTTAGCAAAGACAAATGGAATAACATCGAAGGCTGTGGAAACATTGAGTATCATCAATGCTGCAAAAGAAGCACCACCCGGCAAAACGATCTCACCTGCTTCTTCCTCCCCTGCAATTTCGGTTTCCCAATCGGAATCAAAGCCATTCTCGTCAGTTGCATCTTCGGCAGCATCGTCTTCTTATAAATCGGCAATTTCTTCTGTTGCGACGTCGGCTTCGGCTTCTTCCAGCACAGCTTCCTCCGCTTCCAGTAGCGCTTCTGCTGTGGTGCCTTTGCCCTTTTTGCACCCTGCCCGTATCATGGTCGGCTATTATGGCGGATGGGCGGCTTACTCCGGGTTTACACCGGACAAAGTCAATGCTTCCGGCTTAACAGTTCTCAACTATGCGTTTGCCATGATTGGAACTGATCTCAAGATTGCAGTAAGCGACGACAATATCGACTACTCAAATTTTAATAAACTCCGAACGCTGAAAAAAAGTTATCCCTCGTTGAGAACCGTGATTTCTGTTGGCGGGTGGGATGATTCAAAGCGCTTTTCCGATATGGCCTTAACGGATGTCTCCCGAACTGCCTTTGCGGACAGCGTCGTCGGTTTTATTAAGGCGAACGGTTTTGACGGAGTGGATATTGATTGGGAGTATCCGACGGGAGGTGGCCTGTGCACTAATGTCTCCCGACCCGAGGATAAAACAAACTTCGGCTTGCTTTTAAAAACGCTCCGCGAGAAGTTGGACAGGCAGGGTATTGCGGATCACAAACACTATATCCTTTCTTTTGCGGGTGAGGCAAGCGGCAGCTACGCTGCAGGCATCGACATTTCAAATATTGCGCTGTATGTTGATTATGGAACGATTATGGCCTATGACATTCACGGAAATTGGGATACATACACTGATTTTAACGCTCCGCTTACCATACCGTTCGGTCCTTCGCCGCAGGATAAATCAAGTGTGGACGGTGCGGTTCGCAGCTGGTTGAATCACGGCTTTCCGGCGAAAAAGATGGTGATGGGAGTACCGTTTTACGGATATGTATACCAAGGAGTTCCAAATGTGAACAACGGACTGTGGCAGCATTTTGCATCGGGTGTTGCAATAGGGTACGACGCGATTCAATCTAAATATGCCGGAAATACCTCTTTCCGAAAATTCTATGATGCCACCGCAATGGTACCGTACCTTTTTAATGGTTCCACGTTTATCAGTTATGAAGATGCTTCCTCCATCCAGAGGAAAACACAATATGCGGTTTCCAAGAATCTACTTGGTGTCGGTGCATGGGAGCTCTCCTTTGACCGAAGCGGAACGCTTCTCCGCATGGTGCAGACTGCTTTAGGTTAACATGAAAAAATGCTGCGGGGTTGCTCATCTGAGGCCCCGCCCAGCGGCCGAGTTCTTTGCAAGACCGCCTTGCCACCCGCAATCGAACCATACCGTAGTAACGCCGCCGGCGAAAGCAATGGGTGGCGTTTCGCGGTTCAAGTGAAAATGACTCAGGGCCTGAGCTGTCAGACTATCATCTTGTATAGGAAAACAGCAATCATGCTGCCCGCAATCGGGGCAACCACAGGAATCCACGCATAAGCCCATTGCGACTTGCCCTTATTCGCCAAAGGGAGCATACTATGTACGATTCTGGGGCCTAAATCCCGAGCCGGATTAAGTCCCGGACCGGTAGGACCGCCAAGCGAAGCAACCAATGTACAGACAAGAAATCCAAGAGCAAGCTGACCGATCCCTACTGTTGATTTTAACGCGGTCGAATTTAAAATGAACATGGCTCCTAAGACCAGCAGAAATGTGCCGAAAAACTCTGCAATAAAGCCGTTGAAATAATCGCCGGCCGGAATTGTCGAACATGTGCCCAAGATATGACTGGCATCTTCCGTCTTTTTGTAAAACGGATAATAAATTGCAAACAAAGCGATCTGACCAAGCATCGCGCCGATAAGCTGCGCTATGATGTAGATCAATACCTCCGACCATGGAAAAAGACCGTTTACCGCCAGCCCCAGCGTCATAGCCGGATTAATCTGGGCTCCGCTGATTGGGCCAAACATAAGAACCGGAATCATAACGCCCACGCCGTAGCCGATCGCGATCAGAATCCACCCATTATGGTAACCTTTGGTCCCCTTCAAATCAACATTCGCCACAGCGCCGTTGCCAAATAAGATCAAAATAGCCGTACCGATCATCTCACATACTGCCCTGACTGCCAGACTGTAATGCACAATTTACACTTCTTTCTTTTGTTTCTATCACATTATTCTACTATTACAGAAAGACCGTCCGGAATAACGGTAATCTTAGCATCTTTGCCTTCTATTTCGTAGGCGCGGTTCAGTGCTTGCTCGAACGTTGTTGCAAGCTCCATATGCATATCTGAAACCAATTTCGGATTTACGAGGTCTGAAACCATAATGACATGATGCTTCGAAAGGATACGCGCTAATATCTGCGAAGACCACTGATCCGGAATTGTATCCTGCCGTTTTGTTTCAACAGCCTTATTTAAGAACTCCTGCGGAGTTTTCGCATCGGCAAGATTCTTATAAAAGCCTTCGCCGCCGTGTCCGTCGGCACATCCGGCTACCATGATAATAACACCGTTTTCTTTGTTGGTTGCCTCCGCGGCTGTCATTCCTTTTACGGCCTGGTAAATGTTCTGGTCCAACGGATAGCCGCCGTTCGTGGAAACCGCAATATCACATGGAATTCTATTGACTCTTGACAGATCCCGAACAAAGTCACAGCCTTTAAGATGTGCTTTTTCGCAGTCACCGGCAAAGGAAGCAATAATTTGTTTTTTATTATTTAAAACAACATTCAAAATGAATTTCAGTCCTGCTTTTTTTGCTGCGTATACCATATCTTCATGAATCGGATTATGTTCAAGGTTGCCGGTGCGTGCCCAACGTGAATCGATAAACTCGCCGCAATGATTTGCCATGATAGTCTTATAGGATGCAATTCCCGGCAAAACAGATTTGCGGCCGCCTGAAAATCCCGCAAAAAAATGCGATTCAATAAATCCTTCAGAAATCAGCAAATCAGCCTCAGCTGCAACACGATTAATAATCAGCGGCCCGCCTGACGGGAGTGTACCGATTTTCACCATAACGGAATCATCCGTAGAAACATGCATGATAATCTGCTCGTTTTCAACGATTTCTTTCCCATATTTTTCAACCAATTCTTCCCTTGTAGAGGGACGGTGAAAACCTGTTGCAACAAGGATTTTAATATCCGCTTCCGGTTCGACGCTTCTGATGCGACGAAGCAAAATGGGCGTAATAATCTTAGAGGGAACCGGGCGGGTATGATCCGAACTAATGATAACAATGTTCTTTTTCCCGCGGACTAACTCTTCCAGTTTTTGAGAACCGATCGGGTGATCAAGAGATTCTTCAACCAGTTCATTTTCCGACTGATCCGCGTGAAAGCTGTCTGATTTTGAGCGCAGAACTCCAGATAAATTTTTCTCTTCAAATTGAGCCGTAATTACTTTTCTGTCATAAGGCAGATCAAGATTAACATAATTCATAGCATTCTCCCTGCATTCGCTTTTTTAGTACTTGTTGCAACTTGTACCTACAGCAATTCCAGTTGAATTGTAGAATTTACTCATGTCCCTCCCACGCCTTCGGCGAGGGGAGGGACATGCTCATATGCTCAATCAAAATTGGAAATGCTGTAATCTAACAAGAAGCATTATAGTTCACCGTGATACAATTGTATAGACAGATTAAAAGATGGCTGTGATAAGAAAAACTGCTGGCATAAATTTCCGTTTTAGGCCTGCCGAAGCTCTATTCTTTATATAAGCTTTTAATATAATCGATAAATGATTTCATCCCGAAATATTTAGGATTATCTTTTTTATATACCAAATAGACATTTAATGAATCAGCCGGATTGATTGCATAATAGCCTTCGCCCGTGTTTACGTTCATCGTATTGAGCAAACGCTCTGTTAGAAGCGTGCCTGCGCGGTTTTCCTGACAATACTGGATAATAGAATACGGTGAAGAAAGCTGCGCCGCGATAACTGGCATTTGACCAATCCGACTGAAATACCGTTCATTAACATCGCTCATAAAATAATTCGGCGGATATTTAACCAGCGGGTATTTCATCATCGTTTGGATATCAACCGTATCCTGCAAATTATTTATATTTGGAGCATAATAAACCATATTGTCGGTACGGAATTTTGTTTTTCCAAAGCTATCAACCTTACTGTCCTCCAAAAGAAAAGCAGATGCTATATCGATAATCCCGTTATTCAGGGAATGAATTAACTCATCCTTTTCCATGCTGTATACGGTAATAAACAGATTTTTATTATTCTGCTGATAATAGTTTACATGCCGGTTCATCAGGATGTCTCCCAAAGAAGTCATTACACCAACTTTGAGTTCCAATGTTTTTTCACTACTCGCCTGTTGCAGCTCATAAATTGTTTGGAAGAGTTCCGGCATGATCTTATTGATTTTTTCATAAAAATATTCTCCCTCCGGAGTGAGATGACTGCCACGGTTGTTTCTAAATATCAGCTTAGTTCCTAACGTTTCCTCTAGCTTTTTCATTTGAAAGCTAAACGCCGACTGCGTGATGTTCGCTTGTTTTGCCGCAAGGGTGAAGTTTTGCACCTTGCAGTATACAATAAAATTGTCCAATTCCTGCATGCTTGGCAGATCTTTCATCTTTAATTTCTTCCTCTATTCATAAATTCGTCTTTTTCTAAAAGACGATCGATCCCGGCAAAACCCCTACTGATTTTCCTTCGCTTCTCCTCATTTTATCATGCTTTCGTTAATAAATATAGCTTTGTCACACAGGACAGGGACCGCCTAAGCGCCGATGACAAAGCGGACATGAAAGCAGTGGCGGAAAATATCAAGGCCGGCGGCGTCAAAGAGGTGTCCATAAAATGACCATCCCGATGTACGGCTGTACGGTCGTTAGTAGGCGCACAAAACCACCCGTGAGAGGGTGCAAAAATGCCGGGTTCGAAAACCCGGCAGGAAAGAGTCGTTTTCAGTTTGGCGGCGAGCCTTTGAGTTGCGCGCAGATTCGGCTGCCAAGGCCATGCGCCAGTCCGGCTCTGCGTAGGACGGAAAATAAAATCTCACCGTTTTATCTATGCTATTTGCCAACTTCCCGTAATACTCATATTGCGAAATAAAATGGATTTGCAATCTCATCTTTTCCGCATAATTTTACGGCAGCTTTGAACATTGCTTTTGCATGAATTCGGTCGTGCCAAACAAATCTGCGGCATACTTTTCGCAGCGACCACTGTTCTCCATAACTTCCGTCAAAGACTATGTTTTTCAAAAAATCCGGTTGCTTTTCCAATTCTTCAAAAGCGCGAAGCCGGCAAGTGTAAATATCAGGCTCATTTTCAGCAGAAACCTGGATTTCTCCAAAATAGTAATTGTTCACGTTCTTTGTATGCACATACATTTCTTCGGCGGTAGTCGGTATCATCCCGTAAAACGTTTTTCTCGGCTGAACTACCGACTTATCCTTTATGGGAATCGAGCGATACAGAGTCAAAAAATCCCATGCAGACTTCATGGCTAAAGCATACAGTTTTTTGTATTCCTCCATTGTAAGAGGAGCAATTTCACTTTCGAAAAGCACATCGGAATCTGCGTCGCATATTTGCAAATCACTTTGCTTTTTCTGTATAATGGAAACCGTGCATTCTCCATCTTCCCGATAGGTTCCAAGCCAGCGGCAATACTGCGCAATTTCAGAAGAAAACTTCTGCAAAGCTTTTTCTTGCGTTTTGCCGCGAACATAAGCACCAATAAAATTGCTCGAATAGATCAAATGGCCTTCTTTATTAAATTCGTCTACTGCGTCAATTTGCATAATCTTCACCGCTCTTAATGAAATAATCCGCCACTCCAAAACGGCCTTAATATTTCCGATTACTGACAGTCCCCGGGGCTTCTGGGCTGCGCCGGCCGGTTCTCATTCAGTCAAAGTCGTCCAGATAGAAAGTTAGAAATCACCCTGAAACCTTCTTGGCATATTCTGTTGGCGTCAAATTATTCAGAGAACCGTGCGGCCGAAGGTGGTTATATTCATTTCGCCAGTCTTCAATGATTTCTTTGGCCTCATAGAGATTTTTAAACAGGCTTTCTCCAGATATACCTTATAAATTTTCTCATACCAATTCTATAATTTTTCTTACTCTCACAAGTTAATAGCTTCAGCCCATGAAAATCTATTGGAGTAATAATATCTTCGTGCTTAATATCAGAATTATCTTCCGGTACTTCACAAAAACCATTTACCCATAAAATTCCGTCTTGTTTCAAATGTCGTTCTAAAATAGGGTAAATATTATTCTCTAAACGATAATGATTAATAAGAATTAAGTCAAATTCCCCTAAATCAAGGTAGGATTCTTCTGCACAAAGATTTTTTTGCAATACGCTTATCTTCAATTGTTTTTCTGAAGCAAACCGGCTTAATCTTTCAATAGCGATATTACTGAAATCAACAGCAGTTACTTTGTAGCCGTGTGCAGCCAAAAATATCGCGTTGCGCCCGTCACCGCAAGCCAAGTCCAAAGCTCTTCCGTTTTTAGGAAGACAAATCATATCATTAACCAGGCAGCCTTCCGGCTGCATCAATTTCTGACCTCTTACTTCAAATTTATCATTCCAATAAAATAAATTTCCCATATACATTGAAATCTTCACCTGTTACAATACCAAAATAATGAATAAATATTATATCACAGCGGATATAAAAAATCCATGTGTGGGTTCGCACCCTAACACATGGATTTTTTGGTCGAGGTGACTGGATTCGAACCAGCGGCCTCTACGTCCCGAACGTAGCGCTCTACCAAGCTGAGCCACACCTCGAAAAATACGGCCCCGAAAACGGAGCCTGGCTGCGGAAGAAGGATTCGAA